>CALMKH010000188.1 GCA_937867025.1 uncultured Bacteroidota bacterium | reverse complement strand
GCCGTATTTCTGGGATGAAATGGCCGGATACATGAGCGGTGTGATCTATATGCTGGATCACGGCATATCTATCCTGCCTTCGGCTATTCCGGCTAACATGAGTTACGGGCATCCCCTGCTTCTGCATTGCATCATGGCCTCCATAGCCACTGTGTTCGGCAGCAGTGTCGAAGTGATGCACACTTCCACAATGATCTTTACCGTGGCCCTGGCATACGGAACTTACCTTTTAGCCTATACATTAAGTAAAAATCATGTCATTGCCATGATGGCTTTCCTGCTGTGCCTGGCACAGCCGGTGGTCATCGCGCAGTCGACACAGGTGCTGCTCGAAACGTTCCTGGCCCTCTGTTTTGTTTATGCGATCTATTTTCATGCGAGGGAGAGATACGGGTTATCCGTGCTGTTTGCCACTATGGCTGTTATGACCAAAGAGACCGGTATGGTCATATTGATTGCATTTATTGTAAATCATGCGCTCAGTTTCCTGGCGGGTGACAGGGATAGGAAAACCACCATTTGGCTCTGTTTGGTCTATACCATTCCTTTCATCGTTTTTGCCGCGTTCCTCGTGATACAAAAACAGACCTACGGATGGTACCTTAATCCCGTCAACGTCGGGAAATCCAAGCTTGAACTGGCAAGCATGCTGCAGAAAATATGGGATTACCCGGTAGAATTCACTTTTATCGACCAGGGACGTTTTTTTTACAGCATCATTCTGGTTTCAGCCATTGCATGGTATCTCGCCAGAAAAGGCACGCTTAAACTGCCGTATGACAGGAATATCATGCTGATACTGGTGTTCTGCGCCGGATTTACTGTTTTTTCTTCTATTGCTGACGCCCTAGAACGTTACTTTTTAAGTCTGATACCCTTTGCCGTTATCCTATTTGCCACTGCGGTATGGTCGTTTGGCAAGATCAACCGCATGATGCCGATTGTGCTTTTAATCGCAGGCCTTGCTTGCAATTTTTTATATATCGACAATGGGAAAAGGTACGAGGAATCGGATATGAGTTACCGGCACCTGGTAAAAACCAGCAGCCAGGCCTTTGATTATGTGAATTCGGGTGCATTCAGGCATGACACCATTGGTTTCGCATTCCCCCTGATGTATGC
The DNA here is from genome assembly GCA_937867025.1 of uncultured Bacteroidota bacterium. Taxonomy (GTDB): domain Bacteria; phylum Bacteroidota; class Bacteroidia; order NS11-12g; family UBA955; genus JABMMZ01. The sequence continues at coordinate 34,771 of CALMKH010000188.1, read as the reverse complement.
TCCGCTTGACCCGAGGTTCGGGTATTACAAGGAAAGGCACTTTGTGCCGGATACTGGTTTTTCTGACAGGTCAACATATTTTATTTATTGCTCCCCGGGTAATTTGGACTGGAATCCTCCTGATACACTACGCCTTAAGTCTGTACGCGAATTCAGGTCCGGTTATTCCAGAGCATTAATTTACAAAAAAATAACTTTTTAAAGCAACGCGAATACCCGTATTTTCGTCTTCCAAACAAACAACTGGAAAATACTTTGCTTTCTTTAAGGCAGTTTTGTGTAATTGTGTGTCTATCAATGGGTTTAGCTTTTACGTATGCTCAGCCTGTAGCAAACTTTGCCTTATCCTCCAGACAAGGTTGTGTGCCGTTGACGGTTAATTTCACCGATCAGAGCACGGGAAACATCAGTTCTTACCTCTGGGATTTTGGTAACGGTAACAAATCGACCCTCAAAAATCCATCGGCCATTTATTACAAATCGGGGAATTTTACGGTCACCCTGACTGTAACGGATGCCAGCGGTAACAAATCCACCAGGACATTCAGTCCAGTGCGCGTTTTTGCCAATCCTACCGCTAATTTCTCAGGCGATACAGTGGGCTGCATTGGAGAAGGACTGGATTTCAGCGATCTTTCCATAAAAGCGGATACAACTATCACGAAGTGGACATGGGATTTCGGGGATGGATCACTTAGCAACAAACAGGCACCGGGCCATAGTTATACCTATAGCGGTTTTTTCATCATTGGTCTTACAATCGTCGACGGTTTCGGCTGCAAAAGCCTGAAAACCAAGACTAACTATGTAAGGATCAAGCCAACTCCTAAAGCCGGATTTACTCTTGATAAGACTTACAGCTGCATGCTGCCCGGAGTTTTCAAGGCCACGAATACCAGCACGGGAGCCGGCAGTTACCAATGGAACTGCACTGACGGCAGCAACGGAAGCGGGAAAGATTTTACCACCAATATCGGCAGTTTTGGCAAGTTTAATGTCAGGCTGGTGGCTGTTGGCAATGGTTGCAACGATACCGTCACTAAGCAGGTGAATGTAGAGAAACTGACTGCAAAATTCAATGTTCCGCCCGGGTCGCTGTGCCAGAACGACAGTCTTACATTCACAAATACGTCTACTTCAGCGGCGGGACTTACATTTTTCTGGGATTTCGGGGATGGTAACACCAGCACTAACAAAAGCCCGAAGCACAGTTTTAGCGCCCCGGGCACTTATAGTGTCAAGCTGAGGGTAAGCAGCGGCGGCTGCAGCGATTCGACGGTTATTCCGATAAAGATCAATCCTGAACCGGTAGCTACAATAAGTGTTACGGATTCCGTTGGCTGCAAGGCTCCTTACAAGGCGGTATTCAAGATCAGCGGCAACGATTATGTATCAAGTGTATGGAAATTCGGTGATAACAGCACCCAGTTTTTTAACAAGGGGACTCCTATCGAACACATTTACCAGAAAAATGGCGAGTACAAGGTTTCTGCCAGCATAACAAACAGCTACGGCTGTGGTCTGGACCTGACACTGCCGAACAAGATACTCGTCGGGACCCAGCGCATTGAAGCTACTCCGGAGAGCCTTTCGGACTGCCTGCCCCAAAGCGCTGATTACAAAATCAAAGAATACCTGCTGCAAGGTGTTAAATCATACCAATGGACATTCACCGATTCAAATACGGTTTATAAGTCCAAAAATGTCAATAAAAAATTCAATAAGCCGGGAAATTTTGTTGGAATTGCGCGTGTCGAAACCATTAACGGTTGTATCCTTTATGATACAGTGAAGATTTCAGTCGGTAACCGCTATACGCCATCTTTCAAAATATTGAACAAGCATCTATGCAATAACGACACGATACACTTTATCAATACGTCCCACGACAGCGTTAAACAGAAAGCCATTTTCAGCCTGAAGGTACATTATTCAAAAACGGATATGAATAAAGGCGATACCCTTGCTGATATTATCAAAGATTCTATCATGACTTCCCAGGGCAAAGGCGGAAGGTATAAGATAAGGATACAGGCAAAACATTTCGGTTGTATACAGGAATCCGAAGAGGCCGACACGATTTATCTTCATGGGCCGTTTATCAATCTGACGGCTAAATTCCTGGATTGCAAGAACACCGTGGTATCGCTGAAACCAACATATTCCTGGGCAAACAAAGTACTGCTTACCAAAGATGATACGATTATCCTGGACCATAAAAAACCGGAAATTATTACATCATACGAACCTTCCGAATATAAAATCAAAGGCTGGAATGATACCTTCAATTGTGTAGATTCGGTATCACCTCTTTTGTCCATTCCTCCAAATGACCCTGGTTTGAAATGGTCGCTTAACCAGAACTGCGCTCCTTCAAAAGCATCGCTGAGTCACAACGGCACACTTAAAGATTCAAAGTGGATATTCCCCAATGGCGACACAACTTCAAAACAATCGGCTTCATACATATTCAAGACGCCGGGATCATATAAAGTGTATCTGGTAGGACATTACGATTCCAGCGAATGCCAGGATACCAATTTTATTATTTTCAATATCAACGGAGCTACGCTCAGAAGCAGTGTCCTTGCCAGCGATAAGTGCATGCCGGTCACTCTCACACTCATCGATTCCCTGGTGGGAAAAGATAACAATTACCATGCTTGGAAAATAGGCGATGACATCATTGAGCCAGGCACAATGATCACCAAATATGATGTGCTCTCCGTCCCTCAAAAGGACAGTTTTATTACAGTGAAACACATTGTACAGGCCGGAAATGGCTGTATTTCCGAAAAGGAATACCAGCTGCCTTTCGGAGGTCCGGTGGCAAGTTACCTGTACCAGAGGTTTACGGTCTGTGATACGCCGATCTTTTATTTCAAGTCTTTCATAGACAGTTCATCCATGTCCAAGGGACCTATGACCTATACCTGGGAAATGAGCAATGGCCAGACAGTGAATGCACAGAACTGGAGTTCCAAGTTTAAGACCATGGGCATGAATTACTTCAAGCTTTCCATTACGGATAAATTTGGATGCAAAACCGTGTTCAAAGATAGTTTTGAAGTCTCACCCAATACCCTGCAGCCATTGTTCAAAGCTGATCCTACAGGCCGGTTCTGCCCGCCGTTGCAATGCCAGTTCATGGATTTTTCCAAATCCTTTACAAGCGAGGTGACTTCATGGGAATGGGATTTCGGTGACGGAACCACCTCACAACTGAAAGAGCCACAGAAATTATACCTCGTTCCGGGATCTTACGACATAACGTTGCGCGTGACAAGTAAGTCCGGTTGTACCGCAACCCTCAAAAAACCGGGCTATGTCATTGTAAACGGTCCGAGAGGTTCATATGATTTTGACCGTGGTAACGGCTGCCTGCCTCATACTGTAGGCTTCAGGGGCAAGACGCTCGATTCCGCCACCATGGAATGGGATCTTGGAGACGGTGTTGTCCGCGAAGGGAATAATTTCAAGCATGTTTATAAGCAGAGGGGCCGATACATCCCTGCCATGATATTATCCGATACGCTGGGATGCAAATACACCCTGCCACCTGTAGATACCATTGAAGTATTCGATTATCCGGATGCCCGGACAACCCTCAGCGGACTGTGTTATCATCAGCCGATAAAGGTGAGTCACAGTACTGTCAGCAACCATGAGGATCCCAACGTAAAAATGAAGTGGTACCTCAACGGCAACGAAAAAAGTCCGGGAACCGATTCATTCTTCATGCCGGAAGCAAGGGGTTACCAGCAGATACGGTTCATCGCCGAGAATAAGGGAACCTGCAAGGATACGTTTGACAACATGATAAAGATATTTGCCCCGGTAGCGGATTTCACAGCCGATAAGGAATTTGTCTGTCTGGGAAATATCATGCCGTTTACGAACACGGTTACTTCAGACACTTCGGTTGTGCATTATGAATGGGATTTCGGAGACGGAAATACATCCAACCTGCAGAAAGTAACGCATATCTATTACGCTCCTGGCAAATATGACGTGAGGCTTATTGCGAGGGATATACTGAACTGCGAGGATACCATGATCAAACCCCAGGTGGCCGTGGTCGGAGACACCATTTCGCCGCCTGTTGTGCCGATACGCCGGGCTTCAGTGCTCAACAACAGGCAGGTGGAGCTTGTTTTTGCAAAGTACCCGACCTTCGATTTTACAAAATATATCATCTATCGCGAATCCAACAATAAGTATTACAGGATGGCGGATGTGACCGATATTTCGGATACGGTGTTCATCGACCCCCAGTGCCACACACTCAAGGAATCCTATTGTTACAAGATATCAAGCCAGAACCTTTGTCTCTTTTCATCGGATATTGAACTTTCGCAGGAACACTGCACAATCGAGACAAAGGCTTACGGGCAACTGGATGCCAACCATGTCAAATGGTCTCCGTACATTGGGTTCGACAGTATTGCAAGGTACGAGATATGGCGCCAGGATTATGATCTGCCCGAGGCATATGTCCTTCTCGATTCCGTAAAGTCAGACCAGTTGAATTATATCGATACGCTGATTACCTGCAATATACGAAAGAATTACCGGATCAAAGCCATACAGTCAGGCGGGTTTGAAGAGTATTCCAACAGCGATACGGCAACAGCAAAGCCCTATTATATAAATACCACCAAGCCTAATTATGCCTGGCGGACCACTGTTGAAAATAATGAATTCTCCAGGGTGGAATGGTTAAATAATGCCTGGAGCAGAAATGGCATCAAAGGATACCTGCTGTACAAGACTTTTGCCAATGGCGACCCCGTATTCAGCTATAAGTATTTTGATGCACTGGATACGGTTTTCGAGGATCACCATGTGAAGGTTGACCAATACAGCTACATATATACGGTGAGGGGTATAGACAATTGCGGAGACACTACGCCTGTCAGCAACATGGCGCAAACCATACTTCTGAAAGCATATTTTGACGAGGCCACCCAAAAGCCCGCCTTGATGTGGAATCACTACCGGAAGTGGGATCAGGACATTGCGTATTATGAAGTTGAACAAAAGCAGGAGGATGGGACATTTATCCTGGTGGGAAAAACATCGGCCACTGAAAATTCATTCGTTGACAAGAACGCCAGGGAAAGCTGCACACCTCATTATATTTACCGGGTGCGGGCAGTAAGCCATATACACAATCCGACGAATAATTTCGCCGTAAGTTTGTCAAATGAAGCGCAGGCATATCCGGCTTCCAGACTGTTTGTTCCGAATGCCTTCAGTCCTGACATGAATGACATTAACGAGAAGTTCGGTCCTAAGGGCCAGTATATTTCAAAATATAATTTCCGGGTATTTAACCGTTGGGGAGAAAAGGTGTTCGAAACCTCGGACTGCATGGCTCCATGGGACGGAACCTTCCAAGGCGAGCGCTGCCAGCAGGATGTTTACCTGTATCATATAGAGGCGTTGGGCGCCGATAACAGGACATACAACCTGCAAGGGACATTCCATCTGCTGAGGTAATTTCGGTGAGACTCATTTTTTTTCAGAGAAGCATAGTTTACGTATAAGGATAAACTATCTCTATGGCTCAGGCGGGACGTCACATTAAATGGTTTTAGTAAGGAAAACAAGGGTTCAAAATGCGCCTTGGTTTGCAGGAAGCGGGTCTGGTTTTTGCCTGGGGTAGAGCCGGATTGGCAAAAACCATTAGCTGCGCGGAATTTTGGAGCCGCTAGTTTTCTCTAAAAGCATTTACAGTGACTAGCGTTTTTGCCTACTTTTTGAGCAATGCCAAAAAGTACGGTGGGTGAGCCTGGCGAACACATACCAAAGAAAATTACCTTACACAGCGCTATTCTTTTTTTGCAAGCGCATCTGACGAAACTGTCTGTTAAGCCTTAACAAACTCAAGATTAGTTCGACTTTCATTTTTATAATCTGCGCCGGCAATAATCTTTATCAGTATGACGTTTAAGGGGCATGAAAAACATCTGCCTGTTGTTTGCATTTTGCCTGGTTTCAGAGATAAATGCGCAGGAAACATTTAAACTGCAGCTAAAGCTTAATGTCATACCCTTCGAGAAATTTTATTACTCCGGTGGCGCACGGCTGGGCATCGAAACCCTTCACAGGAAATACAATTACGGCATTCACTTCGTGGCATTTCACCTCGATGAAGAAAACAAGGAGACCTTTCGCCAGGATTCCTTATTCTACAGAACTAAATTTAGGGAAACAAATTATATAAAAGGGCTTGCGGCAAGCATCATGCGAAGCTTTCCGTTCAGGTATAACCGGAATAAACTGCTGGCCGGCATTCAGGGTTTTGTTGGAGCTGACAGGAAGATCGATTACAGCCAGAGGTTTGTTTATGATACCACTATATATCACCTGCCCAATGGACATCGTTTTCGTTTTGATAACGGCTGGAGGACATTGGACCAGTATGAAGTGAAAGAATCGCACGGACCAAAACTCAGCCTGGTGTTCTCCGCATTTCTCAGACTGGAGCTTGCCGTTACCAAACGTTTTACATTCTCGCCCGAATTGCAGTTCCCGTTTATGGTTCATAACCAGATTGGCGGACAAATATTTACGGATGCAAACCCAGGATTCAATTTTTGTCTGGGTTATAAGTTCATCAGGAATAAAAAACCGGCAGGAAAACCTGTAGATATTTAGAAAGTGCAGCCCTACAATTCATTATAAGCCCTGATAAAACGGGCACCCAGGTTCTTATAAGGAGGGATATAATCCTTAAACTGGGGATTGTTCTTGAGCTTGGCTGCAATCTGTTTCCATACATCCATCCACACCACATCCTTGCCGGCCCTGATGGTTTCGGATATCTCCTGGATCAGTACCGTGTTCACCGCCATGGTGCCCACCTGCTTGGTGCTGATGATATGTACATCTGCCGCATTTTCCATAGCCTTGCTGATGTTCTGGTATCCTCCGCAACTGCCCAGTATCGCTATGCGGTTGCTGTTGGTCATGTAATCCAGGGTATTCTGGATATAATAGCTATGCCCCCTGTGAACGATCAGGTCGGGGAACCTGTGTCTGCTTTCGAAATATTTCTGGAGGTCTTTCCTGCCCTGTATCTCGTTCTGAGGTTTATTGGCGTAGATCTCCATTCTTTTACCCTGTATCGTTTTAAATACAATGTAATTGCCTTTGTCTTCCTTTTTATAACTCGAAGCGGGATACAGGTTTACCCAACTGTTGAAAGCTGCGGTTCCGTCTTCATCATCAAAGAAGAAGTGCTGCTGTATATGCACGCTGTCGGGGAATAATTCCGAACTTGTTACCCGGTCGAGATCAGGCACATTAAAGCTGTACATGGAGGTGTAGTTTTCAGGTCTTCCGCCCGTAAGCCTCAGCAGCAGTCCGTATATTTTTATACCGTGTTCGTTGTTGTTCAGAATGCAGGTCCTGAGTTCTTTTTCTATAGTCTGCATGAACAGTATCTTGATATTATCGTCCTCAAGACTGCCGTATGTGTCGGCTACATCTACGGCCGGACCGAGGTTGCCTCCATAATTGTAAAGTCCTCCTGCGAACATTTTAATCAGCGCGTTAGCCTGGCTGTCGGTCATGGTGCTGAAAAAATCATCCAGCTTATTATAACCGGCGCACTGCTTCAGAAACACCCTGAATTTATTGAAATTCACCCGCTTCAGGAAATCAAAGCCCGAAGCATCCTTCCGCTTCGCCATCATACGTTTGTACATGCCCAGAAATGTAGATGTGAATATTTCTTCCGGACAGTAAACAATGGCCGTGTAAATCTCTTTCGCATTATCATGCTGAATAGGTTCAAAACGGTATGTATCCTTGTCTTCGTGCCGGAGGTTGATCTCCACCACGCGTTCCATGCCGATGGCCTGCAGTTCCTTTTCCACGGTATAATCGGCGAGGATATGCTCCTTTTTGCGAAGTTCGATCAGTGTCTTGTAAAACAATCTTGAATTTCGGGCCAGCGTTTCGGCGTCTTCCAGTTCGAGCTGTTTCTTGTGAATATATTCCAGAAGAGCGTACGATTTCGATTGTGTTCCGTATTTCTGATAAATGGAATATACGAGTTGTACAACCGAATCCTTGGAGTTTTTGACTGCCCGGTCGATGAGGTGGTTCGATCCGAAATACTGCTTGATGGCATTCGGGTCAATCCTTGCCAGAGCGTTTATAACCTCGGTTCCGAGGGGGGTATAAGCCAGCGCCTTGAATTTATTCAGCACATCGGTAGGATAAAAATTAGCGGCGTAAACCCAGTATTCCCTGGCGTATGATTTAATGTTGATGATATCCGAAATAGCCAATCCTGTTTTGAGATCGTTCTTGAGGAGTTCAAGTTCCTTGGAAGGGTTGTTGAGCGTAAGGAGTTTACCGGCAAGCTCCATTTGGCGGTGCCCGGAAGAAAGATGGTAAATATCCTGCTTTTCTATTTTCCTTACATACTCGAAAAATGCCCTGGCATACAGTTCGGCATTGCGTGCGTCCATCAGCCTGATATGCTGTTGCGCCTCGTCTATCATCCCAATATAAATGCGGGTAGCAAGCTTGTTCTGGGATGCATTCCCGATATTCACCTGCTGATCAAGGTCTCCGTCAACCAGTTCGATCCGGTTCTGTTCGTAATCGATCTGTTGCTGCCAATCGGTTTTTTGAGCGGCAATATTTTGACCGGTCAGCAGAAGTAAGACGCTTGTAATGAATAATTTCATTTCTTTATGAATTTCCAAAAATGGTGCCACATTTTTTGGCTGAAAATACGCAAGGTGATTAAAATCAGGGAAATAATGGCTCAAATGACGGTATGCAGCATACAAAGTTTAGTAATTTCGTGTGAAATTAAAACTTCAATGACAAAAAAATATACAACATGGGTGTTCATAATCTTGTCGGGGGCTCTGCTCAGCTCCTGCAGGGCCCGGTTCTACACGCCAAACCGCAACCCCGTGCCTTTTTTTGAAGAAAGAGGCGATCTGTATCTCGACGGTTCAACAAACATCGCATTGAATAAATACGACCTGACCGCGGGATGCGCTATTACCAACGGTCTCGGAGCTTATGCAGGATATTCCGGGGCAAAGGTCAGCGGCAATATCGATTCCATGGAATTTTCAAAGTACCGGTACAGCGGCAATATGCTCAATCTCGGTTTCGGTTATTTCCTGAACAGCAACATCAGCGAAAACCTCAGGTTTGAAGTGTATGGTGATTATGGCAAGGGGAATTACAGGAACTCGACCTCAGGCGGCCGGGATGAATACCTGAACGGCGATTATGAACGTATAGGCTTACTGGGGAATATCGGTTATTCGGGGGAGAATTTCACGCTGGCCTATTCGGCACGGCTGAGCCAGCTCACCTTTAAAAATGCCAGGTACAGCGGCAGCGATAGCGGTTTCTGGGAAAACGATTTAAAACGTCTTAACAGCAAGAGTTACTACAATCTCCTGGAGCACGCCGTACAATTCAGGTTCGGCTTTGAGCATGTGAAATTTTACGGGCAGCTCGCGGCATATCATGCGTTTAATGCCAATGGCGACGACAATGCCATACCATATTTCACACCGTCTGTCATGGTAGGAGTTATCCTGAAGATAAATCCATTCGGGGGCGGAGATGACTGAAAGCGGTTTCAGATCAATGCAGTAATTCCCATAATACAATTCCCGCACAGACTGACACATTGAAGGAATGCTTGGTGCCGTACTGGGGAATTTCGATGCAGGCATCACAGTAATTCAGCGCTCCGTCAGAAACGCCGTCAATTTCATTTCCGAAAATAACCGCGTATTTTTTGTCTTTTTCCAGCTTGATTTCCCCTAAAGGAGTGCTTCCTTCCACCTGCTCGACAGCAATAAGCGTATAGCCTTGATGTTTCAGTTCACGGCAGAGTTCAGCCGTATCCGGATAATAGGCCCATTCCATGCTTTCCTCCGCACCAAGGGCTGTTTTGTGTATATCCCTGTGAGGCGGTGTGGCAGTGATACCGCACAGGTAAACCTTTTCAATGCCAAAACAATCCGCACTCCGGAAGATACTGCCTACATTGTTCATACTCCGGACGTTGTCGAGCACGATCGCTACAGGGTGTTTACCGGCTTGCCGGTATTGATAAATTGTTAATCGGTTTAACTGGTCAGTGCTTAACTTGCGGAACATTTGCAGAGATCGTTTGTTTTGATTTTTGCTTTTTTAACAGGAAATTTTATTAGCGGATATGGGGGCAAAGATAACGGATAATCAGACACCACTGATGAAACAATACTTCGGGTTCAAGCAAAAGTACCCGGGGGCATTGCTTTTATTCAGGGTGGGGGATTTTTATGAGACATTCGGGGAGGATGCCGTCACTGCGGCTAAAGTGTTGGGAATAGTACAGACAAAGCGTGGGGCCGGAAGCAGCAGCGAAATCGAACTCGCAGGATTTCCCCATCATTCGCTGGACACATATTTGCCCAAACTAGTGAGGGCGGGGCACAGGGTGGCGATATGCGACCAGCTGGAAGATCCCAAAATGGCGAAGGGAATCGTCAAGCGTGGAGTGACGGAACTCGTAACGCCGGGAGTGGTGTTCAATGATAAAGTGCTGGATACCCATAGCAGCAATTTTCTCGCTTCAGTATTTTTTAGCGGTTCGCAAGCCGGATGTTCATTCCTGGATATTTCCACGGGTGAATTCATGGTTGCCGAAGGCTCACTGGAATATATCGACAAGTTGCTGAACAGTCTCAGGCCTTCCGAGATCATCATCAGCAAAGGCCAGGTAAATACTTTCAGGCAGTTGACCAATGATAAATTCTATCACTTTGTGCTGGATGACTGGGTTTTCCAGCCGGATTACGCGCAGGAAAAACTGCTCAACCATTTCGGCACCTCTACACTGAAAGGTTTCGGGATCAGCCATCTCCCCGCGGCAATAGTCGCAGCTGGCAGTTCTTTATATTATCTCGAGCACAACCAGCAGGGAAATATCCGGCATATCAACTCGATCAGCCGCATAGATGAGGACAAGTTCGTTTGGTTCGATCAATTTACCATCCGGAATCTGGAAATATTGTACCCCACCTACCCCGGAGGAAAATGCCTCTTCGACATACTGGACAAAACGGCCACCCCTATGGGAAGCAGGCTTATGAAAAAGTGGATCGTATTGCCTCTGAAAGATCTTCATGAGATCAATTCCAGGTTGAACACTGTGGAAATTCTGGCCCGGAACTCTGATGCGACAGAGATATTGTCGAATGTCCTGTCGCAGTGCGGCGATGTCGAACGTATCATTTCCAAGATATCGCTCCTGAGGGCCAATCCGAGGGAAATATTACAGCTTGCAAAAGCTTTGGACTGTATACGGCAGATCAAACAGACCGCTTCACAAATGCCCGGTACAGACATGCAGGTACTGGCCGATCAGCTCAATCCATGCCAGCTGCTTAATGAAAAGATCGTCCGGGAACTGAAGCCTGATGCCCCGCTGCTTGTCAACAAAGGAGGCGTCATTCATGATGGAGTGGATAGCGAGCTTGATGAATTGCGAAACCTGCAGTATCATGGCAAAGAGAAACTCCTTGAAATACAGAAACGCGAAGTTGAAAGGACCGGCATATCCTCTTTGAAAATTGCATTCAACAATGTGTTCGGTTATTACCTGGAGGTTACAAATACGCATAAGGACAAGGTGCCTTCCGACTGGATAAGGAAACAGACATTGTCAAATGCCGAGCGGTATATCACCCAGGAACTGAAGGAATACGAAGACAAGATACTGAGCGCGGAGAGCAGGATACTTGAAATCGAATCGAAGCTATACAGCGAGCTACTGCAGCATATGGCAGATTATATATTGCCCATTCAGCTGAACAGCCAGTTGCTGGCCAGGCTCGACTGCCTGCTGGGATTTGCCATTGTATCGCGGAATAACGGGTATACGAAGCCGCTGATAAATGAGGGGTTTGATCTCCAACTGCTCGGTTGCAGGCACCCGGTCATTGAAAAACAGTTAGGCCTGGACAATGCCTATATCCCGAATGATATCGAGCTGAGTAAGGACAAACAAAGGATAGTAATCCTTACAGGTCCGAACATGAGCGGTAAAAGCGCCGTGCTGAGACAAACAGCCCTCGCCGTGCTGATGGGTCAGATCGGTTGTTTTGTAGCGGCGGATAAGGCGGAATTCGGCCTGGTGGACCGGATATATACAAGGGTTGGGGCAAGTGATAATATCTCCAGCGGCGAAAGTACCTTCATGGTAGAAATGATTGAAACGGCGGGGATACTCAACAATGTCAGCGCAAGAAGCCTCATCCTCCTGGATGAGATAGGCAGGGGTACAAGTACGTTTGACGGCGTGTCGCTGGCCTGGGCCATAGCTGAATACCTCGGCAGGCATCCCGAAGCGCCTAAGACTATTTTTGCCACGCATTATCACGAACTGAACGAACTTGAAAAAAACATTGACGGTATCGTCAATTTTCATATTTCGGTGAGGGAGACAAAAGACAAGGTGTTGTTCCTGAGAAAACTCGTCAGGGGAGGAAGCGAGCATAGCTTCGGTATTCATGTGGCGCGGATGGCAGGTGTACCCAAGGCAGTGGTGAGCAGGGCTGAAGAAATACTTGAAGAGCTTGAAAAAGACCGCGCCCAGGTAACCGGTAAAGAAACCATGAAAAAGCTGAAAGTGCCTCAGTATCAATTGACAATGTTTGGTGTTAGCGATCCGAAACTCGAAGAATTGCACAGGCAGGTGAAAGGGTTGGAACTGAATGTCATCACCCCGATCGATGCGCTGATGAAGCTGCAGGAACTCAGGAAGATTGTGGAGTAAAACAATAGGATACACCTGGCAATACAAATTTCACTATGATCTTCCTGAGGAAAGTTTGGGCTTGAGTTGTCAAGCCTTGAAATACAGGCTTGAAACATCCATGTCTATAACCCCAACACCTTACTCCCTATTCTGCATTCCAGGCATTTTTTCTCATCGCAGTAGTTATGCTTCAACTCCAGCAAAGCCTGGGAATCAAAAGCGGTGCGCGAATGAATGCCGTACTTTGACCATTCGGTAATAATGTGATTGTGTTCGGCCGGCAGCTGATGCAGAAGGTTGATGGCCTTTGCTGTCATCCTTTCGTCGTTCTGCGTCTGCCCATATACAAAAAGCACCGGAACCACTGCATTGATCAGGATGTTCTGTATGGCTGCAATGCTCAGTTCGGTTGAATGCGGCTGCACAGTTTTGCCAAATTTGTAGTGTGTCTGCCAGTAAGCCGACGCCGTGACCCTGAAGCAGGCAATGATTTTTGCAGGCTCATCCTCGTTCAGCACCAGGCTGAATAAATGATGGTTGCCAGCCATCAGAGCCGCCAGTTGCGATATGCGTAGCGTAGGGAAATTACCTGGCCTCATCCGCATGAATTTAAACGCGTTCTGTCCCAGCCCTCTGAGCTGATACTTCACTCTGAAAAATTCCCATTCATCCTGCAAGCCTTTCTGATATTCATCCTGAGGTTCGTTGTCCAGGAATCCGGCAGTGCCGAAAAACAGGGCTTCGAGCTCACCTTGATCATTCCGGTGTTTTCCGAGAATGTTCAGGGGAACATGTATGGCAAGTTGTTCAAAAGCATCGCTGTTGGTGCCGAATCCGAAACTGCGGGAAATGGCGAGATACAACACATGCGACCAGTCCGCATCCAGTTTGTCCAGCCACTGTTTCACCTGGTCTGTTTTCCGTTCGAGCCTCTGGATCAGTACACGGTCCAACATCTGGGAGACTGTAAAATGATCTACCCGGTGTATAAACCCGGCACAGGCTATCCATAGCCTGGAACCGGAAAGGGTCTCGTACTGTTCAACGATTCCTTGGCGTATCCTGCCTCCGATGTTTATGCATGGCACCATTGACCCGTCCTGCCGGAAGATATCGTTCCTGAACTCAAGCACTACGTGGAGGATGGTGTTATTATAAGCCTTGTCCAGGTGATGCCTGTGCCTGAACCAATCATCGGAATGCAGGTGTATCTCGATATGCCCGGCCCATTCCGTATCACCTATTCTTATGCGCGCATTGCTGAAGTCAGGCCCTGAATCCGTATTCAGCCTGCCCCTTTTCAGAATGACCACACTTTGTCCCTGCGTGGTCTGAAGGTCATTGGCATTGAATAAACCCATCTGCCAGATATATTGCAGAAGCTCTTCGGTCATCCCGACGGCAAATATTGATTATCTGCCCGTCCTAGGCAACTCGGGTTAACGAGAGGTCCAAAGGATGAATATCCGGTATGTTTTATTGAATAACCGGACTAGGTGAATGATGAACCTGTTGACGAGTAGTTGACATCATTGTTCACCTTATTGTTTTCGACTTTTATCACTCTTGCGGGAAATTGTTCAAGCAACCTGTGTTCGTGAGTGGCCATCAGGACCGCCGTTCCTTCATCTTTTGCAATCTGTTGCAGCAGCCTGGTTATATCATTTGAAATTTCGGGGTCGAGGTTTCCGGTGGGTTCATCCGCGAGAATAATCTCAGGCTTGTTGAGAAGGGCCCTTGCTATCACCAGCCTCTGCTGTTCCCCGCCGCTAAGCTGGTGCGGCATTTTGTAGTCTTTGGTTTCAAGTCCTACGATTTGCAGCACTTCACCAACGCGCTTGAACATTTCCATTTTATTGGTCCAGCCTGTTGCCTTCAGAACAAACAGCAGGTTATCCTTGGCGTTGCGGTCGGTCAGCAACTGGAAATCCTGGAAAATAATGCCGAGGCGTCTCCTGAGCTTGGGAATATGGCGTCTTTTGAGTTTTACAAGGTCAAACCCCGCAACACTGCCTGAGCCGAGTTCAAGTTTAAGTTCCCCGTAAAGTGTTTTGAGCAGCGAGCTTTTACCGCTGCCGGTCTTGCCGATCAGGTAGGCAAATTCGCCTTTATGAAGGGTGAAATCGACCTGGTGCAGAACCAGGTTTTTTTCCTGGAATATATCTGCCTGTTGTAAATGAATGACCGCCTGATCCTGCATATGTTTGTTTTCCATTGCAAATCTAGCACTATCATGTGATTTGCCAATCAACCGGGGTTTTCCCTTTTTCAACAAGATAGGCATTTGCCTTTGAAAAGTGTCTGCATCCGAAGAATCCGTTGTGGGCGGATAAAGGAGAAGGATGCGGAGCTTCGAGCACCAGGTGCTTCTCACGGTTGATATACACACTTTTACTCCTGGCGTATGACCCCCAAAGCATAAATACAAGATGTTCACGCTGCGCATTGAGCTGTTTGATCACTTCATCCGTAAATTGTTCCCAGCCTTTTTTCTGGTGGCTGCCCGCGGAATTTGCCCGTACGGTCAGGGTGGCATTCATCAGCAGAACGCCCTGGTCGGCCCACTGGACCAGGTTGCCGTGAGACGGATAGCTGATGCCGACATCCGTAACCTGTTCCTTATAAATATTCTTCAGCGAGGGAGGTATGTCAACATTCTTGTTGACACTGAAACACAAGCCATGCGCCTGGCCTGTTCCGTGATATGGATCCTGGCCGAGTATAACCACTTTGACATCGTCAAAATGCGTATGCTCAAAAGCGGCGAAAATTTGTGCCGGTGGGGGATAAATCACAACATTGGAAGCCTTTTCCTTCATAAGAAAAGCTTTCAGGTCCTTCATATAAGGCTTTTCAAATTCGGGTGCAAGAACTTCCAGCCATGAAGCGTGCAGTTTGATCATTACGGGCTGCAAATTAATATAAAAACTGCTGCACAGCCATGACATAAAAACTAATTTTTAACGGTAAACAACTCCGTTTAAGTACGGAAAGTTGTTTATTTTTGAAAACTGTTATGTCAGCGAATACGAGGGAAAAAATAGACAAACTGAGGCAACAGCTCTCGGAACACAATTATAAGTATTATGTTCTGGCCCAGCCCAGCATAAGCGATTATGAATTTGACAAGATGCTCGAGGAGCTGATCGAGCTTGAAAAGCAGCATCCCGAGTTTGCGGATCCGGATTCGCCGTCACAAAAGGTGGGGGGCACCATCAATAAACATTTCAAAACGTTCAAGCATGAATTTGCCATGCTGAGCCTTGGCAATACGTATAGTGAAGAGGAACTGCGGGATTTTGACCAGCGCATATTCAAGCAACTCGGCCACCGCGATTACCAGTATGTATGTGAATTGAAATTCGACGGGCTGTCGATCAGCCTTCACTATGAGAATGGCGAGTTGGTGAGGGCTGTGACGCGCGGCGACGGGGTGAAAGGCGATGTGGTGACCGACAATGTAAGGACGATAAAGGCGCTGAAAACAAAGCTTCACGGAGACTATCCGCCCAGCCTGGAGGTAAGGGGCGAAATATTCATGCACCGGCCTGCCTTCGACAGGATCAACATGGAAAGAGAGGAAGCAGGTGAGGTGTTATTTGCCAATCCACGCAACCTGGCAGCGAGTTCATTGAAACTGCAGGACAGTTCCGAAGTGGCTAAACGCCCGCTGGATATCTATCTTTACCAGTTGCTGGAGAAAAATGAAACCATTGGAACCCATAAGGAAAGTCTTGAAAAAATGAAATCATGGGGACTGAAGGTTAGTGAGCATAGCAAGCTGTTCCACAACATCGACGAGGTGTTTAACTACCTCGGGCATTGGGATGAAGCACGAAAGAAACTCACCTATGACATTGACGGCGTTGTCATAAAAATAAATAATTATCATCACAGGGAAGAGCTTGGATTTACCGCCAAATCGCCTCGTTGGGCAATTGCCTACAAGTTCAAGACCGAGGCAGCCTGTACCAGGCTGATGAGTATTGATTACCAGGTGGGAAGGACAGGTGCTATTACCCCTGTTGCCAACCTCGAACCTGTGTTTTTATTGGGTACTACCGTGAAAAGGGCCTCATTGCATAATGCCAATGAGATAGCGCGTCTGGATGTAAGGGTCGGGGATTATGTTTACGTGGAAAAGGGCGGTGAGATCATTCCCAAGATCACGGGCGTGGAACTGTCAAAAAGAAAAGGCGAGCTCCCCCCGCATAAATATATCACGACGTGCCCGGAATGCGGGACGCCATTGGAGCGAAAGGAAGGGGAAGCGCAGCATTATTGTCCGAATGAGGAATTCTGCCGTCCGCAGGTAGTTGGAAGGATACAGCACTTTATTCACAGGAAAGCGATGGATATCAGCGGCATGGGCGACGAAACCGTGGAAATGCTGTACGAGAACAACCTGATACGCAATATGGCCGATCTGTACGACCTGAAATACGAAGATGTTGTACAGCTGGACAGGATGGCGGAAAAATCGGCGCAAAACCTGATTGACGGTATTAAAGCATCTACTCAGATCGCGTATCCACGGGTATTGTTTGCATTGGGTATCCGGTATGTCGGGGAAACCGTCGCAAAAAAGCTGGCGGCAAAGTTCAAGACCATCGAGGCCTTAATGTCTGCCGGGTACGAAGACCTGCTGCAGGTGGATGAGATTGGCGAGAGGATAGCGCGCTCCATTATCGAATTTTTTTCGAAACAAAGTCACCGGGACATGGTATCGCGTTTAAAAGCGGCCGGTTTGCAGATGGAGAACTTTGAGAAAGAAAAGGAAAAGGTTTCAGATATACTGAACGGAAAGAATATAGTGATATCCGGCGTCTTCAACCGCTTCAGCCGGGATGAGATCAAAGACCTGGTGGAAACGCATGGCGGCAAGAATGCAGGAAGCATCAGTAGCAAAACGCATTATGTGGTGGCGGGAGAAAACATGGGTCCTGCCAAGCTGGAAAAAGCAAAGCAGCTGAATATTCCGATTCTCAGCGAAGATGAATTCCTGGAGATGATAGGTACAAATTCACCGTCATCCTGATTTTATTTCCTGTGAATTACTCCTGCCATCGGCTGAGCTGTCGGCATAATGGTCAGCTCGTTGATATTGACATGAGGAGGCCTGCTGATCATAAACCATATGGCTTCGGCCACGTCTTCCGCAACAAGATTTTCAAAACCCTCGTACACTTTGCGGGCCTTTTCCTTATCACCCTCAAAACGCACGATGGAGAATTCGGTTTCGACCGCTCCGGGGTGCACTGCAGATACCTTGACAGGAAATTTGCTGAGATCGAGCCGCATGCTTCTGCTTAACGCATCGACGGCATGTTTGGTGGCACAATATACATTGCCGTTGGCGTATATTTCCTTGCCAGCTATGCTGCCTACATTGACAATATGTCCTGTTCCCGCCTCTATCATCAGCGGCACCACGGCACGGGATACATATAACAAACCCTTGATATTGGTGTCTATCATGATATCCCAATGATCAAGATCACCATTTTCAAATGAAGATAACCCCATGGCAAGGCCGGCATTATTGATCAAAACATCAATTTTACGCCATGCACTGTCCAGTTCACTGGTCACTTTTAGTACTTGCTCCCGGTTCCGGACATCCAGTTCAAGTACCAGGGAATCAGCATCGTATTCGGCTTTAGCCTGGGCCATAACCTGTTCAAGCATATGCCTTCTACGGCCCGATAATATAAGGTTGAAGCCATTTTTAGCCAATAAAAGGGCACAAGCTTTTCCTATTCCTGAACCTGCTCCTGTTACCCAAGCGATTTTCCGTGTCATATTTTTTTTGCAAAAATATGGAAAGTTTTGGGGGTTGGCTTCTTTTTTGCTGTATAATAGATAATTAAAACTACACAAATACTTTGAATCCGGAAATTTACATCCTGGGGTCTAGCAGCGCTACACCCACCAGGGAACGACACCCAAGCTCTCAGATTTTAAAAATAGGCAGCGAAAAAATAATGATTGACTGTGGCGAAGGCACTCAGAGTCAATTAATCAGGTTCGGTATTCGGCATACGAACGTCGACTATATCTGCATAAGCCACCTGCATGGCGACCATTATTTCGGGCTTATCGGCCTGATCTCTACGATGGGCCTTATTGGAAGGAAGCAGGATCTTCACATTATCGGTCCGCCTCCCCTGAAGCAAATCATTGATATGCAGATCATTCACGGGGGCATGACCTTAAAATTTGACATAAAGTTTTACCCGACCAATCCGGCAAGGCAGGAGTTCATCCTCAGGAATGCGTCATTTGAGCTGAGTTCATTCCCGCTTAAGCACCGTATTCACTGCACGGGTTTCCTTATAAAAGAATCAAAAAAGGAGAGGCACCTGAATATGGAAGCGGTGCAGATGTACGACATACCCATGTCATTTTTCAAAAGCATAAAGCGCGGCGAACATTTTATTGCGCCGGACGGCCGGGTGATAGAAAATGCCCTGCTGACTTCGGATCCCGAACCATGCAAGAGCTTTGCGTATTGCTCGGATACCATTTTCGATCCGGAGATAGTTGATTATATAAAGGGGGTCAATACCCTTTATCATGAATCTACCTACATGAAAAACAATGAAGAAAGGGCTTCACTGTACTTCCACAGTACTGCCGAGCAGGCAGCCACTATTGCCCGCATGGCGGAAGTAGGTCATCTTATTATCGGTCATTTTTCATCCAGGTACGATCAGCTCGAGCCTTTGCTTGAAGAAGCCCGGGAAGTTTTCCCTGATACGGATCTTGCCGAAGAAGGCGAAAAATTCGAGATCACTGCTAAAAAGCGCATGCTGATCCATTCCTGACCTGTTCCTGTTTTTTTCACTTCTCTGTCGGTTAATAAGCCGGATGCACTTCCTTAACGGTGAGAAATCAAAAAAAAACTCTAATTTTGAACCTCATTTTCACCGTCGTTGAATTCAAGGTCATTGATAAAGAAATCCAAACAGCTGGGCATAGAACGCCATGCCATACGGTATGATGAAATACGCAAAGTGCTTCTTGTCTGGGATGCCACGCAATCCAAAACGGATATTGAAGAAATAAAAGCATTTGGTCATGCCCTCAGGAAAAGCGGAAAGGATATTACTTTCCTGGCGTTTCATCCCATCAAGAAATTTTCGCCCGACATGAAAGAAAATGAACTGCACCGCTTATGCTGCAAAGGTGATTTCAATATGTTCCAGGTGCCGAAAAAGAAGGAACTTCTGGACCTTATCCGCCAGCCGTTCGATCTGCTGGTGAACTGTTGCCTGTCGGAACATCCCTATCTCACTTCCATAGCGGTATTTACAAAGGCGGGATTCAGGGTGGGTCCTTTTCTGCAGAATGAGGATACCAATTTTTACGAATTATTAGTTAAACCGAACGGAGCAGACCCCTGCGAAAACTATCTGATTGAAATAGGGCGTTACCTTCGCAAAATACAATAGCATTATGTCACATCCATTATCCAAGAAACTCAGGGGAACCGGCGTTGCGCTTGTTACTCCCTTCAAAGCCAGCCACGACATTGATTTTGACGGCCTTAAAAAGCTTGTCAACTTTCAGGTGGAAAACGGCACAGATTACCTGGTGATCCTTGGCACCACAGGAGAAAGTCCGACAATCACCAAAAAGGAAAAACAGCAAATCATTGATTGCATAAAGGAGGAGAACAACGGGCGTTTGCCACTGGTGCTCGGCATAGGCGGGAACTATACGCTTGAGGTTGCTGAAAATATCAAGGAACAGAATTTTGAGGGCATTTCAGCCATATTGAGCGTGAGTCCGTATTATAATAAACCTAACCAGGACGGTATTGTTCACCATTACCGTCACCTGGCAGATAAAGCCCCGGTCCCTGTCATACTTTATAATGTTCCGGGAAGGACCGGCAGCAATATAAGCGTGGAGGCGACTTTAAAACTGGCCGAACACCCCAATATTCTTGGAACAAAGGAAGCCAGCGGAAATTTTATCCAATGCATGGATATTATCAAGCACAGGCCTGATAATTTTGCGGTGATAAGCGGTGATGACGCACTGACCATGCCCTTTATTGCCATTGGAATGGACGGTGTTATAAGCGTTATAGCAAATGCATATCCCAGGGAATTCAGCAGCATGGTTAAACTGTCGCTTGAGGGCAATATAGTTGAAGCCCGTAAACTGCACTACAGCCTGCTTGATGCGATGAACCTGATATTTGCCGATGGAAGTCCCGGGGGAATTAAAGTGCTGCTCGAAGCCCTGGGTATCTGCGGGGTGGATGTCAGGATGCCTCTGGCTGCCGTAAGCGGCAAGGTTAGGGAACAACTGTTGGCCTCAATGAAAATGAGCCGGACAAAGTAAGAAGTCCGTACCTGACGCTACCTTAATAATAAAAGTTATAGATCCTGCTGCCGCCGTCCGGGCCGATACCTTCTATCTGTATCCTTCCTCCTGCATTTTCCAGCTGCCTGATCAGTTCGGCCGCATCGGTGCATGGTTTACCGTTGTATTTGGTAAAAATGAAACCGTCTTCGATGTTCATGCTGTTGATAAGTCCGCCGCGGATATTGCTCACTTTCACACCATGGTTTATCCTGTAGCGCTGCAATTCGACTTTTGAAACAGGGGTGAAATCGGCGCCGAGTTTTTCCGAGGAAACAGACCTGTTGACATTCAATGAAGTTTCGCCGTCCTGGTTGGTCAGTACCAGGGTAGTTTCCTTTTCAACACCGTTCCGGTAATAATTGATCTTGATTTTATCTCCCGGCCTGTAATACGACATATGTTCGTCAAAGCTTGATTTGCCTGATGTCGGGTGGTCCTGTATTTTGACAATGATATCGCCTTTCTTTATACCGGCTTTATCCGCAGGCCCGCCTTCATAGGCATCAAGTACCAGCGCGCCTTCTGCCAGCTTGTTGATTTTTTCGCTTGCCTCATCGATTTCGGAGACTTCCATGCCCGAGTATCCGCGTTGTATCTGCCCGAAGTCAATAAGATCCTTCACTGCTTTGGCAACAATATTGGACGGAATTGCAAATCCGTACCCGGTATAACTTCCGGTCTTGCTGAAAATCGCTGTATTGATACCCACCAGTTCACCGTTAAGGTTTACGAGGGCTCCGCCGCTATTGCCGGGATTGATGGCAGCATCGGTCTGGATAAACGATTCGATCGGAAACTGGTTGTTCACCACATTGATATTCCTGCCTTTTGCACTGACTATGCCGGCTGTGACAGTGGAGGTAAGGTTAAAGGGATTGCCTACGGCCACCACCCATTCGCCGATCTGCAGCTCATCCGAATTGGCGATGCTGATGGCAGGCAGTTCGCTAGCGTCGATCTTGAGCAGGGCAAGGTCGGTGGAAGGATCGGTTCCGATGAGTTTGGCTGTATAGGTCTTTTTCTTGTTGTTGAGCACAACTTCTATTGTCTGGGCATCCTTTACCACGTGAAGGTTGGTAACAATGTATCCGTCTTTTCTTACAATAACACCGCTTCCGGTACTGCTGACCTGCCCAATGCTTCCGAACGGATCCCATCCGTCAAAGAAAAACCCGAACGGGTTGCGCTGCTGAACCAGGGCTGTGGTCTTGATAAACACCACGCTCGGGGTGCTGACTTTAGAAGCCAGGATGAAGCTCAGGCTGCCTTCCAGAGGCTTGCCGTTATAATTTGCCAGTATGCCTTTAATGTCGTTATTAACCGGGGATGCGTTTCCCTGCTGACGGTCGCCGACGGAGGTAAAAATAAATGCGCCGGCTACTCCAAATACCAGCGCGGTCAGTGCATTTATGATATTCCTTTTCATACGTATATTTGATTCTTTAATTAGTTACCGTAAGCGTTATCTTAAGGTTCAACTCCTGTTTTGCAGGATCATTGGTAAGCAGTGTAACATGTTTTATCAGGTCGGCTTTTATCTGGTTGACGGTATCTATCGTCAGTACCAGGTTGGTCGATTCACCTGCTTTTAATACCTGCTTGCCTATGGTGAAACTTATACATGAACAGCTTGGGATGATTTTTCTTATTTCCAGATCTTTTTTCCCTGTATTCTCAATTTTAAGGGTATGGCTGAACTTTTCGCCTGCGGAGTGTTTACCCAGGCTGATCGTTCCGGGGGGAGTAATGGCGATCCTCGGGGCATTCTTGAGCTCTTTGCCGGAAAGTTTGGAAAAGTCTTCCTTGAGGTTAGCCCTTACAAATATATTCTTCACTTCACTGCCCGGATCATCCGTAACCAGAGCTACAGGCAGCATCTGATCTCCAAACTGGGTCATTTTCGTGCCGTCGATTGTAATGGTAATGGTCAGGGTGTCTTCCACGCCTATCAGGCCATCGCCATAGT
This sequence comes from uncultured Bacteroidota bacterium, assembly GCA_937867025.1. Classification (GTDB taxonomy): domain Bacteria; phylum Bacteroidota; class Bacteroidia; order NS11-12g; family UBA955; genus JABMMZ01. Next base: position 11,627 of record CALMKH010000188.1, on the reverse strand, counting down.
CAACCGTGACAAATTCGGGTTTGCTTTTTATCTCCAGGATGTTGATGGGATATCCCATATAATTGTAAACCTTCAGCTTTGTAGTCTGCTTCTGGGAATTGAGCAAGTCTGGGAAATGAGCTATGGTAGTGGTAAAAGCGAGGTTAGAGTATGTTGTTGTGAATTCTGCAGGCCTTTTGCTCAGATTGGCTTGCGGAACCACGTATCCCCTTATGGATAAAGGCTGGTAATATGCTTCCTTGTTGAAGTGTACGAACAGGTTCTTGTAAAAATCGCCATCCCTGCCCCATGTTTCGTAAACAGCTTTGATATGACCGCTGTCGCCGGGCATGATGGTGTCTTTGCTATAAATGGGCTTGGTACAGCCGCATGAGGTTTCGATATTGACGATATGAATGGGTTCCGAAGTGATGTTCTTGAAACTGAAGATAGTATACACTGTGCCGCTCTCTTCGGGAATCTTGCCGAAATCGTGGGTCAGCTTGTTGAACCTGGCTCCCATATTCACTTGGGCATCCGCCTGCAGGCAGATTATTGCCGCACTTATCACCATCAATAGTCTTGTCATCTTCTTTACTATTACAAATTTCATACAAAATTTTTATTTGTAAGAGGAATTTTTGTTGAAAAAGGTTGCTTTTCAGGGATATCTTTGCAAAAACAATGCTGAACCAAAACCTAAGTCCGGATTCTGACCATTTAAGCCAAACTGACAGGGATATCGAGAAGGTTTTGCGTCCGGCCAATTTTGATGATTTTTCCGGGCAGGAAAAAATACTTGAAAATCTCAAGATATTTGTCAAGGCAGCGGTTCAGAGAGGAGAGGCCCTGGATCACGTGTTATTGCATGGTCCCCCGGGCCTGGGTAAAACCACTCTCGCCAATATTATTGCCAACGAACTGAAAAGCAACATACGCATCACCAGCGGTCCTGTTCTTGAAAAACCCGGTGATCTGGCGGGGCTTCTCACCAATCTACAGGAAGGAGATGTGCTGTTTATAGATGAGATTCACCGTCTGAGCCCGGTGGTCGAGGAATACCTGTACTCTGCCATGGAGGACTACAAGATCGATATCATGCTCGACAGCGGTCCCAGCGCGCGTTCCGTTCAGATCAGCCTGGCCCCGTTCACCCTGGTGGGGGCTACCACCCGTTCCGGATTGCTGACATCGCCTTTACGGGCCAGGTTTGGCATCACGAACAGGCTGGAATATTATACCACCGATCTGCTGGCCAGTATCATCATACGTTCTTCAGGAATCATTCGAGTGCCAATTGTACAGGAAGCTGCGTATGAAATAGCCCGGAGGAGCCGCGGAACCCCCAGGATAGCCAATGCCCTGCTGAGAAGGACGCGGGATTTTGCCCAGATCAAGGGCAATGGTGAGATTAACCTCGACATAGCCAGGTTCGCGCTTGATGCCCTGAATGTCGATGCTCACGGTCTGGATGAAATGGACAACAGGATACTGAGTACGATTATCGACAAGTTCAAAGGAGGCCCCGTAGGCATTAACACCATAGCCACTGCTGTCGGGGAAGAAGCCGGAACGCTCGAGGAAGTATATGAGCCTTTCCTGATCCAGGAAGGGTACCTGATGAGGACAGCGAGGGGCAGGGAGGTGACAGAGCACGCTTACAGGCATCTCGGCAGGATACCCAACCACAAGGGAACCGGCGAGCTTTTTTAACCGGCAGTCCGGAGGTATGTCAACCCGTGACGCCTTCTAACGTTAAGCACTTATCTTCTTTATCACCAGTTCGGTGGCACCGGAATTCCAGTTGATGAAATCAATGCATTTTTCTTTCGAATGCACACGTGAAAACAGCTCGATGGCACGCTTTAATCCCTGCAAATCGCGAATACTTATCGCTACTTCATATTCCATGGCCTTCGAAGCTTCGGGATATTTTTTATAATGAGGCCCGAATATCACCGGAACTCCGAACGCCAGGGGTTCCAGTATATTGTGAAGCCCCTTTCCGAAAGCTCCCCCGATAAAGGCTATATCCGCATACGCATAAGCGCTTGCAAGATGCCCGATCGTGTTCAGGATCATGACATTCGTATCTACGTGTCCTGTCACATTGGTATATTGAACGGGTTGATATTTTTTGAATTTTCTATTGATTTCGTTGATATGCCCCGGGCTGATATCATGCGGGACTATCAGTATCTTAAATGTATCAGAGGGGTAATTATCCAGATATTGCTGAACCAGGTCCTCTTCTGCAGGCCAGCTGCTTCCCAGGATAATTAAGCGCTTCCCGCCTTTGAACAGCCTGATCACTTCATTGTCTTTAACGTTCAGGGCATTCTGTTTCACCCTGTCATAACGTGTGTCACCGCCAAGGATAATGTTTGACAATCCTTTGCTTTTCATCAGCTCGTATGAACGGCTATCCTGTAGAAAGATGGTTTCATACCTCGGAAGAACCTTGAAAAGCCAGCGGCCCCAGAAAGAGAAAAGGTATTGTCCCTGACGGAATGTGGCCGATACAAGATACACGGGGATCTGCCTTTTAAAAAGTTCACTGAGGTGGTAATACCATATCTCATATTTGACAAAAACGGCAATATCCGGCTGCATATGGTCCAATAACTTCCTCGCATGCGAAGGCGTATCGGACGGCAGGTAGATTACTGCGTCAGCCAATGCATAATCATGCTTCTGTTCATATCCTGAAGGCGAAAAAAACGAGACGACCAGGCTGCATGCCGCTTGCCGCGATTTCAGGCGTTCCATAACGGGACGTGCTTGCTCAAACTCACCAAGACTCGCGCAATGGAACCAATATCTTTTCCCCGTTTTTTCCGGCAGGACGGGAAACGGTTTCTTGCGCCCGCTGACTAAAGCTTTGAGTTTTGGGGAACCTGAAACAGCCGACACGAATGGCAGCAGTATATCAACAATCTTTATGACAGCCAGGTAAAATAACCGCATGCCTCTATTCGAATATGCGTTCTTCCTCTCCTTTTTTTGTTCCGGCTTTCCTCCCCGAAACGGTAATCATGATGCCAACTTTCAGACCGACCATCAGGTCGTTCCTCGACTTGTCGTCCTGCACTCTGGTGTCGTAATTGAATTCTCGCCTGTTCCTGGTAAAACCGTTAAGCACTTCAATGCCCGCCACATAATTCAGCATTCCCCTGGGATCAATTCTCTGATAGCCTAAAAAACCTCTCGCCATAAGGCCGTTGCTGAGCCTGTCATAACCTTTGGCATACTCTCCTTCAAGCTGTGGTAAAACATTGCGTTCATACGTGAATTTGATCTTATGCTGCATAAAGCCCAGGCCGCCGGTAAGCAGTATGCCCGAGTTCGGTTCAAATTTGTTTACGCCCAATATTTTCCCGAAATCGATGTGCCAGTGATAGCCCCTTTCATACAGGCGGACTTCGGCATACGTTCCGTTAATATCCAGGAGATAAGCATTGCTCGCTTTCATGGAATCGAACAAACCGCTTTCCTTCACCTTGCCGCTGAAAAATGTATTGATGCCGGCCTGCACCTGGAAATTCTTTCCGAATTTGTAAGCTGCGGTGAAACCTACGGAATTGCTTCCACCAAAACGCTTGGCCATATCAGCCATAGGCACCTGCCTGCCGTAATTAATACAGAAAAGCACATTATTCCTGAAAACACCCGGCTTAGATGTTTTCACACTGTCCTGGCCTTTTGTGACCAGGGGGATGCAACACAACACAAAAATATTCCAGAATTTTAACATGATATGCAAAGATAAGAAATGAAACAGGATTTAATAAATTTTAGAATTGAGGATTTAGGGAAGGCTACCACGACAAGGGTTTTATGGCGCTAGTAAGCGCTTGTGTGATACAACCTGAAATAATAGCCTTTGGACTCAAGCAGGCGCTCATGTGTGCCTTGTTCAACAATGCGGCCTTTGTCGAGAACAATGATCTCATCTGCGTCCTGAACGGTGGTCAGCCTATGGGCTATGACCAGTATGGTGCGGCCCTGCCTGAGGTTGTCCAGTGCCTGCTGGACCAGTTTCTCGCTCTCGTTGTCCAGGGCGCTTGTAGCTTCGTCGAGTATAAGAATGGGAGGGTTGCGCAACAAAGCCCTCGCAATGGCCAGCCTTTGCCTTTGGCCTCCGCTCAGTTTACTCCCCCTTTCACCGATAACCGTATCAAAACCCTTCTCCGAGGCCTGGATGAAGTCCATGGCATTTGCCAGCCTGGCAGCATGTTCCACGTCAGCCATCGTGGCCCCGGAATGACCGAAGATAATATTATTGGTGATGGTATCGTTGAATAGTATCGCTTCCTGGGTAACAATGCCCATCAGGGAGCGGAGATCGTTCACTTTCAGATCCTTGATGTTCACTCCGTCAATTGTTATTGAACCGGCAAACACATCATAAAACCTCGGCAGCAGGTCGGCAAGCGTGCTTTTCCCGCTTCCGCTGGCTCCCACCAGAGCCACTTTCCGGTTCCTTGGAATATCGAAAGATACATTGTCAAGAACCAGGTCCCGGCCATAACTGAAACTGATATTGCGGTATTCGATTGTATCCCTGAATTCCTTTACGGGCAGGGCATCAGGTTTTTCTATGATTTTGACATCGGCATTCAGGATTTCTTCATACCGGTCCATACTGGCTGCACCTCTTTGCACCAGTGGGAATGCCTGCGACAGCTGCTTGAACGGGGGAATTACCTGGCTGAAAATGGCAAAATAAGCGAGGAAAGCTGATCCTGCTATGTCTCCCTCGAAAACCATGTTTCCCCCGAACCACAATAATACGCCAGCCACCATTACCGCCAGGGTTTCGGAAATAGGAGAGGCCATGTCGGCTCTATGGCTCACCTTGATATTGGCTATTGTGGAGCGGTGATTGAGTACCTTGAATTTATCCCTGAAAACTTTTTCTACGACAAAAGCCTTGATGATACGGATACCGCCCAGGGATTCTTCCAGGAAAGACAACACAGCGCCCTGGTGTTCCTGGTTACGCTTGGATTTCCTGCGAAGGGATTTTCCCAGCAAAGCAATGGAACCGGCAGCGACTGGCAACAGCATTATGACATACAATGTGAGTTCGGGACTCATGTAAATCAATGAACCTATATAAAAAACGATGGTGACAGGCTCCTTGAATATGGCTTCCACAGATGCCATCATGCTCCATTCCACTTCTTTCACATCGTTGCTCATGCGCGAAATGATATCGCCTTTGCGCTCATTGCTGAAATAAGACAGAGGGAGATCCAGCACTTTGTTGTACACTTTTTTCCTGATATCCTTCAAGGCCAGGTTCCTCAGAATGGAAAGATAATAAAGGGCCATGTACCTTGAAATGTTTTTGATAATTGTTGCTATGATCAGTGCAAAACAAATATACATCAGCGCTTCGCGTTTGTCGTTCCGGACGAATTCGGTCATCCAGGCAACGAAACTGTTGTATAGGGAATTGAAATCAGTGCCGTCCGCAGCCTTTTGCTTCAGGGCATCCGTATTATTGTTGAACATAAAATCCAGCAGTGGCATGATAAGGGCCAGGGAAAAAAGCCCCGCCATGATCTGGATAAGATTAAAAAGCATATTGAGTGCGATCAGGGCCTTAAAAGGACTGATGAGCCTGAGGATTCGACCGATAGCTTTCATGAAACAGCAAAATAAATACTTTTTTAGGGATTCTTTAGATTAATTCGACAATACGTCCAACAATTGCTTGTGCAAATACAGCTTTTCGCGTCCCGACCTTTTTTCAACGAGTATGCCCGCCCTGACCATATGACCCAGGTAAGCATAAGCGGTTTGCCGGTGACATTGTAAAGCCTCCGTGATGTATTTGGGTTTGATAAACGGTCTGCTGAAAACGATCCCAAGCAATTCTGCAGGCAATGGATATTCCGTGTATTTTGTAATGAGATCGTAAGTGTTTTTCCTGAGAGATTGTATGTCTTTAAGTCTCGCCAGCAGGTAGGTGGCTGCTTCTGTAGTGATCTGAACGAGGTACAGGCACCAGTCGGCGTAGCGTCCCTTTCCGGCCACTTCCCTCATCATCAGCTGATAGGCTTCACGATTTTCTGAAATGATGCGCGAGAAGGGGAGGAAAGAGAAATTCAGTTTCAGCGACTTGATCCAAAGCTGGGAAAAAACCCTGGCAGCGTGGTCGTTCAATGCATTGTAGGGCGCCAGGGCCCTCAGCTGAAAGTGGCACAAACACATTTGTATCAGTCCTTCTTCATTTCGCGGATTCCTGAAGGTGTATTCAAGATCTTCTTTCAGAGATTTTATTACTGAAGCCTGGGCGGGGGGTGTGTACAGTGTCAGGTTGGTGTGATAACTCCTGATGTTTATATCCTTTCTGTCTCTTGAGAGCCCGGTTTTTTTTCGTCCGGACAGGAGATATGCAGGGCTCAATGTATCTAGACTGATTTCATCCGTATGACGATACTGGGCAAGGAAGGCAAACAGGGTATCAAGCGTGTCATCGCCGAGCGCGTTTTCAGAGGAATAGGCTTCAAAAACCCTGGATATGGCGATAGGTTTTTTGTCCAGATCAAAAGAATGCCTGGCATCGGCAAGCTGCAGCAGCAATAAATCCCCGTTTACAGTGCCACTTTCGAAGGCATCGAGAAATCCGTGCAGCTGGTACAGGGTTTTCCAGCATGTGCTGCAGGCTTCCGTCAGTTTCCGTTCGGGTTCTATAACAATATCCTGCAATTTCGGAAGTTCGTTATATGGAAATTGACTATTTAGCATTTACGTGTCGAAAATAATTAAAATTATCGACATATTATGGCAATTTTTGGTAATTTGTGAAAATGTTTTACGGAGAACATGGTTAGCAAAAAGAAAGAATCATATTTTTGCGACCGATTTCAGAATTATGGCACAATCATCCTCCAAACCCGTTTCCGAATCAAAATCATCCAAGAACATGAAACAAATATCAGAATATTTCGGCAAGAGCGTATTCGGTCCCAAAGCTATGGCCGAGTATGTGAGCAAAGAAGCCATCAAGGCCGTTAATGAGGCCAGGACCACAGGTAAACCCATGGACCGTAAAATGGCTGATCAGATCGCTGAAGGCATGAAAAACTGGGCGATCGAAAAGGGTGCCACCCATTACACGCACTGGTTCCAGCCTCTTCGCGGTTCAACGGCTGAAAAGCACGATGCATTCTTTGAACCTACCGGAATAGACACCGGGGTTGAACATTTCTCGGGAAAAGCCCTGGTGCAGCAGGAGCCTGATGCTTCCAGCTTCCCGAGCGGGGGCATACGAAATACGTTTGAGGCCCGCGGTTACAGTGCCTGGGATCCTTCTTCCCCGGCATTCATCATGGAAAAAGCCAGTGGCAAAACGCTTTGCATTCCGACAATTTTTGTGGCGTATACAGGTGAGGCCCTGGATTACAAGGCGCCGCTGATCAAATCAACCAATTTCCTGACTAAAACCGCCACCGAGGTTTGCCAGTATTTCGACACCAATATAAAAAATGCCAAAGTATCTCTTGGAATCGAGCAGGAATATTTCCTGGTTGACGAGGAACTTTATCACCAGCGTCCCGACCTGGTGTTTGCCGGACGTACGCTGGTAGGAAACATGCCGGCCAAGGGGCAGCAGCTGGAAGATCATTATTTCGGAAGCATCCCCGAGCGTATATATAATTTCATGACTGATTTCGAAAAAGAGGCTCTCAAGCTTGGAATCCCGCTTAAAACCAGGCATAACGAAGTGGCTCCCGGCCAGTATGAGTGTGCCCCGATGTTTGAAGAAGCAGATATAGCCATCGACCATAACTCGCTGCTGATGGACGTGATGCAGTCGGTAGCCGGAAGGCATAAGCTCAAGGTTATATGGCACGAAAAACCATTCAAAGGCGTTAACGGTTCAGGCAAACACAATAACTGGTCTATCGTTACGGATACCGGCGTGAATTTATTGTCACCGGGCATGAGTCCGCAGGACAATCTCCAGTTCCTTACATTTTTTATCAATACCATTAAAGCCGTTCATGATCATGCCGACCTGCTGAGGGCCAGCATTGCCACTGCGGCCAACGATCACCGTCTCGGCGCCAATGAAGCTCCTCCGGCCATTATGTCGGTTTTCATAGGAAGCACCCTGGCCCAGGTATTGCACCAGTTCGAACATTCAAAGGCTTCGGGCAAACCCGGCAGAGTGAGCGAAAAGACCATCAATGTATACCGCATACCTGAAATATTGCTCGATAACACAGACAGGAACCGGACATCCCCATTTGCTTTCACGGGAAATAAATTTGAATTCAGGGCAGTGGGTTCAAGCGATCATTGCAGCAATGCCATTATCGTTCTGAATACCATTGTGGCAAACCAGCTAAGCGTGTTCAAAAAAGATGTAGATGCGCTAATCAGGAAAAAAGTCAACAAACATTCTGCCATTGAGCAGGTCCTGATCTCTTATGTAAAGTCGTCGAAGAAAATCCTGTTTGAAGGAAACGGATACAGCGCCGAATGGGTGAAGGAAGCAGCAAAGAGAGGGCTCAGCAACATTAAAACCACACCTTATGCTCTCGATGCATACAACTCCAAAGCCAGCAAGGACCTCTTTGTAAATAATAACATTTTCACAAGGAAAGAACTCGAAGCAAGAACTGAAATCAAATACGAGGATTATGTGCTTAAGATACAGATCGAAGGAAGGATATTGGGTGAGCTTGCCAAGAACTACGTTATTCCTGCTGCCGTGGCTTATCAGAAAAAACTTGTTGACACCATTGAAGGCCTTGGAAAGGTGGGCCTTTCAAAGACGGACAACAAAGCCCTGCTTCAGATCGTGAAGGAAATATCAAAGCATACCAACGCTATCTGGGACAACAATGCGAAAATGACGGAAGAACGAAGGAAAGCTAACCTCATTACACACGCTGATAAAAAGGCCAAAGCTTACTGCGACAAGGTGAAGCCATATTTCGAAAGCATAAGGGAGAGCGCAGACAAGCTCGAAGAACTTATTGACAACGATTCATGGAAACTTCCTAAATACAGGGATCTTCTGTTCCTGAAATAGACCATAGTGTCAACAAACCCTCTTAAACACTCTATCGGTTTAATATCCGGAATAGATGCCGGCTATGGAACTGGTAGAGTGTTGTTTTTTCTAAGCTGATTGCCGTTTACTCCTGCAATAGGTCATTCCACAACGATCTTTTTCCGTATAAGGCCTTCGGGATATTCCACGGTCAGCAGGTAAATGCCTGAGGCAATGCCGTCCAGCTGAATGTATGAGCATTCCCCGCCAGCATGGTGTGTAACGCTCACCTGTTTTCCGTTCACGTCTGAAACCAATAACCTGGCATCAAATGGCATTTGCACAGTTAGCACATCATGGACCGGATTCGGGTGAACTCTGACCAGCCTTTGCAGATCATCTATGTCAACAGTTATATAGTCCAGTGTAAACGTAACGGCCTTGACTGTCTGGCATGTGCCGTAATCCGCAGTAACATACACGGTATGTGTACCGCTGTCTGCAAAGAAGATATTTTTCGGATTGGGCGAGGTGGATGTTGTCGCTCCGAAATCCCACAGGAATTTGCCATTAAGCGTGTCAATATTGCTGAGGTTCGAGAGGTTGAAATCCACCCTGTAATGAAGCTTAGGACGCGGCGTGGCCGTTATCTGGAAATCAGCGGGATTCTGGACCCATATGGTCTGGGAATCGGAAGATGTGCAACCGGTAGCGGGATGTGTATAGGTGTAGCGGATCCTGGAACTATTCATAAAGGATCCTGAAACAAACGTGGACGGAACGAAATTTCTGCCGTCGACACCCTGTCCCGACCAGGTCCCGACAGGACCGGTAGGTGCAATATTATTCATGATAAAGACACTGTCATTGGAGCACACCGTATCCGGAAGATCGATCTGAATAACTGGAAGACCGTTGACCAGGATATTAAAACTGTCGGATACCGGGCATCCCGAAGACGTATCGGTGACCTTCACGAGATAATCTCCCGTTCCTGCAGAGGGATCGAAATCTTTCTGGTTTTTGACGGAATTCAGGATTCTGTTCCCAACCGTTGGATCAGACATGTCTCTTGAATGATTATACTCAACTGTCTCCCACTTTGCAGCCGTAAGCCTTCCTCCTGTATCATTTGTAACCAGGCTGTCGAGCGCCAACAGGGGTCCGTTTATGCATTGTTTGGGAATGGCAGGGAACTTAAGGACCGGTAACCTGACCACATGAACAGTGCTTGTGTCACAGCTCTGGCACCCTGTAAGGGCATCCTTGAAACAATACTCAATGATGTATTCTCCGGCTTTGGAAGGTTCATTTTCGTTGCCGGGATCGAGTTCAAAAGAGTTGGGAACAACAGTCGTATTGACAGTTATAATGGTATTCGCATTTACTCCGGAGCCTTGCGGGACAGACAGGCACCGGAATGATTCTATCCCCCCGACTTTGCTGAACGGTTTGGCCACCAGTTTATTCAGGATGATTTTACCCGCTCTCTGGCAGTAAACGCCGTTCACGGTTTCAACAACAGGGTTGGGATTAAGCCGGAGTGCGCTGCATTCCTTATTGTAACAGCCTTTATAGTCCCGGTATTCATAACAGATTGTATCCCTGAGACCGGTTTTTGGCACCTGTTCATTCGCTACAAATTTAGTGAAGTCATAGACAAAAGGCGCAGTTCCTGCAGGTCCTCCCGTAACCCAGGAGGGAGTTTTATAAGGCTGATAATAGCGTATGGCTGTATCGCTCACTGTTCCGTCACCCGATTTGGCGGTAGCTATGCTGCTCAGGGTAAGGTGAATGGCGCCGTCGCGGTAACACCTTGGTGGAATGCCTTTATAAACAAATGCAGGCAAAGCATTAACTGTGACAAGCATAGTATCATATGCATAATATGTATTGCCATTTGTAAGCCGGGTGACCGTCAGTGCATAGTTTCTACTCGTCATGGACGTGATCCTGGTTGCAAAAGAAGCACCGGTGGAAACCACCATGTTGGCATTAAGGTCTTTCCACTGGTAAGACCCTGTGTCTCCAGCATTCAGGCCAGTGCCTGTTATTTTCAGGGTATCCATGATACAGATTTCCTTATCCGGGCCGGCATTGGCGCTGACCTGGGCCGAAACGTTAACCAAGAAGCATAGAAGCAGTAAAGTAAATAGTGTTTTCATATATGGTAGACGCTTTAAAAGGGCAGCCCGTTGTATGATCCCTTCCCGGCAAGCATGCTCCGGGGTTGCCAGATTACAGGAATAGAAGGTTTGGTTAACATGAAAGTTTTAAGAGGCATTATTCAAAGTTAAACCTATGAATACAATTAACAATAACTGAAGTTCTTTATTGCAATAAAATGACAGTGGAGACCAGAGATTTGTCAGCTTGTTTTAAGCTTGCGTCCTTTGTTAAACACAAGGCGTCCAAAGTTTTTGCCTTTTCTGAGCAGCTTTTGTTGTTCCTCAGGCAAGGAGGCTGTCTGACTGCATTCTTCGCTGCAGCAGTTGCTGAAAGTTTGCCTGCATGAATCACACTGGATGAACAGCAGGTTGCATGCTACATTCGCGCAGTTGGTGTGTGTATCGCAGGGTTTGCCGCACTGGTGGCATTTGGCGATTACTTCATCTGAAATCGATTCACTGAG
>CALMKH010000187.1 GCA_937867025.1 uncultured Bacteroidota bacterium | reverse complement strand
ACGTTTTATCCTGCGGGGGGCATTTGGTCCGGGCCGGGGATGACCAATACCTTCCTTGGCATCAACACGCCCCCGGCGGCGGGTGCGGGGAACAAACGTTACATTTATACCATTAACGGTTGCAGGGACACATTGAACAGGGTCATACTTGAGGTGGATGCGCTGTATGATGAGATTGCATGCCCCGATGCGGGTCTTAAGACCCTTCCGGCCGCTTTGCCTCCGGGAGGTTACTGGAAGGGAAAAGGAATTTATGATGCTGTGGCAGGGATTTTTAACCCCGATTCGTTCAGCGTTCCCGGCAAGTCGGTTTTTACCCAGACCGTACTCACCTATTATGCGGATAACGGGTGTAAGGATAACAAGATTATATACCTCAGATACACGCGGTTCTACAAGGATACAGTCCGCAACTGCGTGCGTGATACAGCCTATTTCATGCGTTACCAGTACGTGCAGAGCGATCCCTGGAATATGTTTTTTTCAGGTAGCGGCGCCATTACGGGAAGCCAGGTCTATTACCAGAAATTCAATCCTTCAAAGGCAGGAAGAGGTAGCTGGCATCAGGTGATCGGAGAGGCCAACGGATGCAGGGATACACTGGTGATACATGTGTATCCGAGGGCCCGCATTCAGAATGACACAGTGTTTTGCATAGCGGATGATCCGGTGAATCTTTATAACGCCGAGGGCGCCGGTCTTTTCTCAGGTAAAGGCATTACCAACGGAATTGCCGGGACGTTTAATCCCAAAGCAGCTGATACCGGCACGCACAAAATCTATTTCAGCCTGCCCGGCAAATGTATAGATACCATCACCATTACGGTAAAAGGTCTGCCGCAGGTGAGCATCGGAGGGTTAAATTCCATGTATTGCATGAAAGATACCCTAGTCAATCTTCAACTGAGTCCTGCCGGGGGCATACTGAGTGGGAATGGCATATCCGGAAGCACGTTTAATCCATGGTTTGCAGGAGCCGGGCAGCACCTGTTGCAATACACGTACGGCACCGGAAAATGTGTCAGCCAGTCCCGGAAAACGGTAACCATAAGCGATACGCTCGCATTAGACCTGTATGCGGATAAGGATACCGTCTGTCACGGAACCACGGTCACACTCAGTACAAAAAGTTATGGCGGAACAGGCAGGTACGACTTGCGCTGGAACAGCGGCGAGTTCAACGTGGAATCGGTTTTCAAATCACCGAAAAACACCACGTCATATGCGGTTGTATTGAAGGATGGTTGTAGCGATTCGGTAGTAAAAAGTCAGGCTGTTTATGTGCATCAGCCATTTTACGGAACGATACAAACAAGCCCAATACAATGTTACGGCAATCTGGGGTTCGCCAACGTCACGGTGAATGGCGCAGGCCCGTACAGTTACTTTTGGAATACGATTCCTCCGCAGACAACACCGCAGATCACGGCCCCCGTAGGGACAAGCTATAAATTGAAAGTGACCAATACCATGACAGGCTGCGTGTATGATACGACAGCCACTATACCGGGTTACAGCCGCATCAGGGCATTTTTTACGACATCACCTGCAGGGCAGTGTGTCTATACGGGCAATGCCAGGATACGGATTATCAACCTGAGTGAAGGCGGTACGGCAGGCGTCTGGGACTTCGGGGACAACAAGGTACTGGCGTTCGATCCGCTGGATAATCCATTGCATATCTACCCCGACGATTCCGCTGGGAATTATACGATAAGATTAAGCATTGAAAATGAAGGTAAATGCACCGACACCTTCAGTGTGGACATATGCGTTCTCGATACAATTGCACTTTTTGTGCCCAATGCTTTCTCGCCCAATGACGATGCTTCAAACGATGAATTCAGGATCGAGTCACCTTCAGTTACGGAAACGGTGATGGAAATATACAACCGGTGGGGTGAGAAAATGTTCATGTCCGAAGATCCGGGAAAGGGCTGGAATGGCACGTTCAAGGGAAAGCCGTGTCCAGCGGATTATTATGTTTACGTGATCAGGTACAAGGGCAAGAAAACCCCATGGAGATATACGCAAGGGTATTTTTATCTTTTGCGATAATTGACAAATAAAAATTTGGTATATTGTTGAGCGAAAAAACAGGGTAAACTATGTAAATTCACAAAAGTTTAACCATCGGTACACATAAAGTTCACACATTCATACGTAAAATAATTTCCGATTTATTTCGTTATCTAGTAAGAAAGTACTATTTTCGTATTTTAGTTTCGTTGTGTGTAATGAAAAAATCAGCAAACACTCTTCTAATTCTCATCTTGTCCCTACCCTTTGTGGCATTCGGTCAGAAAGGTGAGAAAAGGGCTCCGTCACTTGATTTCGGTCTGTATCTCGGCGGCTCCAACTATATGGGGGAATTCACCAAGGGCTCTATGCCTCTCTGGTCGAAAACCAAGCTTGCGGGCGGACTGATAGCAAGGTATAACTACGGGCCGTACCTGACATTTAAAGGCACGGCTGTTTACGGCAAGATAGAGGGTTCAGACAAAAACTTTTCGGATGATAATTACAGACGCCGCAGGAATTTAAGCTTCAAGTCAGATATTGTTGAATTTTCCGTGCAGGCAGAATGGAATATTTTAGGGTATGAGAACACGCGTACCACATACGCATGGTCACCTTACCTGTTTGCGGGACTTTCCGTGTTCAGGTTCAATCCCAAGGCCCAGTTCACCTATGTTTCAGGCTTGCACGACCCGACATTGCAATCGCAGGATGGCGACTGGATTGAGCTTCAACCCCTGGGAACCGAAGGTCAGGAAACCACCAAGTTCAATGATAAAAGGAGATATGCCCTTACTCAGGTCAGCATACCTCTGGGCGTAGGTGCCAAATGGCAGCTGAACGATCACTGGGCTTTCGGAGTGGATTTGGGTATGAGAAAAACTTTCACGGATTACCTGGATGATGTATCATCCATATATGTTGACAATATCATTGTCGGGGGTGCCAGCGGTCCGATGGCCGTAGCCCTGAAAGACAGGAGCGGGGAAGTCGGCGAGGCGCCGTTTGAAAACGGGGACCTGAGAGGAAATTCTAAAACCAAGGACTGGTACATGATAGGAGGTCTGACCCTTACATACAGGATACTTGGAGGTCGTCAACCCTGCTTTAATTTTTAAGGCCTATAGGATCCAAACCTACTTGTGTTAACGTTTCAGAAAAAATTTGTTGCCGGCTTATGCCTGTTGGTTTGTATTAATGCCTTTTCTCAACGCTACAGGAACGGGATAAGCGAGTTCGGCATTATGCTCGGCGCCAGCAACTATTTCGGCGACCTGGCCCCTGAAATAGTGGCAAAGGAATTTCAACCCTCCGCAGGTTTGCTGTATAAATACCATCACTCCAGCTTCTTCAGCAGCCGCTACTCATTCACTTATGCCAGGATATCCGGCGACGACCGGAATTTCAAGGCGAACAGTTACAGGAACCTGAAATTCGAAAGCAATATTTTTGAGCTGGGATATTTTCTGGAATTCAATTTTAAAAAATTCGGCATCAATATTCTTGAGACCAAAAAGACATTTTTTGTTTTTTCAGGAGTGAATATGTTCTTTTTTAATCCCACGGCGAAGTTGCCGGGAGGCGACAGGATCGATCTGCGGGACATGGGAACCGAAGGGCAGAAACTCGATGGGGGAAAGGATTATTCATTAATTCAACCCGCCGTGACTCTTGGCCTGGGTTACAAGTTCAACGTGAAAAGAAAATCGGTTATCGGGCTGGAGATAGGGTTCAGGAAAACCTTTACCGATTACCTTGATGACACCAGGGGCAAATACCCGGACTATAATGCCATCGCAGCCAGGCAGGGGCAGGGCGCGGCCGAATTCTCGCAGCCGCAGACCCTGAACGGACATCCGGTCATCGATACAGGAACCATGAGGGGAGACCCCCATCTGAAAGACTGGTATTTTGTCATCGGCCTGACATTCTCGCTCAGGGACGTTACCAATGATCCTTGCGCACCTCCGCGTTCCTGATCTTGCAATTGCCAGGTTTTTAATACCGGAAAATAATCAGTTTTATATCTGTGCCCCGTAACAAATCACTCGTGGAATTCGTTATAGAATTTCAAGAATTTAAGTTACTTTTGCATGCTTTTAACACAACCTATGCCAGCGACCAGCCTGTTGTCACAAATTGACAAGGAGAAACTTCCCCAGCATATTGCCATTATCATGGATGGCAATGGCAGATGGGCGAAAAAAAGGGCATTGCCAAGGGTGGTAGGGCATGAATACGGTGTTAAATCTGTCAGGACTGTCGCGGAAACGGCAGCAACCCTCGGCGTAAAATATCTGACCCTCTATACGTTCAGCACCGAGAACTGGAACAGGCCCGCCCTTGAAGTAAAAGCCATCATGGCCCTCCTTGTGCGTACGATCAGGAAAGAAGTGGCCACCCTTCAAAAAAACAATATCAGGTTAAGGACCATCGGTGATATCAACGGATTGCCTCCGGATGCATTGAAAGAGCTGAAGGAAGCCATGGAGCTTACAAAAGATAATACGCGGATGGACCTTGTTCTGGCGCTTAACTACAGTGCCCGCTGGGATATCGTTCAGGCCGCAAAACTCATCGCCGGCAAGGTGAAGGATGGCCAGCTGAAAGTGGAGGATATTGATGAAAAGGTCATTTCGGAATCGCTTAACACCGGCCATCTGCCCGAACCTGAGCTGTTGATCAGGACCAGCGGCGAATACCGCATCAGCAATTTCATGCTGTGGGAACTCGCATACGGTGAGTTCTATTTTACGGATATTTACTGGCCTGAGTTCGACCAGGAGGCTTTGTATAAAGCAATAATCGATTATCAAAAAAGGGAAAGAAGATTCGGAAAAACAAGTGAACAGGTATAATATGACATACAAGCCGTACAAGGGCATTTTTATCTTTTTGGCTTTGCTTGCGGCACATGGCCTGCGCGCACAGGATTCGGCAAGGAACTATATGCTTCTGGATTACAACAAGCCAAAAGAATACATCATTGCCTCCATCGAAACGAAAGGCAATAAATTCATTGACAAGAATATCATCATTCTTAACACCAACCTGTCCTTCAATCAAAAGATAAAAATTCCCGGCACCGAGATTCCCCAGGCCATTGACAACCTTTGGAAGCAGAATTATTTTTCGTTTGTCAGCATTTATGCAAGAAAAACGGAAGGCAACAAGATATTCCTGGTTATTGAAGTAGTGGAAAGACCGCGCTTGCTGCATTTCAAATTCATAGGCTTGGGCAGGTCGGAAGCCAAAACACTCAGGGAAGAACTCAGTATCAAGGCGGGCATGATCATAAACGAGGATATGCTTAACAATCTTCGCCGTGAAATAAGAAGTTATTATTACAAAAAGGGTTATTATGCAGTGGGTATAGATATCCGCCAGGATAAAGTGGATACGTTGCCCAATAAGGAGGTTCTGCGCATAGCGATTAATAAGGGAAAGAAAGTAAAAGTGTCGGACATAGAGTTCGTGGGCAATCAGGAACTGAGTGACGCAGAGCTTCGGAAAGCCCTTAAAAAAACGAAGCGCAAAAGGCATAAGATCAATATTTTCGCCTCTTCCAAATTCGTTGAGGAAACTTACAGGGAAGAGTTGAAGGGCGTTGTGGTGAAATACAACAGCAAAGGTTACCGCGATGCCAGTGTGCTTTACGATTCCGTAGTTCGCGTGAGCCCTAACAGGGTAGCCATCAAGATAGGCGTGAACGAAGGCCGCAAATACTATTTCCGGCATATTACCTTTACAGGGAACAACAAATACAGCAGCGCAGACCTGACGAAAGTGCTGGGCATTAAGCGTGGAGATATTTACGATCAGACGGTGCTTGAAGAACGTCTTTTCTTCAGTCCCAACGGTACGGATATTTCCAGTCTTTACATGGACGACGGATACCTCTTCTTCGGCGTTACACCGGTAGAAACAAAGGTGGAGAACGATAGTATCGATATCGAAATCCGCATCGTGGAACGTACGCAGGCTGTTTACAATAAGATTATCATCAAGGGCAATACCAAGACCAGCGATCATGTCATCCTGAGGGAATTGCGCACCAGACCGGGGCAGAAATTTTCACGCAGCGATATACAAAGGTCTGTCAGGGAATTGTCGCAACTTGGGTATTTTGATCCGCAGGCAATGGGCGTAAATCCCATACCTAACCCCGCGGCTGGAACAGTGGATATTGAATATACGGTGGCGGAAAAGGCCAATGATCAGATCGAGCTTTCGGGCGGCTGGGGAGGTAATAACAGGAACGTTGCAGGCCAGGGGGGAGCTTATGGTTACGGAGGTCTCGTAGGAACCCTGGGACTCACGCTCAACAATTTCTCGACACGCAAATTGTTTCATCCGTCCATGTGGAACCCTTTGCCTTCGGGCGACGGACAAAGGCTCAGTATCAGGGCTCAATCCAACGGGCTTTTTTACCAGTCTTACAACTTCTCATTCACCGAACCCTGGTTTGGCGGTAAAAAACCGAATTCATTCACGACAAGCCTTTACAGGACAAACCAGTCTTTCGACGGAAGGAAGAATTCAGATCCCCTCAAGAGTTTTATCAAGATCACCGGCGCTTCCGTTTCGCTCGGAAAACGTTTGAAATGGCCTGACGATTTCTTCTCTGCATTTTATTCCATAAGCGTTCAGCAATATCATCTTAACAATGCCAATGGCGCATACGGATTGCAGCTGAACACCGGAAGAAGCAATAACGTCGAACTGAAATATGTGCTTTCGCGCAGCTCGGTGACAGAACCGATCTTCCCTACCGGGGGCTCTACCTATACGTTTAGCCTTGCGGCCACTCCGCCCATATCCGCTATCAGCAATAAAGATTACGCTACAGTGTCGCTTGCCGAAAAATACAAATGGATCGAATACCACAAATGGAAACTGGACGCGGAGAATTATAACCGGGTGTTCGGCAAATTTGTACTGGCCACTAAGCTCAGGTTCGGTTATCTGGGATATTATAACAAGGATCTGGGCCTGTCTCCTTTCGAAAGGTTTATGGTCGGCGGAAGCGGTCTTAACAGCTTTGGCCAGATAGGTACGGAGATCATTTCCCTTCGCGGTTATCCCGACAGGACCATTACAGAGAATGCTGTGGGAAGTTCAAGCAATTCGGGAGCTGCCATTTTTAACAAGTTCACCTGCGAACTTCGATTCCCCGTTACGAATTCTCCGAGCGCTTCCATTTACCTGCAGGCCTTTGTCGAAGGAGGAAACGCATGGATCAACACGCGCACGTTCAATCCGTTTGATCTGAAGCGCAGTGCGGGTGTCGGCGTAAGGCTATTCCTGCCGATGTTCGGTTTGCTGGGACTCGATTATGCTTACGGGTTCGACTGGAAAACACTTAACCGCGGACTCACTACGAAACCCGGTCAATTCCACTTCTTTATAGGCCAGCAGTTCTAGGATGAATTGACTGTAAATTAGTGAATTATAATATTTTTGGAAAATACTGCGAATCTGGTTACCTTTGCAGTCCGTTTTTTAAAAACTGAGCTTTTTGTGACAATGGATGCGCTTCGTGAATATGATATTGAATTTATCAAGCTTAAAGAAGGAGAGCATCGGTTTGAATATCACCTGAACGATCGTTTTTTTAAGGCGTTTAACAGTTCTTTATCAACTCAGGATATCAGGGTCGACCTGCTGTTCACGAAGTCGGGCTCCATGTTTACGCTTGATTTCAGCATTGACGGATTGGTGGATGTGGATTGTGACCGTTGTCTCACCCGCATCGGCATCCCTGTTAAGAACAAGCAGAAGGTCATTGTCAAGGTCAGCGAACATCCGCGGGAAAGCGATGACGACCTGATCTATATATCAAGTCATGATTACAAGATCAACATTGCCCAGCATATGTTTGATTTTGTAAATATTTCGATCCCAATCAAGAATACATGCTCAGATGTGGGATTGGTATGTGATCCGGCCGTAACTGGAAAGATCACCAGCATGATTGATGTAGCGACGGAAGACGAGGATATCCCTGAACGTGATTCAGACGAAGAAGAATAACATTAGAAACAAATAAATAAAAGAAGATGCCAAATCCTAAACGAAAAATATCGCGCACCAGGAGGGACAAACGCAGAACTCACCACAATCTGGATTCAAAGCAGTTTATTGCTGATCCTTCTACCGGAGATGTTTCCCTGTATCACCGTGTCAACCTGGAAACAGGAATGTACCGCGGGGTGAAAGTGATGAAAGGTCGCAACGACTAATACATCCACCATGCGCATTGGTATAGATGCAATGGGCGGGGATTTCGCCCCTCTTGAAGCCGTCAAGGGCGCAATTGCTGCCAAACAGCAGATGCCCGATATCGTTCCTGTGCTTTTCGGGCAAAAGGAAAAGATACTTGCATGTTTCAAAGAACTTTCAATTTCCGAAAATGAGCTCGAAATAGTTCCGGCCACCGAAGTTATTGAAATGAGCGAACATGCCACCAAGGCTATTGCCCATAAAAAGAATTCAAGCATAAATGTGGCCTACCGCTACCTGGCCGATGAGCAGATACAGGCGTTTATCGGAGCCGGAAATACCGGCGCCATGCTGGTAGGATCCATTTTTTCAGTTAAAGCCATCGACGGGGTTTTGAGACCCACAATCGTTTCCCTGCTGCCCAAAATGAGCGGCGGTTTCGGCGTATTGCTGGACGTAGGAGCGAATGCCGATTGCAAGCCTGAGGTATTGAACCAGTTTGCCATATTGGGCTCGTTATATGCCCAGCATGTGTACGGGATTCAGGATCCTAAGGTCGCCCTGCTGAGCATCGGCGAGGAAAAAGAGAAGGGCAATCTGCTGATTCAGGCGGCCTATCCCCTGCTTGAGATAAACGACCGTATCCATTTTGTCGGAAATGTGGAAGGGCGCGACCTGTTTAATGACAAGGCCGACGTCATTGTCTGCGATGGTTATACTGGAAATATCGTGTTGAAACTGTGCGAGCAGTTTTATTACAACCTGTCCAAAATGGGTGTGACAAACGATTACCTGGAGCGTTTCAACTTCAAACAGTACGGAGGAACGGCTATTCTGGGCGTAAATGAACCCGTAATAATCGGGCATGGCATATCCAAAGAAGAAACTTTTGTAAGCATGTTCAAACTGGCCAAAGATGTGGTAAAATCAAGGCTGATAGAAAAAATAAAGCAATCTTTTTAACGAATTTTCAAATCTTATTTTTAATTTGCGACGCTAAAGGCGTTTTTTACACGGATAAATGAGCAAAATCACCGCAGCTATTACAGCAATCGGAGGCTATGTGCCCGAAACAAGGTTAACAAACTTCGATTTGGAAAAACTCGTGGATACCAATGACGAGTGGATCACTTCAAGAACCGGTATCAAGGAAAGGCGGATATTGACAGAACCCGGAAAAGGCACTTCGGATATGGCCGTGGAGGCTGTCAATGAAATGCTCAGAAAAAGGGGCATGGACGCCAATGAAATTGACCTGCTCATTATGGCTACCATTACAGGCGACCTGGTGTTCCCTTCATGCGCCAATATCGTTTGCGACAAGATAGGGGCAAAAAATGCCTGGAGCTTTGACCTGGCCGCTGCTTGCAGTGGCTTTTTATTTGCCCTTGAGACAGGTGCAAGGTTCATTGAAACAGGCCGGTACAAAAAAGTGGTGGTTTGCGGTTTCGATAAGATGAGCGCCATTATTGATTATACCGACAGGAATACCTGCATAATTTTTGGCGACGGGGGAGGAGCAGTGCTGCTCGAACCGAATACAGAAGGGTACGGTGTGCTTGATTCCATACTTAAAACCGACGGCAGCGGACGCGAATACCTGCACCAGAAAGCCGGAGGATCCCTGAAGCCGCCCACGCATGAAACCATTGATGCAAGGGAACACTATGTGTACCAGGAGGGAAAGACCGTTTTTAAATTTGCTACAACCAACATGGCGGATGTTTCAACCCAGATCATGGAAAGGAATAATCTTACTTCGGACGACGTGACCTACCTGCTGGCGCATCAGGCCAATAAACGCATAATTGATTATACTGCTGAAAAAATGCAGTTGCCGCCCGAAAAAGTGCTTATGAACATTCAGCGTTACGGCAATACCACAAGCGGTACCATACCTTTGCTGTTCTGGGATTATGAAAAATTATTCAGGAAAGGCGACAACCTTATACTGGCGACGTTCGGCGGCGGTTTTACATGGGGCAGTATTTATCTGAAATGGGCATATAACAGTTAGTAACAAGCACGAAAATAAACATCAACATGGATATAAAAGAAATAGAAAACCTCATTAAGTTTGTCTCAGCACAAAAAAATGTAGGTGAAGTCGAAATCGAAAAAAAGGATTTTAAGCTGGTTATCCGCAAGCCTGCGCCTCCTGCTGTATCCACTCCTCCGCAATACATTCACGCCCAGGCACCCCAGCTTCAGGCTCCTATACCTCCGGCCCCGGCACTTGCAGCTGCAGCCCCGGTTTCAGAAGAGAAAAAGGCCCCTGTTGCAGAAGCCAGCAACCTGGTGACCATCAAATCACCGATGATCGGTACCTTCTATCGCTCTTCAGCGCCTGATAAACCTGTATTTGTGAATGTAGGGGATGAAGTAAAGCCCGGTAAACCGGTTTGTATCATTGAAGCCATGAAATTGTTCAATGAGATCGAATCGGAAGTAAGCGGCAAGATCGTCAAGGTACTGGTAGATAATGCCACCCCGGTGGAGTATGACCAGCCTTTATTTTTAGTGGAGCCTAATTAAGTCACAGGTTGACATCCGGCATGGCATGATGCTGTTCCGCCGGAAACCTCACAATACCAAATAACACATGTTTAAGAAGATATTAATAGCCAACAGGGGAGAAATAGCGCTGCGCATTATCCGTACGTGCAAGGAAATGGGCATCAAGACGGTTGCGGTTTACAGCACTGCCGACAAGGAAAGCCTGCATGTGCGTTTTGCCGATGAAGCAGTTTGCATCGGACCGCCCCCAAGCGCTCAGTCATACCTGAAAATACCTAATATTATTGCAGCGGCGGAGATAACCAACGCCGATGCGATCCACCCGGGATACGGCTTCCTTAGCGAAAATGCCAAATTCAGCCAGGTCTGCAAAGATCATGGCATTAAATTTATCGGCGCCACGCCTGAGCAGATCAACAGCATGGGCGACAAGAGCAATGCCAAGGACAGCATGAAAAAAGCCGGGGTGCCTACTATCCCGGGAAGTGATGGATTGCTGACAAGTTATGAGGAAGGTGTGAAACTGGCAGAAAAAATAGGTTATCCTGTTATTATCAAGGCTACAGCCGGTGGTGGTGGAAGGGGAATGAGGATCATCTGGAAAGAGGAAGAGTTTGAAAAATCGTGGGATTCTGCGCGCACAGAAGCAGCTGCAGCTTTCGGGAACGATGGTATTTACATGGAAAAATACATAGAGGAGCCGAGGCATATCGAGATTCAGATAGCGGGCGACCAATATGGCAAAGTGTGCCACCTGAGTGAAAGGGACTGCAGTATCCAGCGCAGGCACCAGAAACTGATAGAGGAAAGCCCTTCGCCGTTCATGACCCCTGAGCTCCGCAAAAAAATGGGTGAAGCCGCGAGAAAGGCCGCCCAATGCATCAATTATGAAGGTGTGGGAACCGTTGAATTCCTTGTCGATAAACACCGGAATTTTTATTTCATGGAGATGAATACCCGTATCCAGGTGGAACATCCGGTTACCGAGGAAGTCATCAATTACGACCTTGTAAAAGAACAGATACTGATTGCAGCAGGACAGCCTATATCAGGAAAGGATTATGAGCCGATGAAGCACGCCATAGAGTGCAGGATCAACGCTGAGGATCCTTTCAACAATTTCAGGCCAAGCCCCGGAAAGATCATTAATTTCCATATCCCGGGCGGTCATGGTATCAGGGTGGATACTCATGCCTATGCCAACTACGTGATCCCTGCCAACTACGACAGCATGATAGCCAAACTGATAGTCAGTGCGCAGACACGTGAAGAATGTATTGTAAAGATGGAACGCGCCTTGGAGGAATTTGTCATTGAAGGGGTTCACACCTCTATTCCGCTGCAAAGGCAGATCATGGCCAACCAGGATTTCAGGGATGGTAATTTTACCACCGCCTTTATGAATAATTTTGTATTTAAGCCTGAATAACCTCATGAAAAACATATTTTTTCTCACATGCCTGTTCATCGCCTTTCAGGCCGGCGCGCAGACCCCGTCGTTCATTGGCACGTGGAAAGGTTCAGAGAAAGGCAAATATGTATATCTTACCTTTTATGCAGACAGCACGTTTGAAATGGTGGACGGCAAGGATACTATGAGCGGCAAAACCCTGAGCGGCGTGTTCGAAGAACCTGTGACCACCTCGTTTACAGTTGATACAAGTGCCAGGCCTATGCATCTCGATCTGATAATCAAGACTGTTAAAGCCGGTAAGCCGGTCAATACAATGCTTGGCATATTCGAATATGCAGGTTCGAACAAGATACGGCTGCGGTTCGATACATCTTATGGCCTCAGGCCGAAAAACTTCCTGCCGAAAGGCAATGAAGACACGATGATCTTTGTTAAGCAGTAAGTTTTACCTCTTTTAGGAGGCGGCAAAGCATGTCGCTAATCTGCAAGGATCCATTTTCTGCAGGCAATGGCGTTATTATTAACACTAAATGTATAGAAATACACGCCCTTGGTCAGGTTAGATGATGAGACCTCAATGGTTTTCAATGTGCCGTCAGATACGCCTTCATGAAGTGTGCCGACTTTTTTTCCCATAACATCATACAGGTCAATCTTAATTTCAGAAGAAACAGGTGCAGTAAAGTCAATGTGTCCTGTGCCACCGAAGGGATTCGGCCATTGGTTAAACTCATATACATTTTCCAACTCCTGAACAGACTGTACGTTGAAAGGCTCAATGGTGATGTTGGCTGTTGCACGTGCTATACTGGCGCCATCAGGGCCGGACAGCGTTATAGTGAAGCTTTTCGCAGAAGTCTCCGCCAGATTGGCCATTATATCAAAAGGAATCGAAGCTGAAGTGACATATGGCATAAACTCCAAAGTGTCGTTCGTGAACTGAAAATCTGTTGACTCTATGGCGGTTCCCTGGGTGTACGTATAGGCGACCCTGACGATTTCCGGAGACGGTTCTGACAGGAATACTTTCACGAGGCCTTGCCGTGTCTGGCTGTGAGGCCTGCTGGCCTTGAAATCTTCAATACACAGTTCGCCGAAGGTATGGGGTTTTTCGGGGGAAATGGTTCCGTGGACAGTTTCGGACAGGCCAGGATTCCCTGTCTCGCCGCTCATTCCTCCACCGGGAGTTGTTCCTCCTGACCCTCCTGATCCGCCGAACCCAGTAGTGTAGGTGTTGAGAACGCCGGAAACTGTGCTGCCTGCATCGATCGAAATGCCGGTAGACGGTCCTCCATTACCACCTGAAGCGCCTGCTCCATGTCCTCCGTTTCCGCCTTTTCCTCCGTCACCGCCAGCTCCCACTTCGCCAATGCAGGCTACGCCGCCTTTTCCTGGCAGGCCGCCAAGCCCCCCCTGGCCGCCGTCACCCCCCCTGCCGCCATTGCCACCAGCTTTGGTCGCGATTATGTTGTTTTCAAGATACGCTTTGCTGTTAAATATATATACGCCAATAGAGGCACCACCGCCTTTTCCGGCACTTCCGCCGGCGCCTTTGCAACCTGCAGCTCCTCCGCCACCACCGCCATTGCCGGTGCCATCATCGCAAAAGGTGCATGATTGCCCACCACCGCCTCCGCCGCCCCCGCCACCGGTACCATGGGTGCCATCGGTTCCATTCTGCCCGTCGGAGGGAGAGTAACCATCAGTGTTGACCAGGTACTGGGCCCCGGAAGCAGCTCCCCGTATTCCGGGTATGCCATTGATCCCATCCGTGCCTTTTATGCCGGCTTTTCCGGGATCTCCCCAATTGCCGCCTGTACCTCCTGTGGCGCCCGAACTTCCGGATTGGCCCGGCCCTCCGTTGTTATTATGCACACCGCCGGAACCACCTTTGCCTCCATTCAATCCGCAGGACGAAATACCCATCGCACCCTCCGAACCCGGAGTGTTACCATCGCAAAGTCCATTGCCGCCGTCGCCACCGTTGCCTCCGTCATTTCCCTTGCCTCCGGCAGCTCCCGGAAGTCCGTCTGCACCTTTTCCGCTTTTAACGGTATTGCCGGTCAGCATGATCAGTCCGGTACAATTGCTTATTGTGATGGCCTGGCTGCTGCTGCCTGGAGCAGTGGCATCCGAGGCATTGATTTCGAATCCGTTAAGCGTAGATGACAGGGTGTTGTTTTTGAAAGACAGCACGTTTTGAGGGCCGTTGATAACCACCTTGTTGGTAATTCCCCTTTGCCACGACGACTGCGCATCATACAAGCCGTACAAGCTCACGCCGTTTTCCACCATCAGGGTTTTAGTCAGGGTATAGATCCCTTTTGAAACATAAATGTCCCTGACTGAGGAAGCCGCCGCCACTTCCATGGCTTTTTCAAGTGTGGCAAGCGGAGCATGGATCTTGCCGCTGTTCATATCGTTCCCTGTAACAGAAACAAATATGGCCTTTGCCGTATCACCGTCAATTCCGTCATTATTAACATCTGAGAAAGACATGTCAGGTTTGTCAACAATGGTGCAATTCTGAGCTGCAGTTGACAGGATAAAAGAGGTGAACAATGCGCACAGAACAAAGCGGAAAATAATTGTTTTCATAAGTGTAGTATGTTTTACAAATATAATAATTATTTGAAATTTAAATCGAAACTGCGTTCCTTTCAGCAATAAAAGATGCCTGGCCAACGTTTTAGGTATATGAAAACATTATCAGCACTCGTACTTGTTTTATTTCTTGCCAATGCCGCTTTTGCTACAGATAACGCTTCACGGCAACGCTACATTTCCATAGAGAAACTGGAAAAGAACCGCCAGTTCAGGATCAAGCTGAGAAGCAAGGGCGGATACCAGGCGTATTGTATGAAAATGTTCTTTGAGAACAAAGACAAGGATACGTGCTTTGCCTTGGTGGAAGCGGGGCGGAGGCTGAAAAGCGTAGACTCCACACAGCAGGATATTTTTATTGTCAGGAACACATATGCCGTGATACCGCCGGGAACCAAAAAGGAATTTGACTTGTACGGTTTCTGCTGTATCAGTCATAATAAAAGCCCAAAATCCGGATCTCCGTTTAAGACAGGTTACATGGAGGGTAAGGATTGGCAAACCATAGCAAACCTTATCAATGACAATGCATTCGACCAGTCGGCCATACAGTCTGCCGTCTGGGCGATCTCCAACAATCACAGCGTCAGTTCCATTGGACGCGGGCAGAATGACAAAAACCTGGCTTTACTGAAAGCGGTGGCTGAATTGAAGAAAGTGGAAGTGCCATGGTATAATACCAGTTATGCACAGGAAACAGGTCGTGTGTTCAGCAACAAGCCAAAGATGATTCAGGGCGAGATCCCTTACCAGCTTGCCTATGAAAGTGCAGTGACGGTGCTTGTAAAGGACGAACATGGAACGGTGATCACAACATTGGTGGATGAATCTCCGGCCGCCAAAGGAAAATACGTCTTTTACCTGGACCTGGAAATTGCAAAATGGCGGGATGGAAAATATGAATGTGTCATAATACAGGATGGTTTTAAGATTCTTGAAACCAAAACCTTTGAGATCAGCAGGGTGATTTCAGAGGGTTAAAGGGTTATATTCCTCTTGCGATATGCCGGATACGGCCCTTTCTTTCATCAATGATCTGTTTGATTCCGGCGCATCCGGATAAACAGTAAACTTTCCATACGCTTATTTCCTTAAAAGGCTGTCTGAATGTGGGATACAATGTTTATAAGACTGCTAAAAAGTTGCCGTTTATTTGCTATTTTTGCATGAAATTCATATATTATAAAAACACATGTGCGGAATAGTTGCATACATTGGTCCTAAACAAGCCTACCCCATTATTATAAAAGGTCTTAAGCGCTTGGAATACAGGGGGTATGACAGTGCAGGAGTAGCCCTTATCCATAACGACCATATGGATATTTTCAAAACCAAAGGAAAGGTAGCAGACCTGGAAGAAGCGGTTGGTAATAATTCCATCAGGAGCTCCATAGGCATGGGGCACACCAGGTGGGCTACCCATGGGGAACCCAATAATGTGAATGCACATCCTCACCAGTCGCAAAGCGGTAACCTTGCAGTAATCCACAACGGCATCATTGAAAATTATGCAACGATCAAGGAGGAACTCCAGAAACGCGGGCATGTTTTTGAAAGCGATACCGATACGGAAGTATTGATACATCTTATTGAGGATATACAGGTCAATGAAGAAATTTCTATTGACGAAGCCGTCAGGCTGGCCTTGAACCAGGTAGTGGGAGCGTACGCCATCGTCATCCTGGTTAAGAATGAACCTGCCAAGCTGATAGCGGCCAGAAAAGGCAGTCCGCTGGTGGTGGGTATAGGCACCGAACCCGGAGAGTATTTTATGGCCAGCGATGCGACGCCAATTGTGGAGTATACAAGGGATGTCACCTATCTTCACGATGGGGAAATTGCTATAGTAAAAGACGGTAAGCTCAGCATCAAAACGATTGAGAATGTAGCTAAAACGCCCTTTATTCAAAAACTGGAGATCAACCTTGAGGAAATCGAGAAAGGCGGATATCCGCATTTTATGATCAAGGAGATATACGAACAGCCAAAGTCCATACACGACAGCATCAGGGGCAGGATCAATCCCAAGGCCGGCAAGTTCGCCATGCGCAGCATGCAGGAGTATGAAGACAAACTCCGCAATATCAAAAGACTTATACTTATCGGTTGCGGCACAAGCTGGCATGCAGCCCTTGTGGGAGAATACCTGTTCGAGGAATATGCACGCGTGCCGGTGGAAGTGGAATATGCTTCAGAATTCAGGTATCGCAATCCGATCATTTATCCGGATGATCTTGTCATAGCGATTTCGCAAAGCGGCGAGACTGCAGATACTCTGGCGG
Organism: uncultured Bacteroidota bacterium; assembly: GCA_937867025.1. GTDB lineage: Bacteria > Bacteroidota > Bacteroidia > NS11-12g > UBA955 > JABMMZ01. The sequence goes on along the minus strand of CALMKH010000187.1, from coordinate 3,857 downwards.
CCATTGAACTGGCCAAGGAAAAAGGCGCCACAGTGTTTGGCGTGTGCAACGTCGTAGGTTCGTCAATACCCCGCATGAGCCACGCAGGCGCTTATACGCATGCCGGTCCCGAGATTGGGGTGGCTTCTACAAAAGCTTTTACAGCCCAGGTGTCTGTTCTGACGCTGATGGCGCTCGCCGTAGCCCAGATCAGGGGAACCATATCACAGGAGCGTTTACGGTTAACCTTAAGCGAAATGGAAGCGATCCCTCAATTGGTTGAAAGGGCTTTGCAGACCAATGACGAAGTGATCAAGATCGCTGAAAAATTCAAGGATGCCGCGAATTTCCTTTACCTCGGGCGCGGAGTGAACTTTCCGGTGGCCCTCGAAGGAGCTCTTAAGCTGAAAGAAATATCCTATATCCACGCGGAAGGATATCCGGCGGCAGAAATGAAGCATGGCCCGATAGCGCTTATCGATGAAGCGATGCCGGTGGTGGTGATAGCCCCCAAACGCGGGATGTATGAAAAGGTCATGAGCAATATCCAGGAAGTGAAGGCCCGCAAAGGTATCATCATTGCCATTGTTACTGAGGGCGATACCAAGGTCAGGCAAATGGCCGATCACGTGATCGAAATTCCCGATACGGAAGAAACCCTGACGCCATTATTGTCTACCATTCCGCTGCAATTGCTGAGCTACCATATTGCCGTAATGCGCGGGTGCAATGTCGATCAGCCGAGAAACCTGGCCAAATCGGTTACTGTTGAGTAAACAAACACATATGATATATGGCTGTCCAGGGACAACAGGCACCTAAGGATAACCTTGGGTTCGACAACAGGACCGAACGCAACCGGAAAAGGACAATCAACCATGATGGCAGTTTTAATGTCAGGCGGAGGAATTACTTTTTCCGGGAATTCCACCTGTACCGGTGGGCAATCACATGCCAGTGGAAAACTTACTGGCTGGTAGTGCTGATCATTTACGTAGCTGCAAACTTTATTTTCGCCAGCCTGTACTACCTTATAGGTCCGGAAAACATTGTCGGGATTAACGGCGATCAGGCTTCACAATTCTGGCAATGTTATTTTTTCAGTCTTCAGACATTTACCACGGTCGGATACGGGGGCTTGCACCCAAGGGGACTGCTGGCCAACAGCCTGGCCGGTTTCGAAGCCTTCCTGGGGCTTATGACATTCGCTCTCGCCACAGGTGCATTATACGGGCGTTTCAGCAAGCCTGAAGCCAGGATCAGGTATTCACCCAATGCTCTCATAGCTCCTTTTCAGGGTGGAAAAGCCCTTATGTGCATGATGTGCAATGATATGAACAGCAACCTGGCTGAAGTGATGGCCAAAATCAACTACAGCTGGGTGGAAACGGATGAAACGGGCAATCCTGTAAGAAGATTCCAGCCGCTTAAACTGGAATATGAAAAGGTGAATATGCTGGCGCTGAGCTGGACCATTGTCCATCCCATTACTGAAGAAAGCCCGCTATGGGGGATGAGTGAAACGGACTTTGAAAGAAAGGAAGCGGAATTCCTGGTTATGATATCCGCTTATGATGATACGTTTGCCCAGACGGTGTATTCCCGCAACAGTTACGTAGCCAATGAGATTGTGCATAATGCAAAGTTCAGGAGACCGTTTTACGTAGACGAGCACGGATACACGGTTCTCGACGTAAAAAACCTCGGTGAATACGACCTGTTAAGCGCCTGATCAGCTTTGCCGTCTTGAAGCGATATAGGCAAACCAAAGGTTTACCAGCTGTCTTTTGAAATGACGCTCCGACTTGCGGTCCCTGATGATAAGATTGGCCTCCGCACGAAGCTTAACTTCATCCAGGTTCACCTCCAGGATTTTCAGCTTGAAGGTTTCTTTTTCAATATTGGCGTTCAGTTTCATGAGCTCACGGCCTAAATGCATTTCCAGTTCATCGATGGTGGAGACAAGATCGGATTTGGCTATGAATTCTATACTGGCCTTGTGGCTTTCCCCTTTGGTGTAATTGACGATCTCCTGGCTGAGCACGGTGGTGTTTGGAATGTATATGAGATCATCCTCTTCATTTATCAGCTGCAGGTTGAGCAGGCTGATATGCGTGATTTTCCCTTTGTGTTCCCCGATCTTGATGTAATCGTTGATGGATATCTGGTTATTGAACATAAGTATCATGCCATTGATGGCATTGGAGATATAATCTTTGGAAACAATGGCAATTGCCGCCGCAAGAATGGAAATGGAAGTAAAGAATTCCTTGATATTGATCTTCAGCAATACCATGATCAGGAGAAAAATCAGGATAAAAACGAAGATGTAATAGATCGTATTGATCCCGATAATGAAATTATCCTTTGTTTTGATCTGGTTCCTCCGCTTGTATCCCCATAACACAAAAAACTTGATGGTGTAAAGTATAGCGATGAGGATCAGCAGCGGGTAACTTTTGGGATGATCTTGCCAGTTCCAACTCATGGGACAAAGTTAAGAATTGAATTGGTAATTGGTAGTTGAAAAATGATAATTGATAGTTGGAAAGGATTTATGTAAATTTTTGCCCGGGAATGACATAGGCTTTATTTTATAGCTTGTTTATGTCAAAATGGTAATTGATATTTGTTTTGTTGGAGCCATCAGGAAGGCGTCCCTGAAAAGTAAGACCCCGTAAATCAATACAGGATGTGGAATAAATTAGTTCCTCCTTCTTTAATTAAGATGAAACATAATCGAATACTACTCATATGGATTGTGCTGAGCGCATGTCAAAGTCAATCGATATCACGCATCAACGACAGGCACGTGAAGAATCACCTTAAAGAAAAATCCTTTATCCTGGATTATACGATCAGGAGGTACCAGGAATATTCAACAGACACCATGTTATTCAATGTCATGCTGTATTATAAGTATGTTAGCGATTCCTCAGCGGCTTACATCAATGAAACCATACAGGTTTTTAAAAGGTATAGCAATAACTCACAAGCGTTTTCGGATACATTATACAAGGACCGCAAGCAGTTTTCACTTTTTGCAAATGGCCGCGAATTGTATTGCATGCAGGGTGAAGGAAATGATACGGCGTACAAAACCGAAAGAAGATTTACGGGAAATCCCTTTAACGCGTTTCCATTCTGGATCAACCGCCATCTGTTGGACGCCGGTTCCCGCAGCCGGTTTTGTTATGATCCGGGGGACGATACCTGGAAAGATACTTTCCGGCACATATCCGTGCGTTTCAAAAATTATACGCCTGTTTTTGCAAGTAACGCGCTCTTAGGTACCGTAAGCAGGCATAAGAATGAATTTTATTTTACCGGATATAAGGAAATAACAACCAGGCAGTTTGATTCACAGTTTTATGCTTACGAACAACTGATGGCTGACAATGCAGATACATCAAGGGATATTCCGGATGATACCCTGCCATCTGTTGCCGTTCAGGATATAAAAATCTTTAACTATGATTCTAAAACTTATGGAACACTCAATGTCAAAGATACCTGCCTGGTATTGCTGGATTTTTCGTATGTAAGGTGTTTCCCTTGCGTAATGGTCATGCCTGCTATCGATTCCATAAGAAAGAAATATGCCGGTGTCCTTAAGACATATACATTGGATCCTATGGACAAATACCCTAAAGATTCGATGCTGTTAAACCATTTTGTTCAAAAATACGGTATAAGTGGATCATTATACCTGTGTGATATGTCGGTAACGTATCCCAAAGCTTTTAATGTCAGGGCGTTTCCCACTATTTTCCTGATAAACCGGGAAGGTGAGGTCGTCTTTGTACAGAAAGGCTTCAGCACAGATTTATATGAATCTCTTGATAAAGTCATCATTGAGAATATTTACAAAAAGTAGT
>CALMKH010000186.1 GCA_937867025.1 uncultured Bacteroidota bacterium | reverse complement strand
CTCTTCTGGATACAGAACGGGTTTACAACAATGTTCCAGTATAACTACACGGTGAAGTACAGGAAGGAGGTCGATTTTAAATCCAAATCCACGTCAACGGGACTGAGCTGGGGAGCGTTTGTGTTCGTGAGGGTCTTTTCTTTCTGATATCAGCAACAGGCATTGAAACAGTTTTGCGGTAAGGCCGGGTGTTGGAATTTCATGCCTTTTCACAGGAGCGTTTGTCACAACTCATCAAAGGTATTGCCCTCCTGTATCTTGCCTGACTTGTATCCTTTCATGAACCAGTATTTCCGCTGTTCAGATGTGCCGTGCGTGAACGATTCCGGAACGATATGCCCCTGCATGCGTTTTTGTATCGCATCGTCGCCTACGGCCTGGGCTGCGCTCATCGCCTCGTCAATGTCCCCGGGATCCAGGTATTTCTGGTTGTGGTAAGTCCACACCCCGGCGTAAAAGTCGGCCTGCAGTTCGAGCGCCACGGAAAGGCGGTTGGCCTCCGCCTCGCTTTTTCCCTGTTGCGCCCTGCGCATCTGGTCCATGGTGCCCAGCAAGTGTTGTACATGGTGACCCACTTCATGGGCAATGACATAGGCAATGGCAAAATCACCGCCTTTGGCACCGAAGCGCGTTCGTAACTCTTCAAAAAAACCTAGGTCCATATACACTTTCTGATCGGAAGGGCAGTAGAATGGTCCTGAAGCCGAAGAAGCCCCGCCGCAGGCGGTCTGAACACCTGACCTGAACAGCACCATGCGCGGGAAATCGTAGTCCAGGCCGTTTTCACGGAACAGTTTCGACCAGATATCTTCCGTATCGGCGAATACCGTGGACACAAACTCTCCCATGACTTTATCCTCTTCGGACAGCTCCTGTGCGGGACCCTGTTCCTGGACCTGCTGATTGTTTGCCTGCTGAAGCACGGACTCGATCTGCGAACTGTCGCCGCCCAGCAAGCTGTAGATCAGTATGACGATGCCTATGATACCCCCGCCGATAATGGACCCGCCCCCGAAGGACATGCCCCTGCGGTCTTCAACATTGGTGCTCTGGCGCCTGCCTATCCATTTCATAACGACTGTGTTTTCAGGTTGTAAAGTTAAGCTGTTACGGGTGAAACTGCACACAGAGGCGCGGATGAGTTTTGTCAGGTACTTTAAACTGCAACATAATGATAAAACTATATAAGCCATAAACCCTCCCGTCTTGCGAGTTTTGTATGGCGAATACGTTTGCATGAAACTCATAATCCTTATACTTATGGCCATTACATCCCCTGCAGGCAAACCGCTTATTGTCAAAAGCCCTGCCTTTGCAAACAACGAACGCATACCTGCGAAATACACCTGCAAAGGCGATAATGTCAATCCCTCTCTCACTATCGACGACATACCGGCCAACACCCAGTCGCTCGCCCTCATCATGGACGATCCTGATGCGCCGTCGGGCACGTATGTGCACTGGGTGATGTGGAACATACCGGTAAGCACCCCGATAGGCGAGAACAGCGCGCCGGGCACGCAGGGCCGCAACAGCAGGGACGAAAGCAAGTACACCGGACCTTGCCCGCCTTCGGGCACGCACCGTTATTTTTTCAAGGTGTATGCCCTCGACACCCGCCTGAACAACCTGGGCACCAATTCCGGCAAGCAGGACCTGCTGAACGCCATGCAGGGTCATGTGCTGGCTTCGGGAGAGCTGGTGGGTTTGTACGGGAAGTAGGGAAGATGCAGGAGCATGCCAGCCGAGCAGAGGATAAGAACCGGACGGACCTCAAATGAAAAAACCCTGAATTTACTCCAGGGTTTTTCTATAGTGCGACTTCTTCGAGTGATTTTCCTGGCACTTCACCTGGTTTAACCCGGAGACAGTGCGGTTTATATGGCAGGCTTATTTTTTT
>CALMKH010000185.1 GCA_937867025.1 uncultured Bacteroidota bacterium | reverse complement strand
TTTATATTCGAAAACCAGGGGTTAATTTCAATGCAGCCGAGATTGTTCATATACAGCAGGGTCGCCTTGTTGTTACAGATAATGTAATCGATATACTTGTCCCCGGACTCTGAATGCACAGGCACTGTTTTGACAAATGAAGGGACCTCTTCAGGCGCGTCTTTCTGGAAAAACCCTTCATCGGCGATGCCTCCGGGATTCCTTCTCAACGACTGCGGCCTGTCCCTGATATATGGCTGGATAAGGCTGTACATCTTCTCATAATACGCTACTACGTCTCCTTTTGTGATCTTGTCATCAGGAAAATATAGTTTATCCTGGTTGGTGAGATGGACGGTATGCCTGTCCACTTTCAGGTCGTACTCCCTGTCTGTCCTTATTTTTGGCTGCGATTGCCTTGCATGTGTCATGCGAACTTATTTTGATGCCTGCTTTTGTTTTTTCAAAGCCTTGTTGATCGGCGAAGAAGCCGGAGTAAAATCCTCGCTGTTGTAATCCTTGTGAACCGCGTATTCATCATCATGCTTGATGAGCAGCCAGGCATTGCCTTCAGCGCTTTTCATCCGGGCCAGTGCAAAAAGCCCTTTTAGCTTTTTGCCTTTAAGCAGGAACTTAATGCTGCCTGTTTTCAGGTCTTTCAACAATTCCTTTTCCCCTATTGGCTCATAATCATGATTTAATGGCAAATATACGCCATGATCCCATATTTCGACAATACCGGCGCCATAATTGCCTTCAGGTATGACGCCCTTGAATGTCCTGTAGCTGAACGGATGATCCTCCACCATCATCGCAAGCCGTTTGTCCGAAGGATTCATGGAGGGACCTTTCGGAACAGCCCAGCTTTTGAGCACTCCCTCTATTTCCAGCCTGAAGTCGTAATGAAGCCTTGTGGCCTTATGCCGCTGCACAACAAATTCCAGACTGCCTGTCGATTGTTCTTTTTTTCCCGACGGCTCAGGTGTCGACCTGAAATTGCGTTTGCTTATATATTTCCTTAAACTCATGAAGCCTTTTTCTTCTTTTTAGTTCCCAGGCTTTCCTTCAGCTGAGCCATCAGGTCGCTCGCTTTATGGGACACCTGCAGTTTAGGGGCGGTAATCTTGGTTCCTTTGGCTTTCGCCTTTATCACCTTCATCAGGTCGTCGGCATAGGTGTCTTTGTATTTTGATATGTCAAATTTGGTTGTCAGCTGCTCGATCAGTGAAAGCGCCATAGTCAGCTCCTTGGGTTTCACCTCGCTTTTGGACGGCAGTTTCAAGTCGTCCGTTTCCCTTATTTCCTGATAGAACCTTATCTTATTCAACACGATTACATCGCCGACCGCCCTCAGGACAGCCAGATGCTCCTTGTTGCGCAAAACAAATGTGGCGATCCCAACTTTTTTCGACTTTGCCAATGCCTCGCGGAAAAGCGCATAAGCGCGCACACCGGATTTTTCCGGTTCAAGGTAATATGGCGTTTCGTAATATGTGCTGTCAATTTCATCTTCCTTTACAAAATCTTCCACTTCAATCACTTTCGATTTCTTGGCATTAGCCATTTCAAAATCCTTCGCATCCAGCACCACATACTTGTCGTTCAGCCTGTAGCCTTTCACAATGTTGCCCCATTCCACTTCCTTGCCCGTCTCGGCGTTTACACGCTTGAACTTGATATTGGCATGATCTTTCTTGTCGAGCATATCCAGGTCAAGGTCGCTGCTCTGCACGGCGCTGTATAATTTCACGGGAATATTCACAAGACCGAAACCTATAGATCCTGTCCATATTGATTTCATAGATTTTATTTATTTAATTGTATTAAAACATAGATTATCCGTTTATTATCTCTCCCCCATTGGGGTGCAATACCTGTCCCGTCATGTAGGAAGAATCCGAACTGGCCAGGAACAGGAAAGCAGGAGCCACCTCAACCGGCTCCCCTGCCCTGCCAAGCGGGGCATTACTGCCAAATTCAGCTACGGCGGAAGGCTTGAATGACGATGCAATCAATGGTGTCCAGACAGGACCAGGTGCTACAGCATTTACACGTATACCTTTCTCCGCAAGATTGGATGCAAGACTCCTGGTAAAAGACACGATGGCCCCTTTGGTCGAGGCATAATCAATCAGGTGATGAGACCCCCTGTAAGCGGTGACGGATGTGGTATTGATGATAGCCGAGCCCTTTTTCATATGCTTCAATGCTTCCTTTGTTATCCAGAAGTACGAAAACACATTGGTGGCGAACGTATACATCAACTGCTCCGTATCGATTTCCCCGAGACTTTTCCGCTCGGTTTGCACTCCTGCATTATTTACAATAATATCCATTTTACCGAATTCCTTCATTGTTTTTTTCACACATGAGATGCAAAATTTCTCTTTTGAAAGGTCGCCCTGGATCAGCAGGCATTTCCTGCCATACGATTCCACTTCTTTTCTGGTCTGCCTGGCATCCGAATCCTCACTCAGGTACACTATGGCTATATCCGCGCCTTCCTTGGCGAACAGGACCGACACAGCTCTTCCAATGCCGCTGTCGCCCCCGGTGATCAGGGCCGTCTTCCCTTTCAGTTTTCCGCTTCCCTTTTTTCCGGCATCGTCATAAACCGGTTCGGGAACCATTTTCGACTCGATCCCAGGTTTTCTCTGGGTTTGCGGCTTTCTTTGCTTTTTGCCCTTCTTATCTTGCATGCTTATGGTGTCAAACTATTGCAAATATGGCCGGTACGTATCAGCTTCCCATTACAGGAAATCATAAAAAAGTTGCAATATTTACATGGATGCGTATTGCGTTTGTCAATTTTATCAATACATTTGAGCACGAATCGCATCATGGAAAAAAAATTTCTCTGTTTTCTTATTGATGATGATGAAGACGATCAGGAAATCTTCATTATGGCGGTTCGCGAGGTCAGTCCGGCAATTGAGTGCGTTACTGCAGGCAATTGCATGGAGGCGCTTGAAAAGCTGGAAGATCAGGGTTTTAATCCGCAGTGCATTTTCATTGATATAAATATGCCCCGCATAAATGGCATTGCGTGCCTCAAAGCGATCAGGAAAATACCGAGGCTGAACGGATGCCGCATATTCATGTACTCAACAGCTGCCGATCCAGGCATAATTGAAGAAAGCAAGGCACTTGGTGCCGATGATTTTATCCGCAAACCCACAAGCATGGGGGAACTGGTTGATATCCTGAAACTATTGTTTAACAGCCATTAGCAATTACGGACATTTCTTTTTCTGGTGGTTATCTTATAACATTTTTGCAAAGTGATGCAACTGTTGGGGGAACAACTTGTTCAATCTTTGTAACATGAATAATGATTGACTTAGGGAGACAGGTTAAAATGAAATCATATCAGTCATTCCTATGATTTCAAAAGATTGTTTTACCATCCCTTTTAACCGGCAGATTTAATTTTTTTTTTTACTATTTCCCAAACGGCTGAAGATATGTACAGATTACACAATGAAATCACAATGAACACTATGGATACAGTTCAATTCGACTTTACTCAGGTAAAGGGGACTTTTGACTGGAATCTCATCACACATGAATTTACGGGTTCGCCAAGATTTAATCGCATTTTCGGTTTTTATTCGGCATCCAAAATAGCGTATGCGGATTTCGTGAAGACTTTACACCCTGAAGATAAACCTATCTGGGATTACGCCATCAAGAACTCCTATCCGCGCGAGTCACTTCGATGTGAGGTAAGGATTTTACTTAAAGACAAGTCTGTCCGCTGGATACGTCTTTTCGGCAAGATCTCCTATAACGAAGGCCGTTTCCCTGTTAGGGTGCACTGCACAGTTCAGGATATTACGGAGCTGAAGGCTTTATTCAATGAACTGAAGGAAAGCGAACAGAAGTTCAGGATACTTGCCGATTCAATGCCTCAGCAAATATGGACCTGTGATGCCAAAGGCCATTTCAACTATTGCAACCAGGCTGTTTTCAATTTTTCAGGACTCACTTTTGATGAATTGAAGGAAGAGGGCTGGACCTCTATGGTACACCCCGAAGATATCGGGGAAAGCTCGAGGATATGGACTGAATCCATTGCCTCAGGCAAGGAGTTTGTCATACAGCACCGCCTGAGAAACCTGGTGGGAGAATACCGCTGGCACCAAAGCCGTGCCATCCCGCAAAAAAATTCTCAGGGCAAAATACAGATGTGGGTAGGAACAATGACAGATATACAGGGACAGAAAAATTCCGTTCAGGAACTTGAAAAAAAAGTCCGGCAGAGAACAAAATCCCTCATAAAAGAAAATGTATCCCTTGCCAGGACCAATGAAGAGCTGCAGAAATTTGCCTATATCGCCAGCCATGACCTGCAGGAGCCTTTAAGAAAGATCATCACCTTCTCGAACCGCATTCAACAGAAATATCATGACGACATGCCCGAAGGAAGCAAAGCGTACCTTGAAAAAATAATTTCTTCTTCACAGCGGATGACACGCCTTATAGAGGACCTTCTTAATTTCTCGGTCGTAGCCGGTTCGGATGAACAGTACGTACCCACTAACCTCAACGATGTCCTCGCACTTGTATTGACCGATTTTGAAGAATTGGCCAGGGAAAAGGGGGCGAAGATATTGCACGGCGAACTGCCGGAAATTGTGGCAAACAGGCTGCAGATGTCGCAGCTTCTGCAGAACCTTATCGGCAATGCCCTGAAATTTTCGAAAGAAGACACGCCGCCGCTGATAGAAATCTATTCAAGAAAACTTTCGCCCGGAAAGGCCGCCGAATATCCGGAACTTCACGATGACACATCCTACATTGAAATCAGCGTGAAGGATAACGGCATAGGTTTCGATCAGCAATACGCCTCCAAGATATTCATGATATTCCAGAGACTTAACCATGACGACAAGTATAAAGGAACAGGAATAGGGCTTGCGCTGTGCAAAAAGATAGTAGACAATCACCAGGGAGCAATCACGGTTGAAAGTCAGCCAGGCAAGGGTTCTGTATTTTACATCATACTTCCCGAGAACCAGGATATATCACATCACGACGAGTGATTATAATTAGAATTTATAATTTTAAAGTAAATTATCAAAAATGCTAACACCGACTTTACCTCTTTGGAAATATATGACTCCTGCTTATCAAGATATAACATTTATGGCAAATTGTGTAATTAGATTCCGGCTGATCGGGCACACCTTTGCATAAGGAAATCAGTGAGAGATTTTTTTTTAATAAATATAGGATATGAAATACGCCTGGTCAAAGTCAAAACAGAAGAAAGGAACAGAAACAAAAGCTGTTTTGGATCCTGCCAAAGGATTGAAATATTTATTTATAAACGAACTCAGGGACATTCTGTGGTCTGAAAAAGCCCTGATAAAGGCATTTCCGAAAATCATCACCAATGCACAGTCTCCCGAGTTTATCAACGCTGTAAGCGATCATCTTGAGACTACCATTGCCCAGCATGCCAGGATTGAGGGCCTTTTCGCCTCACTCGGCGTCAGGGGAGCAGCTAAGAAATGCGATACGATCGACTGGCTGATCAGGGAAATAGAGCAGGTGATCGAACACACTCCGGAAGGGATTGTCCGGGATGCCGGCCTCATCTCCATCGCGCAGAAGATCGCTCATTATGAAATTGCATCCTATGGCATTTTATACGCTTTTGCCGAATTGCTCGGCGAAACTGAAACGGCAGCTCTCCTTGAAAAAACACTGAAAGAAGAAAAAGAAGCAGATGAAGTGCTGACATCCATTGCAAAATCCGATATCAGCCTGGAACTCTCATACACATATATGGACGAGCGAAATTACAAACGCAGGTCCGCCTAATTTAAAACCTAAAAAAAAAACTAACCATTATGGAAAACAATCAAGATCCTCAAAACCAGAACAGTCAGAACAGCCAGAACAATCAGCGCAACCAGCCGAACAACCAGGGCAATCCCGGTTCAACAAGCAATCCTGGCAATACGACCGGCAACCGTGAAAACACGGATGCAAATCCCGGCAGGAATTATTCCGAAGAGTCATCCAACACCAATAAAAACAATAACGAAGACTGGGATCAGTCGCCTGCAAACAGCAAGCGTACCAATGATCAGCCTATGTCCAGAACCGGTGATGTGGACAAGAAAAAAGCAGGAAACGAGGATGAGCAGGAATATGAAAACAAGGATTTCCCTCACGAAAGGAAAACTCCGAAAGCCGGGGACGATGTAAGTCACAACCTTTAAAGAACATTTATCAATTAAAAAATTAATTATATGGCAACAGGAAAAGTATTATTAGGCATATTGGCCGGCCTTGCCGCCGGTGCTGCCGTCGGGGTATTGTTTGCCCCTGAGAAAGGTTCCGAGACAAGGAAAAGGCTCGTTCAAAGAGGGAACGGTCTTGCCAGGAACGCGCGCAACAGTTTTAATGAATTAACCGAAAGAGGCGCAGAGAAAATGGAAGACCTGAAAGGGTCTGCCAGGAATCTGACTGAAACCAGCCGTTCAAGGCAGGATGATGGCAAACGAGACTTGAAAACAACGTAACTTCTCTGTTTACGAGCTTTCGCACAATAGAATTACCCGTCATATGGAATGAAAGTGTTTTAACGGTGAAAAACCCATGATTACAATACCAGCCATTATGGATTTACCTATGATCACGAATAATACTGGTTGTTGCTAAATGAGTTGGGTGCGGATAACTATCAAGGTGTAGATCCGCGCTCCTGAGATACATCTTTCTTACATTTAATGTACCCTGGCATGTTTACACCGGCGCACTTGAAAAAAATATACGTTAATCCCTATTGGCGAGGCACCCCGCAAAGAACCTCCAGAAACTACCATTATGGTACAACCTTTACGCGAGGGTTTTTCTGGCGGGTTCTTTGGGGTTTGTTTCATGAACACATGGAAAGATCCTTCCTTCGGGCCGGTTTTTCCGGAAGGAACGCAGATCATATTGAAAACCGAAAATATCACAGAACTTATACATATGGACAATAAAAACAAAGAATTAATAAACGAACTGAATCATCTCATAGCCATAGCAGAAGACGGACGTCTGGGATATGAGAATGCAGCAAAAGACGTGAAAGACCCAGGATTGCAATCACTGTTTTCGCGGTTTTCCAATGAAAGGGCGGGCTACGTGACCAAACTGAGATCACATGTGACCTCGCTCGGCGGAGATCCTGATGATGACGGTGGTCCTCTTGGCGCCATTCACCGTGTTTGGATCGATCTTAAATCGGCCTTCACCTCAGGAGACAGGGATGCTATCATAAATGCCTGCACCACAGGAGAAGAAGCAGCGATCAACGCTTATGAAAGCGCTCTTGAACGGGATTTTATTACCGGGGAATTAAGGAACGTCATCAGTGAACAGCTGGCAGGCGTCAGAAGAGCCCTCGAAACAATAAAATCCAACCGCACGGCCAGTCAGTCCTGAGCCGCACTACAGATACCCATACAATAATAGTCATGACCTCTCTGTTTCTTAAATATGCAAGAGGGGTTGTGGCTTTTTTTGTCTTGTATTTCTGACCCACTTTTCTTTTCTTTGCATGAAAGACCCGGAAGAAGGCAGGTGATCATTTAACCTCCCGGAGCTTTAATCAACACCCCGTGAATACCATGCGCCAACTCAATTTTTTACAGATCAATATTTTAATATTCCCAACGGATCATATTATCCGGTTTACCATTCCTAATTTTCCGGACATTGTATCATGAGAGAAGATGCGAAGAGTGCCATGGGTGATTTCATTACCGCCAAAGGGGAAATGGCCAGGCTGCTGCGTTCCTGCGACTGGACTGCTACATCCCTCGGACGTATCGATCAGTGGCCGTCTCATTTAAGGGCCACTGTCAACTTATGCCTTAATTCCCCGTTCCCTATGATGATATCGTGGGGTAAAGAACTTGTAATGATTTATAATGATGCCTACAGGGAAATTATCGGGCAAAAACACCCTTCCGCATTTGGCGCGCCTGCGGCTTCGGCATGGGCTGAAATCTGGGATTTTATTAAACCCCATTTCGATCATGTAATGCATGAAGGCCAGGCCTGCTGGTTTGAAAACCAGCTTATCCTGTTAAACAGGAACAATTATACTGAAGAGAGTTATTTCACCTTTTCCTACAATCCGCTGTTTAACGATTTCGGGCATGTGGATGGCGTGCTCACCATTGCCACCGAAACCAGCGACACGGTCATTAAAGACCGCCACCTTAGCACCCTGGCGGAACTGGCACGAAATATAACAGGGCTTTATTCGGTTCATGATGTATATAAGGCTACGCTGGTTTCCCTTGAAGACAATCTTCAGGATTTCCCGTTTACCGCTCTTTACGAAGTTCACGATAGCGGCACGTATGCCACATTATTCGGCACATCGGGCATTACACTTCCCCACCCTTCCATTCCCGGCAGAATTGATTTTTCAGATGACGAGAAGACAGGATCGAGAAACTTCCGGAAATGTGTCAGCGAAAACTGTCCCGTCCAGGTGTTCGACATCAGGGCCAGGCTGGGTGATATGCCTTCCGGCGATTGGAGCGTTTCCCCTGAAGAAGGCGTACTACTTCCCTTATCCTATGCAGGCAAGAAACATCCTTTCGCAGTCATGGTGATCGGTATTAATCCGCATATGCGGCTCAACGGCAAGCTGATGGATTTCTTTCAGCTCATATCAAGCCAGGTGGGCACCGAAATATCCAAACTGATAACCATTGAGGAACAGGAACAGGTCATCCGCAAAACCCTTGAAAACGACCGGCGCATACAGAACTTCATCGACCAGCTCCTGGAATCGCGGCAAAAAACGGAAGAAAGCGAAGACAGATTAAGGATGGCCGTGGCTGCCACCGGGCTGGGGACCTGGGATTATCATCCGCTGACCGGTCATCTCACATGGTCGGACGAGTGCCGGAAGATATATGATTGCCCGAACGACATTGAAGTGGATATGGAAGCTTTCAATGCGCATATTCACCCGGATGACAGGAAGTTTGTCACGGATGAAATCGCCCGTTCGATGGACCCGCAGGGCAATGGAAATTATGATATCTCCTACCGTATCCTCCGGTTCAGTGACCAGGCCACAAGATGGATAAAGACACAGGGGAAAGTATATTTTAATGACGATAAGCAACCCGTCCGTTTTATAGGGACTGTTATTGACATTACCGATCAGAAACACGCACAGGAAGACCTTATGAGAAGTGAGCGCCTTTTCAGGTCAATCGTGCAGAATATTCCCAATTCCCTGCTGATAGTGATAGACCCGGACAAGAGGTTCCTGGTCCTTGAAGGCGATATTAGCGAACGATTGGGTTTCAATTCTCAGGATTATAAAGGCCGTCATCTTTCCGAGCTTATTTCGCCTGAACTGTATGAACGGTCGGTCCTTTATTATGACCGCATGCTGAAGGGTGAAAAATTCTCCGTAGAAGAAAAGAATGCGGCAGGTGAAGATTACCTGATGCATTTTGTTCCAATGAGAGATGAACATGCAAACGTGTATTCAGGACTGATCATTGCGCTGGACGTCACTGATTCAAGGAAGGCAGAAGAAAAATCAGCCAAGCTTGCGGCCCTTGTCAGGACCTCTAATGACGCCATCATCAGCAAAACGCTTGACGGCATTATCACCAGCTGGAATGAAGCCGCCGAGCGCATGTACGGTTATTCGGCTTCCGAAATCATCGGTCAATCCATATTGACCCTGATTCCGCCTGAAAGGGCTGATGAAGAGCCAAAGATCATCGAAGAGCTGAAACGCTCGGGCGTTATCAATCATTTCGAAACACAGAGGATCACTAAAGACAAACGCCTGATCGACATTTCCATCACCGTGTCCCTGATAAAGGACTCCGAAGGAAATATTATCGGCACCTCAAAGATTGCCAGGGATATCAGCGAAAAAAAACGCGCAGAGCGACTGCTCATTGAAAGCGAGGAACGTATAAGGCTTGCGGCTGAATCGGCTGATCTCGGCACATGGGATCTCGACCTGACGAACGGCCGGATCGTGTCAAACACCATTGAGCACCGCATACCCGAATTCAGCGATTCCGGATCCAAACTCAACCGCAAGGAATTTATTTCCATAGTCCACGAGGAAGATCGTCTTTTTGTGCAAACAGCTTTTAAAGACGCGATTGTCAGTGGAAAACTCTCCTTTGAAGCAAGGCTTCTTAAAAAAGACGGGACCATCTTATGGGTAAGGGTAAAGGGCAAAACGATCTATAATGAAGACAGGAAGCCCGTCAGGTTGCTGGGGATCATCATGGATATCACCGAACAGAAAAATTTCCTCATTGAACTGGAAGAAAGCGAAAAAAGATTCAAAACTGTCGCAGATACGGCGCCGGTAATGATCTGGACCGCACAGCCTGACAAACAATGCGACTTCTTCAACAAGGCCTGGCTGGAATTCACTGGCAGGCCTATGGAAATGGAGCTTGGAAACGGTTGGGCGGCAAGCATTCATCCTGAAGATCTCGACAAATGCACCGGCATTTACAATGCGTCTTTTGATCAGCGCGTACGTTTCATCAAGGAATACAGGCTGAGAAGGCACGACGGACAATACAGGTGGGTGGCATGCCAGGGCATCCCGCGCTATACGTCCGACGGTTTATTTGTGGGTTATATCGGCAGCTGCCTGGATATTCACGAAAGCAAACTTGCCAAGGAAGAACTTGAAAATATTGTGCAAAGCCGGACATCGGAGCTTAACAACAGGAATTTTGAACTGCAGCAGCAGAAAGATTTTGTTGAGACCATGCTGGATGCATCCATTGATGTCATGCTGGTATATGACCAGGAAATGCGTTTTAAAGCCTTGAACAAAGCCTGCGAAATAAAATACGGCCTGAAAAAAGAGGACGTGATAGGCAGAAGGCTTCTCGATGTATATCCGTATGCAGCAGGCAGTCAGGGTTACCACGACCTTGAACGCGCATTGAAAGGCGAAACAGTCCATAATCCAGTATATTACTCCAATACCACCAACCTGTATTACGAAGATTTCCTCATCCCCCTCAAAACCCAGAACAATGAGGTACACTCGGTATTGGTGATCATGCATGACATTACGAAAAACATACAGGATGCCGAGCAATTGAAAAAAACCAATGCCGAACTTATAAAGTCCAACCGCGACCTGGAACAGTTCGCTTATATTGCGTCGCATGACCTGCAGGAACCTCTGAGGAAGATACAGACCTTTACTAACCTCCTTGAAAGTCATTTCAACGACGAAGCCGCAAGGAAAAAATATTTCGACAAGATATCGTCTTCGGCCCACCGTATGTCGGAACTTATACGGGCGGTGCTCAATTACAGCCGGCTTACCATTACAAGCGAACATTTCGAGGATATCGACCTTAACGCCATTATTGAACAGGTAAAGGTCGATTTTGAACTAATGATCGCCGACAAACACGCCATTGTGACACACGATCATTTACCGTATCTGCAGGGCATCCCGCTCCAGATCAGCCAGCTATTCTCCAATCTTGTCAGCAACTCCCTCAAATTCTCGAAAGAAATACCGCTTATCCATATTGCCAGCAGGATCTGCCTTGGCTCCGAAATACTGAAATACCTGCCTGCCGCCGAACCGGGCCGGGAATATGCGGAAATTATCTTCAGGGATAACGGCATCGGCTTCGAACAAAAGTACGTGGATCAGGTGTTTACCATTTTCCAGCGG
>CALMKH010000184.1 GCA_937867025.1 uncultured Bacteroidota bacterium | reverse complement strand
AGTTCAATATGATCTTATGCCTGGAGCTGGTCCCGGAAGGTTTAATGACTTCAATGAAAAAGATACCTTTAAGGTCGTGCATTTCCAATTCCATGCGCGTGTTGTCATTTACGGGAACTGAGCGTACAAGCCTGCCCAGATGATCGGTTATTTTTACTGCACGGGCCTCACAATACGTACCCATCTCTATATATACGACCCCGCCTGACGGACTGGGATATACAGCAACATCGCACGGTGCAGGGGTTGACAGTCCCGATGATTCCACTTCTACAAAGATGCAGGCAGATGTATCCGTGCAGCCATCCTTTTTTACAATAACTGCGTAGTTCCCGGTAGTATCGGGAGAGAATATCCGGCCGGTGGCTCCTGCTATCGGCTTATGGCCATTATCGCAATCTATCCACTGGTAATCTGCATCGATGGCATTAGAGGTAAGGATATCCAGCGTTTTAGTGACTGTTTTATTAACCGTCAGTAAGGCCAGGCTCAGGGTCACCACACTGTCGCACCCATTGGAAGCCCCTCCTGCATACGTATATTTTGCGGTACTGTTTGAAGATGTATACGTATTCCCGTCGATCCACTTGTAGGATTTGCAGGCTGTAACAGCGTGTATCCCGGTTTTTGGATAATGAATGGTCAGCTTCAGGGTGACGACGCTGTCGCAGCCATTAGCCGCACCTCCTGCATAGGTGTGGGTGGCGGTATCGTTAGAAGCGGTATATGTATTTCCGTCAATCCACTTATAAGAACTGCAAGCGGTTATGGTATGTGTGGAGCCTGATGATTTTTTTATCGTCAGATCCAGCAATCTGAAACTGTCGCAGCCATTTGAAGCACCACCGGTAATTTCGTGATACGCATGTCTGGTGGATGACGTATAGGTTTTTCCGTCGATCCAGTTGAAGGAATTACAGGCGGTATGTACATCCTTTCTTAACTTTTCGCAATTGAACAACCGGGCAATGCGTGTCCTGCAATTGCCGTCGTATTCGGTAAAATCACCACCGACCAGTATTCTTTCGCCTTTGTGAAACGCAAGGGCTTCCGTATAGCGGTTAAATCCTGTTCCCGGCTTAAAAGCAGTATCCAGCATGCCATTGGACTGGATACGCACTATGCCGTTACGCGAAACGGAACGGAAAGTTGTAAATGTTCCGGCAGCAATGATCTTCCCATCAGATTGCACAATGGCACGGTACACAATTTTATCAAAGCCCGGACCGATGCTGAAACCGGAATCAACAGAGCCGTTCTGGTTTATCCTGACCATCCCGTTCCGGCTGTTGCCATCATATGACATAAAATTGCCCACCGCAATAATTTTCCCATCGTTCTGCATGACTATCGACCGTACGAATGGAATGCCACTGGATGGAAATCCTGTCTTTATGCCTGTCCCCATATTAAACGTGGTATCGATATCCCCGTTCGCGAGCAAGCGTATTAAGCAGCTATAAGAGGTATTCTTATATTTGGTGAACCTTCCTCCGACAACAATTTTGCCATCTGGCTGGATCAGCAGGCTGAATACAAGATCATCAAAGCCTGTTCCCACTGCGAAGGTCGTATCTATCGAACCATCCGGGTTCAGGCGGATGATACGGTTTACTGCCGTATCCTTGTATTTTGTAAAGTGGCCGGCCGCAAGTACTTTTCCATCATTTTGTATCGCTGTGGCATACACAAGGGCATTGAATCCCGTGCCGGTTCTGAATGTCGTGTCCAGGGCCCCGTTGTTATGCAGGCGCGCAATGCACCAGGATGTTTTTTCATCATATTTCGTAAAGCCGCCCGCAATTATAAACTTTCCGTCTGCCTGCCCTGAGATAGACCTGATATCCGCATTGAAAACTGTACCAATATGAAAAGACGTGTCAAGGGAGCCATCCGGATTCAGTTTTGCAAGGCTGGAGCCTGCAACACCATTGAACGAATAGAAAATTCCTCCCACAAGAATTTTGTTATCCGGCTGAACGTAAAAAGTTGAGACTCCTGCGGCCTGAAAACCGGTGCCATGATTAAAGGATGTTTCAAAAGACCCATCAGAATTCAGCCGGGCAATATGGTTCAATGCATTCATCTTCTGAATATTCAGCAGGTCGCCACCTATAACCACTTTTCCATCAGGCTGCAACATGGTGGTATAAACTATCTCACCAATAAGATCGGGCTTTCCGGTTCTGAATGAGGTGTCAATAATCCCGTTTGAATTCAGGCGGCATATGCGGTGATATGTCTGGAGATTATAGTTTGTAAAGGCGCCTCCGACAATAATCTTGCCATCGGGTTGAAGCGAGGTTGCATATACACCTGCATTAAATCC
>CALMKH010000183.1 GCA_937867025.1 uncultured Bacteroidota bacterium | reverse complement strand
GATGAAATCGCCAACAAGCTTGTTGCCAAGCATTCGCCAATTGACGATGAAGATTTTGATGAGGCGGGTTTTGGCGAAGAAGGCGATCCTGAGGATGAAGATGCTGATGAATTCGGTGAGTCCTTCGGTTCGGCTGAGGAAGAACATATTTAATGGAAACAAGGGTTACTTTTTTAGGCACCGGAACATCCCAGGGTGTTCCACTGATAGCCTGCAGGTGCCCTGTATGTCTGAGTGACGATCCTTTTGACAAGCGGTTGAGAAGCAGTGTGATGGTGGAGACTGACGGTCTCAGCATCGTGATTGACAGCGGCCCTGATTTCAGGCAGCAGATGCTGAGAGTGAATGCTGAAAAACTCGACGCCCTTATTTTTACGCACGAACATAAAGACCACATCGCCGGGATGGATGATATAAGGGCCTTTAACTATGTCAACAGGAAAGCCGTTGATATCTATGCCACGCTCCAGGTTCAGGCCGCATTGCAGAGGGAATACCAGTATATATTTTCGGAATTCAGATATCCCGGAATTCCCGAGATCAACATGCATACCATTGCCAATAACAAGGATTTTATGATAGGCCGCGTCAGGATAACACCTATTGAAGTCATACATTATAAACTTCCTGTCCTCGGATTCCGCATCAACAACTTTACATACATCACTGATGCGAACTATATCGCCAATAGTGAAAAGGAAAAAATCAGGGGCTCGAAAGTACTTGTGTTGAATGCCCTGAGGAAAGAGAAACATATCAGTCATTTTACGCTTCAGGAAGCCATTGACCTGGCCAGGGAACTCCAGGTGCCTGAGGTTTATTTCACACATATCAGCCACCAGATGGGTTTTCACCGTGTTGTAAATCAGTCGCTTCCGGACGGAATGCACCTGGCATATGACGGTTTGCAGGTGAGCGTGCATTAACTGCAGCAGTTCAACATGTCATTGGAAAGTTTACCCGAGCAGCCGGGTGTAGAAGTCTGCCCAACGCCTGCTGACGGCTTCATTGCCGAAATGTTCACTGGCAAATTGCCGTCCATTATCTGCCAGTTTATTCCTCATCTCGTGATCACTTAGCAAAGTCAGGACCGCTTGGGCAAACTCTTCCGCACTATCTGCTATCAGGCAATGTTCCTTATGCCTTACCGCCAGTCCCAGGGCACCTTGGGATGTCGTTACCACAGCTTTTCCGGCAAGCATGGCTTCTATCGTTTTTATCCGTATGCCACTTCCGCTTTTTAAGGGTACAACCAGTATGGATTTATCCTCTGTAAACGTTTCCAGGTCATGGATTTCCCCTGCAACGTGAAATTTATCCGTACCCCAGTTTTTGTAATGTTCCGGCATGTTTTTCCCGCCCATAAAAAATGCGGCTTCCGGATCCCCGGAGCTGATCAGAGGCCATATATCCTGGCGGAACCACTCCATTGCCTGCCTGTTGGGCAACCATTCCATGGAGCCGATGTGGTATATGCTTTTATAATCAATACGGGTTGAAAGCTTTGCCTTAATGTCAATTCCAGCGGGGATGCTTTCAAGCTTTCCGCTGTAGCCCATCGATTCCATTTCTTTCCTGTCGCTGTCTGTAATCGCCACTATGGCGTCAAATACAGGGAGTATGCTTTTTTCAAATCTTTCCATCCTTGAGGCGAGCAGGTTGAGATATGTTCTTTTCAGGAGGCTTGAAGATGCACCCGCCAGTGTTTTCCAGATATGGAATTCGATATTGTGCTGTCTCAGGAGCAGTTTAGCATGGGTGATGCGCCGAATAGCGTGGGCATATTTTGCCACGAACAGTCCTTCAAAATGGATGATGTCGTAATGGTGTTCGCGAATAAGTCCAAGGAGCGTTTCTTCAAATGTCCGGGAATAGAACCGCTCTACATTGTAAGAATCCGATGAAAAAAGGTTTTTAAAAGCATCAACAAGTGATATGTCAGTGTTGATATAGTGGGTAACGATGCGTTTCACGAATGAGAATTCCTTTTGAACAATCCCGTCATCTGCAAAGTGTTTTTTTGTGTTTAATGTGGCAAAACTTACCTCTATACCCGTTCCGGCAAGTCCTTTCAACAGATTGTATGTGGCAATGGCCCCGCCGTCATGCAGGGGAAACGGAACACGGCTGCCAATCACCAGGACCTTCATTCGGGCTCAAAAATAGGCTGATTTTATGTAAAGAAAAGATAATTTCAAATATTATTTGTTTTTAATATTGAAATGTTTACCTTTGCAGTCCTTTTATAGAAAATGGCAAACCACAAATCATCCATCAAGAGAATCAGGCAGACTGAAGTAAAAAACGAGAGGAACCGTTACCAGCACAAGAGCACACGTACCCTCGTAAAGAAACTTCGTGAGACCACGGATAAAACTGCAGCGGTAGCGTTGTACGTAGAAACAGCATCTATGTTGGACAAGTTGGCAAAACGCAATATTATTCACAAGAATAAGGCTGCTAACCTGAAATCAAGTCTTTCCCTGCATATCAACAGTCTAAAGTAAGAAATTCAATAAAAAGAGAGCCTCCGGAAACGGGGGCTTTTTTTAGTTAAAAATTATTATACCTTTGTCAAGGTAACTATAACCTTTATTTTATTTATGGCAGATATTTTTGAAAAAGTAATGAAGAACATGGGCCCGCTCGGTGCCCATATCAAAGAGGCGCATGGCTATTTTACATTCCCCAAGCTGGAAGGCGAGATAGGGCCTAAAATGATTTTTAACGGTAAGGAAAAGCTCAACTGGAGCCTTAACAATTACCTGGGCCTGGCTAATCATCCCGAAGTTAGGAAAGCTGATGCTGAAGCTGCAGCCACTTATGGTATGGCTTATCCCATGGGCGCCAGGATGATGAGCGGCAACAGCAATCCGCATGAACAGCTCGAAAAGGAACTCGCTGCTTTTGTCGGAAAAGAAGATGCCATTTTATTGAATTTTGGTTACCAGGGCGTTTTATCCATTATTGATGCCATGGTCGACAGGCATGATGTGATCGTGTATGATGCTGAATCGCACGCCTGCATCGTGGATGGTGTTCGCCTGCATGCGGGTCACAGGTTCCAGTTCAAGCATAACGATATGGAAAGCTGTGAAAAACAGCTGCAACGCGCAACACGTCTTGTGGAAAAAAGCGGCGGTGGCATTTTTGTGATCACCGAAGGCGTTTTCGGAATGAGCGGCAATCAGGGTAACCTGAAAGGTATAGTCGAACTGAAGAAAAAATATAAATTCAGGTTGTTCATAGATGATGCGCATGGTTTCGGAACCATGGGCAAGACCGGTGCGGGAACTGCTGAAGAGCAGGGTGTAACCAACGAGATCGACCTGCTTTTTTCAACATTTGCGAAATCGATGGCCAGTATTGGTGCTTTCGTCGCAGGCCCTAAAGCCATTCTCGATTACCTGAGATATAACCTGCGTTCACAGATATATGCCAAATCATTGCCCATGCCGCTGGTTATTGGTGCTTTAAAAAGGCTGGAACTTATCAGGACAAGGCCAGAATTGAAGGAAAACCTGTGGAAGATAGTAAATGCCCTGCAGTCCGGACTTAGGAAAGCCGGTTTCGAAATAGGTACTACGTCCACTCCCGTAACGCCTGTCGTGCTGAACGGAACAGTGGCGGAGTCCACACACCTGACATTCGACCTCAGGGAAAATTTTGATATTTTCTGCTCCATCGTGGTATACCCTGTTATTCCAAAAGGTCAGATCATCCTGAGATTGATACCGACTGCCGTGCATACGCTTGAAGATGTTGACAGGACTATCAAGGCCTTCACTGAGATCAAGAACAACCTCAGCGCAGGGAAGTACAATCACGATAAACTGATGAACGCAGCCCTTTAACAGGCCGTATTTTTCAGCGACACACAACACACCCGGTAGAACCACTTTCATAACGCTTGCCCAATGCTTAAGCGTTCTATGCTTAACCATTCATAATGGTCGGAGATGAAAGAGGATTTAAAGACATTCTGGAAAACGTATTTTGATTTTACCAAAGGGGAAAGGAACGCCTTCTTTATCCTTATATTCCTTATTGCCGGGGTTAGCGCTTACCCGTTTATCAGTTCCTGGTTTGATCATTCCCGGTCCTGGACAGACTTTTCAGAGTTCGAATCCCTGGCAAAAAACATATCGTCTCAGAGCGATAAAAACAAGGTATTTCAGGGGATGCCATCCAAGGAAAGCACATTTCACAAGGCACGCCGGAGATTTAAATTCGACCCCAATTCAGCGACCATACAGGATTTCCAGGCTTTGGGTTTCAGGTCATATGTAGCCGGAAGAATTGAAAAATTCAGGGCGCATGGCGGAAAATTCAGGATCAGGTCAGATCTGTACAAAGTGTATGGAATAGATTCGGCCCTGATCAGGGAACTGTGGAGCGAGATCATGCTTCCTGAAACGCATGAAAGACAGGAATGGAAAACAGGGAAGGAAAAGTGGGAAAAGAATGACTATGCAAAACAGTATATAGAGATCAATTCAGCAGATACAGCCGCATTGGTGAAATTGCCCGGGATCGGCTCCCGGCTGGCGTTGAGGATCGTTCAGTTCAGGACCAGGCTCGGAGGGTTTTACAGTCTTGAACAATTGCATGAAGTATATGGAATAAAGCCTGAGACCATTGAGTTAATCAAGCCGAGACTGACCCTGAATCTGGCAAATATTAAACCGTTGAATATAAATACCTGGGATGAAAACATGCTGGAAGCGCATCCGTATATCGACCGGCAGACCGCCAGGAATATTGTGCGGTACCGGGAGCAGCACGGGCCCTTTGCAAGCATGGAGGACCTGAAAAAACTGGTTGTTCCGGAGGCTTCGCTCCTGGATAAATTAAAAAACTACATTAAATTTTAATTCATTCTGTTTTGTTGAACTTAATTTATATTTTTGCGAAGATTTATGAACTTTAATATATCCGAAAGCCAGATAATGATCCGGCAGATGTGTAAGGAATTTGCAGAAAGAAAAATAAGGCCCAATGTGATGGAGTGGGATGAATCACAAAAGTTTCCGAGGGAATTGTTCAGTGAAATGGGCCAATTGGGTCTGATGGGGATACTGGTTCCGGAGGAGTACGGAGGTTCGGATTTAGGGTATTATGAATATGTGGACGCTATTGTTGAAGTGGCAAGGGTTTGCGGATCAATAGGCCTGAGCATGGCTGCGCATAACAGCCTTTGCACCGGCCATATCCTGCAGTTCGGAAATGAGGAGCAGAAGAAAAAATGGTTGCCAAAACTGGCCACAGGCGAGTGGATAGGAGCCTGGGGGCTTACAGAGGCCAATACCGGCAGCGATGCATTGCGCATGAAAGTAACGGCAAAAAAAGATGGGGAATACTGGATCATCAACGGTGCCAAGAACTGGATAACCCATGGACTGAGCGGCGATGTGGCAGTGGTTTTGGCTCGCACCGGGGAGCTTCTGGACTCGCATGGCATAACTGCGTTCGTCGTGGAGAGGAGCAATCCCGGATTCAAGGCCGGTAAAAAAGAGAACAAGCTGGGGATGAGAGCCAGTGAAACTGCTGAAATGGTGTTTGAAGAATGCAGGGTGCACGAGAGTTGCATACTTGGTGAAATAGGTGACGGATTTGTGCAGTCGATGAAAGTCCTGGACGGCGGCCGGATCTCCATCGCAGCCCTGGCGCTCGGAATTGCGAAAGGTGCTTATGACGCATCTGTCAAATATGCGAAGGAAAGGGAACAATTCGGTCAGCCAATAGCCAATTTTCAGGCTATCGGATTTAAACTCGCCGATATGGCCACCCAGATAGAAGCATCGGAACTGCTGATACAGGAAGCCTGTCACCTGAAGAATAACGGTCTTCCGGTAACCAAGGTGTCGGCAATGGCTAAATATTATGCCAGCGAAACTTGTGTAAAGGTCGCTACAGATGCTGTCCAGATTTTTGGCGGATACGGATACACCAAGGATTTCCCGGTAGAGAAATTCTACCGCGACAGCAAATTATGCACAATCGGGGAGGGCACTTCGGAAATACAAAAACTGGTAATTGCACGTCAAATTTTAAAATAATTTGGTTTTTGGTTGATTTTGTAGTATATTTGCACTCCTAAATTTAACCTTTTTAAGAATATAGAATGATTTACATTAACGTAAAAGACAACGAGAATCTTGACAAAGCCTTAAAAAAATACAAAAAGAAGTATGAGAAAATAGGCATTATGAAAGAATTAAGAAGCAGGCAGGCATTTGAAAAACCTTCAATTACCAGGCGGATGGAAATAAAAAAAGCTGCTTACAGATCATTCATGCAACACCAGGAAGGTAATTAAACCAAAAAAATATATTAATTTAGCGTCCGATAATCTCCATTGTCGGACGTTTTTTTTATACAGCAATTCAAAGCCTATCTCAGTTCGGAGAAAAAGGTATCCGTCCACACTTTTAAGGCGTATGATTCTGATATAAGGCAGTGCCTTGAATACCTCGTAAAGAACTTTGAAGTAAGCTCGGCAGGGGAGATCACGCACCTGTTCATTAAAAGCTGGCTGTCAGAATTAATGGCTTCTGGTCTGGATGCCCGGAGCGTCAACCGCAAGATATCTTCCCTGAAGACATATTATAAGTACCTCTTAAGGCACGGGTTGGTCGACAAGGATCCCATGCTGAAGATCAGTTCTCCCAAAACGTCCAGAAAGCTACCTGTTTTCGTTGATGAAAGCAGGATGTCGGTCATGCTTGACGATATAATGGCAGAAAAAAAAGACGAAAATTTGGATTTGGCGTCTGATATTTTATTAACTTTGTACCACACAGGCATAAGATTAAACGAATTGATCAACCTGGAAAAGAAACATATTGATCTCACCCAAAAAACAATCAAGGTTTTAGGAAAAAGGAACAAGGAAAGAATAATACCTATTACGGATGAATTATCGGGAGTTTTAAAGAATTACCTCGGCATTCATCCTTCAAGCGATTATGTTTTCAACACCGCAAAAGGACAGAAGCTTTACCCCAATTTTGTATACAGAAGTGTCAGGGATATGTTATCCCGCCATACGACGCTGGGTAAGAAAAGTCCGCACGTATTGAGGCATACATTTGCTACGCATCTTCTAAACAATGGCAGCGATCTCAATGCCATCAAGGAATTGCTTGGTCATGCCAATCTTTCAGCGACACAGGTTTACACCCATAACAGTGTCGAGCGTTTGAAACAAATTCACTCCAAGGCGCACCCAAGGGGAGACGCCAAATAAAAGCACCTATCAACTATTTATTTATTATCAATTATGGAAATCCAATTTCAAAACACCAACTTCAGGGCAGACAAGAAGCTGCTGAATTTAATCATACAAAAACTCAATAAGCTGGAACATTATTACGACAAGATCATAGCAGCCTCAGTTTATCTTAAAGTTCAGAAATCTGAAGACAAGGTTAACAAGGTAATAGAGATCAAGATGAATGTTTCTAACAGTACTTTATTCGTTGAGGCGCATGACAGAACATTTGAAAATGCCCTGGACAGAGCAGAGGATGCTTTGAAATCCCAGTTGATCAAGTATAAGGAAAAGGTGTCTCAAGCCTCAATTTAAGGGGCTTTATATTATATATACAATATATATTTTAAACATCTGCATCCTATTTATTGGACTATGCACAAAGTCTCCGGCAAAACCGGGGGCTTTTTTTTATGATTTTTTTTGCTTGAACGCTTTGAAATGTCAATAAAAAGTACTTCTTTTGCAGTCCTTTTTACAGAATTCCAGGAATTTCGTACAAAAGTATAGTTCTTTTACATGCCACTTTAGCTCAGCTGGTAGAGCAACTGATTTGTAATCAGTAGGTCGTTGGTTCGATCCCGACAAGTGGCTCATCGCTAAATCGATAAAGGGGGAGTTACCAGAGTGGCCAAATGGGACAGACTGTAAATCTGTTGCTTCACAGCTTCGGTGGTTCGAATCCACCACTCCCCACCAGGTGGTATATCCTGGAATATCGGTAGAGTCAGGTAGCGATTTTTTCTGGGAAGAAGAAGTTAATACCAAAATGATTGCGGGAGTAGCTCAGTTGGTAGAGCGACAGCCTTCCAAGCTGTAGGTCGCGGGTTCGAGCCTCGTCTCCCGCTCGTAATTGCAAGAGAACCTGGATGGGTGTAAGCTGATTCGGATATCAAGCAGGTTGGAAAACGTTAAATCACTTATCGGCGACATAAGGGATTTAATAGCAAACCAAGCCGTTGTAGCTCAGGGGTAGAGCACTTCCTTGGTAAGGAAGAGGCCAAGGGTTCAAATCCCTTCAATGGCTCATTTTAATTAAGAAATTAAAACAATAACAAATAAAAAAAATCAAAATTAATCATGGCAAAAGAAACATTTGACCGCTCTAAAGCCCACGTTAACATTGGTACTATTGGTCACGTTGACCATGGTAAGACCACTTTGACGGCGGCTATTACCAAAGTATTATCTGATAAAGGCTTATCAGAAGCCCGCTCTTTCGAATCCATCGACTCAGCTCCGGAAGAAAAAGAACGCGGTATCACGATCAATACTGCTCACGTTGAATACTCAACGTCTACTCGTCACTACGCTCACGTAGATTGCCCGGGTCACGCTGACTATGTGAAGAACATGGTAACTGGTGCGGCCCAGATGGACGGAGCCATCCTGGTGGTAGCTGCTACCGATGGTCCAATGCCACAAACACGTGAACACATCCTCCTGGCCCGTCAGGTAGGTGTGCCTAAACTGGTCGTGTTCATGAATAAATGCGATATGGTCGACGATCCTGAATTGTTGGACCTTGTAGAAATGGAAATCCGTGAACTGTTGAGCTTCTATAGCTTTGACGGTGACAATACCCCTATCATCCGTGGTTCTGCCCTGGGCGGATTAAATGCCGAGCCTGTATGGGTTGAAAAGATCATGGAACTTATGAATGCTGTTGATACCTGGATTCCAATTCCTCCAAGACTGGTTGACCAGCCATTCCTGATGCCTGTTGAGGACGTGTTCTCAATCACAGGTCGTGGAACTGTTGCTACCGGCCGTATTGAAAGAGGTATCATCAACGTTGGTGATGGAGTGGATATCATCGGTCTCGGTGACGAGAAGCTGACTTCAACCATAACCGGTGTTGAAATGTTCCGTAAATTGCTCGACAGGGGAGAAGCTGGTGACAACGCCGGTCTGCTGCTCCGCGGTATTGACAAGGATCAGATCAAGAGAGGTATGGTTATCTGCAAGCCGGGTTCCGTAACTCCACACGCCAAATTCAAAGCTGAGGTTTACGTATTGAGCAAAGAAGAAGGCGGACGTCACACTCCATTCTTCAACAAATACCGTCCTCAGTTTTACTTCCGTACCACAGACATCACCGGTGAGGTTGCATTACCTGAAGGTGTTGAAATGTGCATGCCTGGAGATAACATCACAATCACTGTTCAGCTGATCGCTCCGATCGCTATGGAGAAAGCCCTTCGTTTCGCTATCCGTGAAGGTGGCAGAACAATCGGCGCCGGTCAGGTAACAGAGATTTTAGATTAATAATACCCTGAGAAAAATGATAGTCACCCCTGTAAACAAACCGGGGTGACTAACGTTTTTTACGAGAGTAGTTCAAGGGTAGAATTAAGGTCTCCAAAACCTTCGATGGGAGTTCGAATCTCCCCTCTCGTGCAAAAAGACAAAAAAATGGAAAAAATAAGAAACATGTGGAACCATTCGGTTGATGAGTTACTTAACAAAGTAACCTGGCCTACATGGGATGAACTCCGCGAAAGCGCCATCATCGTATTGGTTGCATCACTGATCTTTGCCACCATCGTATGGATCATTGATTATACCCTGGGTAATGGTCTTGAGTTTTTTTATAGTTTGTTCAAATAATGGGAATGGAAGCAACAGACTTACAGTGGTACGTGGTTCGGGCAGTTTCCGGGCAGGAAAAAAAGGTGAAGGCCAACCTTGAAAGCGAGCTTATTAAAGCAAAGCTGACAGAGTATGTCCCTCAGATTCTTATTCCTATGGAAAAGGTCTACCAGATTAAGAACGGAAAAAAAATCGCCAAGGAAAGGAATTATTTCCCTGGCTATATCCTTATACAGGCGAAATTTCATGGTGAAGTGGCTGCCACAATCAAAGGAATCAATGGTGTGGTGGGATTTCTTGGCTCAAAAGATAACCCTGTGCCGCTGAGACAGTCCGAAGTGAACAGGATATTGGGTAATGCAGACGAGAATGGCGCTATGGATACAGATTCAACAGAACCATTCATTGTTGGCGAACCTATAAAGGTTACCGATGGACCGTTCTCGGGATTCAGCGGTATCATTGAGGAAGTGAATGAAGAAAAGAAAAAGCTCAAGGTGATGGTGAAAATTTTCGGAAGAAGAACACCATTGGAGCTGAACTACAACCAGGTGGAAAAAGAATAAGCAAATATTATGGCAAAAGAAATAACAGGATTCGTAAAATTACAAGTAAAAGGCGGACAAGCAAATCCCGCACCTCCCATTGGACCTGCTCTGGGCTCAAAAGGTGTAAACATCATGGAATTTTGTAAGCAGTTTAACGCGCGTACACAGGACAGAATGGGTAAAGTATTACCGGTCATTCTTACCGTATACTCCGATAAATCGTTTGACTTCATTATCAAAACCCCTCCGGTAGCTACCCAGATCCTGGAAGCTACAAAGGCAGCTAAAGGATCGGCAGAACCCAACCGTAAAAAAGTGGCTGAACTCACCTGGGAACAGGTAAGGAAAATAGCCGAGGACAAAATGCCGGACCTCAACTGTTTCAAGGTGGAATCTGCAATGAACATGGTAGCAGGTACAGCAAGGAGCATGGGTATAACAATTGCAGGAAATAAACCTTTTTAATCAGAAATCAGATGGCACTTACAAAAAACAGAAAGAAAGTTTTAACGAAAGTAGATTCCTCTAAAGTATATACGCTTGACGAGGCTTCAAAATTATTGAAAGATATAACGTTCACAAAGTTCGATTCATCAGTGGATATCGACGTCCGCCTGGGTGTTGATCCCAAGCAGGCCAACCAGATGGTAAGGGGCGTAGCCACCCTTCCGCACGGAACCGGCAAGACCGTTCGTGTACTGGTATTATGCACCCCCGACAAGGAAGCAGAGGCCAAGGCCGCCGGAGCTGATTATGTAGGACTGGACGATTATATTCAGAAAATCAGCGATGGCTGGTTAGATATCGACATCATCATTACCATGCCGGCCGTAATGGCTAAGCTTGGTAAGCTTGGTAAAATATTGGGTCCCCGTAACCTCATGCCTAACCCAAAGTCAGGAACTGTTACTCCCGACGTGGCAAAAGCCGTGACAGAAGTGAAAGCAGGTAAGATCGACTTCAAAGTTGATAAGACCGGTATCATTCACACATCAATCGGTAAGGTTAGCTTCCAACCTAATCAAATCGCTGAGAATGCAGTAGAAATAATGCAGACCCTCAGCAAACTTAAGCCCTCTTCTTCCAAAGGGACTTATTTCAAAAGTGTGTATATCAGCTCTACCATGAGTCCTGGTCTATGCATTGACATTAAATCAATTCCAGGTATTTAAACAAATTAAATGAACAGAGAAGAAAAAAACGCGGCAATTGCCGGATTAACCGAAAAACTCAAATCAGCCAATTGTTTGTATATTGCCGATACATCAAGTATTGGTGCTATTGATACGAATAATTTCAGGCGTGAGTTGTTCAAGAACGGGATTACCATGCACGTGGCAAAAAATACATTGATATTAAAAGCCATGCGCAATTCCGGAAAAGACTTCGGTGAATTGGAAAGTGCCCTGAAAGGTACATCAGCTTTGTTATTCAGCGAAAACATGAAAGCTCCGGCTCAGGCTATTCTGAAATTCAGGAAAAAAGGCACCAAGCCTTCCCTGAAAGGCGCTTACATCGATTCAGCTGTTTACATCGGTGACAACCAACTGGATGCACTTAGCAATTTGAAATCCAAAGAGGATTTGATCGGCGAAATCGTGGGATTGTTACAATCTCCGGCACGCAACGTTATATCAGCGTTGCAAAGTGGTGGCGGCAAGTTGGCCGGCATCGTGAAAACCTTATCAGAAAAAAATTAAAAATTTAAAAAAACAAATCAAGAAAAATGGCAGACTTAAAAGCATTTGCTGAACAATTGGTTAATCTTACCGTAAAAGAGGTAAATGAATTAGCCCAGATTTTAAAAGATGAACATGGTATTGAACCGGCTGCTGCTGCAGCTGTGGTTGCTGCTCCTGCAGCCGGCGGTGCCGGCGGTGGTGAAGCTGCTGCCGCTCAAACCGAATTTACTGTGATCCTGAAAAACGCCGGACCTAACAAACTGAACGTTGTGAAAGTCGTTAAGGATCTGACCGGACTTGGCCTGAAAGAAGCTAAAGACCTGGTAGATGGCGCTCCAAAACCTGTAAAAGAAAACATCGCAAAAGATGAAGCTGAAGCATTAAAAGCTAAACTTACAGAAACCGGAGCCGAAGTTGAGATCAAGTAATATAATATCATACTCCCTTTAACACCAATAGACCCACAGTAACCGATGGGTCTATTGGCGTTTTTATTTTTTCTTACAAAATCGGTTAAAAACAACAACTAAAATAAATTTTACAAAATTGGCAACAAAAGTAAAACAACCCAAAAGAATCAATTTTGCATCAATTGATAAAGTGATTGATTATCCGGATTTCCTGGATGTGCAATTGCAGTCTTTCAAAGAATTTTTCCAGTTGGAAACACACGTAGACAAAAGAACTGACGAAGGTTTGTTTAAAGTGTTCCAGGAAAATTTTCCTATAAATGATACCAGGAACATCTTCAACCTGGAATTCCTTGATTATTTTGTTGACCCACCCAGATACTCCATTCAGGAATGTATCGAAAGAGGATTGACTTACTCAGTGCCGCTAAAGGCCAAACTGAAATTGTCCTGCAATGATCCCGAACACGAAGACTTTGAAACCATCGTTCAGGATGTCTATCTCGGAACTATTCCGTATATGACACCAAGCGGTACCTTTGTGATCAACGGCGCTGAACGCGTTATCGTTTCCCAGCTGCACCGTTCGCCCGGCGTTTTCTTCGGACAATCATACCATACCAACGGAACTAAACTATATTCAGCCCGTGTTATCCCGTTCAAGGGTTCATGGATTGAATTTGCTACAGACGTGAACAACGTGATGTATGCCTATATCGATCGTAAGAAAAAATTCCCTGTTACAACCCTGCTGAGAGCAATAGGGTTTGAGTCGGATAAAGATATTCTCAACATCTTCGGGCTTGCCGAAGAAGTAAAAGTATCCAAAACCGGTCTTAAAAAATATGTGGGCAGAAAACTCTCCGCAAGGGTGCTCCGTACCTGGGTGGAGGACTTCGTTGATGAAGATACCGGTGAGGTAGTTTCCATTGAACGTAACGAAGTGATCATCGAGCGCGATACCATACTTGAAAATTCCCATATAGATGAAATCGTTGAAGCCGGTGTTAAAACCATCATCCTCAACAAGGAAGAAGAAGGAAAGAACGATTTCACCATCATTTACAATACCCTGCAAAAGGATACTTCAAATAATGGAAAAGAAGCGGTGGAACATATTTACCGCCAGCTGAGGAATACCGATCCGCCGGATGAAGAAACAGCCCGTGGCATTATCGAAAGGCTGTTCTTTTCCGATAAGCGTTACGACCTTGGAGAGGTTGGCCGCTACAGGATCAACAAAAAGCTGAACCTTTCAACATCCATGGATGTAAAGGTGCTTACCAATGAAGATATCATTAAGATCATCACATATCTTATTGAATTGAGCAACAGCCGTTCAGAAGTGGATGATATTGACCACCTGAGCAACAGGCGTGTCAGGACAGTCGGAGAACAGCTGTATGCACAGTTCGGTGTGGGTCTTGCCCGTATGGCCAGGACCATCCGCGAAAAAATGAATATCCGCGACAATGAAGTATTTACGCCTACCGATCTTATCAATGCGCGTTCACTGTCTTCCGTGATCAATTCATTCTTCGGAACCAACCAGCTTTCCCAGTTCATGGACCAGACCAATCCGCTCGCGGAGATCACTCACAAAAGGAGAATGTCTGCACTCGGACCAGGCGGTCTGTCGCGTGAAAGAGCGGGCTTTGAGGTTCGTGACGTACACTACACCCACTATGGACGTCTGTGTACGATTGAAACCCCTGAAGGTCCGAACATCGGTTTGATATCTTCACTGTGCGTTCACGCCAAGATCAACAGCATGGGCTTCATCGAAACCCCATACAGGCCTGTTGAAAACGGAAAAGTGAACTTCAACAAGCCGGTGGTTTACCTGAGCGCTGAAGAAGAAGACGGCAAGACCATCGCGCAGTGTAATGTGGAAGTAAACGAAAAAGGTGAGTTCCTGAATAAAGCGGCCATCAAAGCCAGGTACGAAGGTGACTTCCCGCTGGTAGAAGCTGATAAGCTTGATTTTATGGATGTTGCGCCTAATCAGATCGTGTCCATAGCTGCTTCCCTGATTCCTTTCCTCGAGCACGACGATGCCAACAGGGCTCTGATGGGATCTAACATGCAACGTCAGGCTGTACCTCTTCTGCGCCCTGAATCCCCGATCGTGGGAACAGGCCTTGAAGAAAGGGTTGCACGCGATTCGCGCGCCCTTATCATGGCGGAAGGTGACGGCGTGATTGATTATGTAGATGCTAATGAAATACGCATTCGTTACGATTTCTCCGAAGAGGATGAACTCGTCAACTTTGCAAATAATGTCAAATCATATACGCTTACAAAGTTCCTCAGGACCAACCAGAGCACATGTATTAATCTCAGGCCTATCGTCAGAAAAGGCCAAAGGGTTCTCAAAGGCGACGTCCTTTGTGAAGGTTATGCTACCCAGGATGGTGAACTGGCAATAGGAAGGAATCTGAAAGTGGCCTTTATGCCATGGCAGGGTTACAACTTCGAGGACGCTATTGTAATTTCTGAAAAAGTGGTCAGCGAAGACTGGTACACCTCTATCCATATCGATGAGTTTGAACTCGAAGTAAGGGATACAAAGAGAGGTGAGGAAGAACTCACAAACGACATACCGAATGTCAGCGAAGAGGCTACAAAGAACCTGGATGAAAATGGTCTTATCAGGATAGGCGCCGAATTGAAGGAAGGCGATATCATTATCGGAAAGATCACTCCTAAAGGCGAGACCGAGCCTTCCCCTGAAGAAAAGCTGTTAAGGGCTATCTTCGGAGATAAGGCAGGTGACGTTAAGGATGCTTCACTTAAGGCGCCTCCGTCTACTGAAGGTATTGTTATTGACAAGAAACTCTTCACAAAAACCAAGAAAGAGAAGGGCGCCAAGACCGACGAGAAAGCCAGGCTGGCTAAAAATGAGGCCGAGTACAAGAAAAACAAGGCAAAGGTAACGGAAGTGCTTGTGCAGAAACTCTTTAAGGTGCTGAACGGCAAAACATCAGCCGGTGTTAAGGCTGTTTACGGTGAAGACATGATACCTAAAGGTACGAAATTCACACTGAAGAACATTTCATCTGTTGATTACGATAATGTTAATTTCGCAAACTGGACCTCAGATGCCGAGAAAAACGTACTTGTAAACAAAATACTCAAGAACTTCAAGTCGCAGGTTACCGAAATATACGCAGCTTACAGGAGGGAATACTATGCAATCACTGTTGGTGACGAATTACCTACAGGCATTTTGAAAATGGCTAAAGTATATGTTGCACAGAAACGAAAACTGAAAGTAGGGGATAAAATGGCCGGAAGGCACGGTAATAAGGGCATTGTCGCACGTATAGTGCGTGCGGAAGATATGCCATTCCTTGAGGATGGAACTCCTGTGGATATCGTATTGAATCCGCTGGGTGTGCCTTCGAGGATGAACCTTGGTCAGATATACGAAACCGTGTTGGGTTGGGCAGGAAAAGAACTCGGGTTGAAATTTGCAACTCCTATCTTCGATGGCGCTTCTCCGGCAGAAATCAACGATTATACCAAGAAAGCCAATATCCCGATCAACGGCCAGGTGTTCCTTTACGACGGTCTTACCGGCGAGAGGTTCGACCAGCCTACAACTGTCGGTATCATCTATATGCTGAAACTCGGACATATGGTCGACGACAAAATGCACGCCCGTTCAATCGGACCATACTCAATGATTACGCAGCAGCCGTTGGGTGGTAAGGCACAGTTCGGAGGACAGCGTTTCGGTGAGATGGAGGTATGGGCTCTTGAAGCATTCGGTGCTGCCAATATTCTCAGGGAGATACTCACGATCAAGTCTGACGATATTATGGGACGTGCCAAGACTTATGAAGCCATCGTCAAAGGTGATAACATCACCCAGATCGGAATACCTGAGTCCTTCAACGTATTAATACACGAATTGAGAGGATTGGGTATTGAAATGACTTTCGAGGAATAATCAACGCTAACCTAAACTATAACTTTAAGTAGAATAAATAAAAATGTCAACCATAAAAAAGAGTCAAAAAATAAAAAGTAATTTCACCAAGATCAGGATCGGACTGGCGTCGCCGGAAAGTATCCTGCAGAAGTCTTTTGGTGAGGTTATCAAGCCTGAAACTATAAACTAC
Organism: uncultured Bacteroidota bacterium; assembly: GCA_937867025.1. Classification (GTDB taxonomy): domain Bacteria; phylum Bacteroidota; class Bacteroidia; order NS11-12g; family UBA955; genus JABMMZ01. Next base: position 737 of record CALMKH010000183.1, on the reverse strand, counting down.
CGCAGTTACAAGCCTGAAATGGGAGGACTATTCTGTGAAAGGATATTCGGACCGATCAAGGATTACGAATGCCATTGCGGAAAATACAAGCGTATCAGGTATAAAGGTATCGTTTGTGACAGGTGCGGCGTTGAAGTGACTGAAAAGAAAGTAAGACGCGAAAGAATGGGCCACATCAACCTTGTTGTTCCTGTGGCGCATATATGGTACTTCCGTTCTCTCCCCAACAAGATAGGCTATCTCCTCGGTTTGAGCAGTAAAAAGCTCGACCTGGTGGTGTATTATGAACGATATATCGTGATCCAGCCCGGAGAATACCAGGGCATTAACAAGCTTGACCTGCTTTCCGAAGAGGAATACCTAGACATACTGGACAAGCTGCCAAAAGAAAACCAGTATCTTGAAGATACGGATCCGAAAAAATTCGTCGCCAAAATGGGTGCCGAAGCCCTTTGGGAACTGCTGAACCTTACGGATCTTGATGGCCTGAGCTATAGCCTGAGGAACCAGGCCGCAACCGAGACATCTCAACAACGTAAGGCCGAGGCTCTTAAACGCCTGAAGGTCATCGAAAGCTTCCGTTCTGCCAACAGGGACGGCAATATTAACCGCCCTGAATGGATGATAATGAAGATGCTGCCGGTTATTCCGCCGGAACTGCGTCCGTTAGTGCCGTTGGAAGGTGGCAGGTTTGCTACCTCCGACCTGAACGACCTTTACAGGAGGGTTATTATCAG
>CALMKH010000182.1 GCA_937867025.1 uncultured Bacteroidota bacterium | reverse complement strand
CTTTTTCCAAAAACGCAACCAGTTTTCTTTCGAAGGACTCGTTTTTCTGCCCTTCAAAATAAAAATCAATGCTCACACCTTTCCCTCCGGCATGCCTGGCGGCATGAACAGCCGTGTCAGTCAGCGCTTTATCCAGGGTAAAACTGATGGATGGATTGGCCGGCAACTGTTCTCCTTTTTTACCCCAGTATTTCACCAGGGCAATATTGGAAGGACTGGTCCAGGCCGCTGTATATGCTTCACTTGCACTCATTCTGCTATCATATCTTTGTAGGAAATGATCCTGTCATACCCCTTAGCCGTGAAATAGTCAACCGTATCAGTCCCTGTCGCGAGAACATAATCACCGCCCCAGGCGCCAAGACTTTTAACCGTTCCGTGGAAATCGCTGAAAAGCCTCTGCTTGATCGTTGGCATGCCGAGCACCAGGCTTATTTCATTCTCCGCCAGTTCGAGTAACAGGCAAAACTCGAAGTAATCTTCATTGACGCTGATGAGCCGGCTTATCCGTGAAATCTGTGCCACCTGGGTATTCGCTATCCGGTGTTTGTAAGAGGCTATCTGCTCGTGGCTATCCTGCTTTTTGTTCAGATGGACAAAATACAGCTTATCGGTAAAATTCCTTTTCCATTCGACTACTTCAATCTTAGGATCAGTGCCATTCATCGTGTATAAAAGAGGCTTCCCTTCATTTGCTACAGCGATGTCATAACCGCTGCCTTTAAAAGCGCTGAAATGCAAGGCATACGGATTGATGCCTGCCCATTTGGCCAGGTTATTGACCAGCGTTGAGCTGCTGCCCAGTCCTTCATCCAGGCCGAACTCCAGCCGGGTGGTCACCTGAATGTCCTGCGCCTCCTGAAGAAACTGCGGATTCAATGCTTTTGCATTTATAAGAAGTCGAACCAGGCGTGTTGCCACCGTTCCATCCGTTGAATCGAGAACGATCATGTGAGGAAGCTGAAAAACGGCGCTGAACCATTCCTTGCCTTTCGCATCCAGGCTTTTCCACTTCAGCACGCCCGACCCTGCCTGCTTCACCACTTCAACATTAAGATCCTGGCCTTTCCTGCAAGGTAATGCAAACCCCGTGGCTCCATCCAATACCGCATACTCTCCGCAAAGAAGCAATTTGCCATGGCTGTAAAAATGCTGGGGATTCAACTGGTCCGTCTTATTTTTTCGTATTTATGACTTTAGGCACTTCAATGCCTCTGATCTTGCAGAACACTTCTACCGCCGCACTGTAACTCACCACATGGTCCTTAAAGTGATGAATGATCGCTTTTTTCTCTTCTTCTGTCGCTTCCAGCTGGTTGAGGATATTCAGCAAATGCATTTTCATATGACCCTTCTGGATGCCAGAAGTAACCAGCGAGCGCAAAGCAGAAAAATTCTGTGCCAGGCCCACTACGGCAGCTAATTTCATCAACTCCCGGGCATCTGGATTTCCCAGGAGCTTCAACGCAAATTTCACCATCGGGTGAAGATTGGTGAGTCCGCCCACAGTTCCCAGAGACAGTGGGATATCTATCCAGAACCTGAACTCGCCATTTTTTATCTCGGCATGTGTCAGGCTGGTATATTTACCGCTGCGTGACGCATAGGTATGCACACATGCCTCAACGGCCCTGAAATCATTTCCGGTAGCTATCACCACGCTGTCGACCCCATTCATTATACCTTTGTTATGCGTCGTGGCGCGATACGGCTCGATTTCCGCAATCCGCACCGCACGACAGAATTTTTCAGCAAATTGCTGGCCTGTCATGCCTTCGCCTTCTGCCATTTGTTCAACCGGAGCTCTTACCTCGGCCCTCACAACACAGTTAGGCGTATAATTGCTGAGTATGCACATGACTACCTGGACTTTTCGTTCATTTCCTTCCAGCAGATCCGTGATCTCGATCTCACTTCTCAATATTTTTGAAAACTCCTCCAGCACCGAATTGATAAAATTGGCGCCCATGCTGTCACAGGTATCAAAAGTGGCTTTTATCTGGTAATAGCCGGGCTCGAGGGATGTGAGATTCACCAGCTCTATATCCAGTATTCCACCGCCGCGCATCTGCATGTTCCTCGTGATGTGGTTGGTGCCGGTACGCAGCTTTTCTTTAATGCTGTCGAAGAAGGCCTGCAGGTTCCGCGGATCTGAGCCTTCCCAGATAAAATGCACATGACCTATTTTTTCAAAATCGAGAATCGTGGTATGAAATCCCCCGCGGTCGAGCCAGAAATTAGCCGACTTGGCAGCCGCTGCCACTACCGAACTTTCTTCAATGGCCATTGGTATGCAGTACATCTTCCCGTCGATTTTGAAATTGGGAGCTACACCGAAAGGCAGGTAAAAATTCGTAATGGTGTTTTCTATAAACTCATCGTGAAGTTTTTGAACGGCCGTATCCGGGTGCCAGTAACTCTTCAAGAACTCAATGGCATCGGCATCGTTATCCATGTAATTGGATACTATCCATTCAATTTTTGCTTCCTTGCTCAGTTTTGAAAATCCTTTTATCGTCGCCATTGTTATTTGCTGTATGTATTAGTGGTATTTGAAATATGCGTTTTGAATGATGTTTTTATGCGGTTTTGATCTCAAGGTATTGATAACATGTTTGCAGCCCTTTCCTCTGCAACTCGCAATATGTTTTAAGCTGTTCATATTCGCCTGTGGCATGCTTGAGAAAAGCTGATGCCTGGGCGTATACGGAGTTGGCTTTGGATGTTCTTATCAGGTAATACCCATCCAGGAAATTTTTCACCCCTCCGCTTGCTATGATGTTCCTGCACAACGCCCGGCTTCCCAATTCATCGAGCGCCTGATTGGCGTAATCCATCATTTCCGTGGCAGAATGCCCTATCATTGCCAGCGGTTCAAGCTGGTTTTTGGTTTGTTCCTCCTGCCTGTGCAATTCAAGGGCGGAGAAATTCGTACCGCCATGTGCGCCGAATTCTATGGCCTCGACAGGAAGCTGGAAAAGCTCCCTGAATGACCTGGGTCCAAACCCCTGGCCAACTTCCTTGACAATGATTTTTACATCCACCTTGTCGAGTAACCGTTTTATGGTATCTATCGGGGAAAACCTGATCAGGTCGCCTTCCGGCTGCAACCACTCCTGCAAGGGGTTTACATGAATAATGAGACCATCGGCCTCTACTTTGCGTATAAGTTCTCCGATAAGCTCCAGCTTGTTTTTCTCAAGGAGTTCCTCCACTTGCGCTATCCCCAGATTGGCAAAAAGCGGGAGATCGTCACCAAGATATTTGCGAATGTTAAAATCCCCAAGGTAAGCATTGTCTGTAAGAATTATGCGGCAGCTCCCCAGTCCTATGCCCATGCCGAATTCCCTGCAGGCCTTTGCCAGGTTTTTATTGATAATGCCTGCTTTCTCCGTACCTCCCGTCATGCTGCTGATCCATAATGGCATACTAAGGGTTTTACCCGCTATGACCGTTTTGGGGATGGACTCATTGAGGGGATGCGCTGACAGGAAAGGTTCATAATAAAACCTGGTGTCCCTCTCAACCGTCTGAGAAAGGAATGCAAGGTCAATATGATCTTTTTTACGCTGGGAAGTTAAATTGGTTTCCAAACCGTATGGAGTTAGAAATAAGAACCGCAAAGATAATATTTTGTTTCATTTTCTCCCTTTTTTTAGTCAGGTTGACGCTTTTATCCGTGGAATGAATCTTTAGCTATAATTTAAACATGCTGAAAAGCGCCAAATATTGATCCCGTTTCCTATGTTTGTCCTGTCACAAATATATAAAAATTATGAACTGGTATTTAAAAGTTTTACAAAATTACGTCACTTTCGCTGGCCGCGCCAGAAGAAAAGAGTACTGGATGTTTGTCATCTTTAACGTGTTGATTACTATGGTATTAACGTTTATCGGGGTAACCATCCGCCTCCCCTTTTTAGGCAACATCTATTCACTGGCCGTATTAATCCCCTCTATAGCGGTGTCTGTCAGGCGGATGCATGACACCGGCAAAAGCGGCTGGTATTGCCTTATCCCTGTTTATAACCTGGTGTTAGCCTGTAAAGAAGGCAATAAAGGAGAAAACAGCTATGGGCCTGATCCAAAGGCTGACATAGACAGGAACCCGCAGATACTGCATTCCTGACCGCTTATAGCCGGACATAAAAAAAGCCGCAAATCAGATTTGCGGCTTTTTTTATTTTTGTAAAAATTTAATCCTTTATTTCCATCGTCTTGAGAGCTTGCTGTTTATCAGGGCTCAGTTTGGCTATTTCCGCCTGTATGATGGCATTGTATGCCTTGTTCTTCTTCATCTCCTTCAGGATTTCCGCGTGCGGAGCCGCAAGCCTGCCATTGTAGCTGAGTGTTGCATCCAGCATGTTAGCCGCTATCCTGGCGTTGATGAATTTAACCTTCTTCAGGACAGCAGCAATGTTTAAGCGGGTGCGGAACTCGTAATTCGGACCTGACAGCCGCTCGAATTCCTTTTCCACAGTTCCTTTATCGCCCACATTCAGTGTCCACATATGCTCCAGCCATTTAGCCCTTATGTTATTGTTCTGACCGGACATTTCACTCAGCATATCCAGGTATTTCAGTTTATCATTGATATGTATCTTCTTGTCGCCGATAAGCTTATCAAGCGCATTTTCAACCACCATATTGCTGCTGTCCTTCAAAAGGGCTTCCAGTATAGCCTTTAGCTCTGAAGGTACTTTAACCGCCTGTATATAACTGTTCTTGACTTCCGACTTAGGATCCTTCACAACATTCTGATGCCAATCTGCCAGTGTTTTATCGTTTGCAAGCTGCCTGGCGATTTCAGCCCTTATGGCGTAATGTTTTTCAGCGGAGAAACGCTCCTTGAAAAATGCGAACTTCTCTTTAACAGGAATCTTTTCCATTGCTGCAATGGCATCATACCTGTCGATCATATACCTGGCTTTGGCTGCCTGAGCGAATAACTCGGCTTTCGACTTTTTGAAAACCAGCTTTTTCATCACCTTGCTTTGCTCGTCAAACAAAACAAAATCTATTTCCGCAT
>CALMKH010000181.1 GCA_937867025.1 uncultured Bacteroidota bacterium | reverse complement strand
CAGGATTGCCCGATGCAGGGACTTATATCACGATCATGATTTTGCTTGGTACCTGCCAGGTTGTAGCCCTCATCAATCATACGATTGACCAGGAAACAAGATGGCCCCTGACGGTATTCTGCAATTGTGTGGCAGGTTATTTACTGGGTTTTTTCATTGCGATCTCTGCGGCACTGATGCTGCAGAATCTTCATTAAGAAGGTATATTCCCTTGAATGAACGTTTCCGTAAACTGCAGTTTTGAACAGTTTTTAATTTTTTTAGTATTTTAGACTTAATTCCGGCATGTTTTGCAAATAGGTTTGTTAATTACTTCAATTATGCAAGTATCTTAATTTAAGGTATTTACAAATCCCATGCTCCACTTTACAATTATTTTTTAAATTTTTAACAGGGTAATTAACAGATTATTCACATTTTTGAATAGATTTGTTCCCCCTATTTTAATGGTAAGAAATAGTTGATGCGTTAAGTATCAAAAAGATGTATTTGTTGAGGTGTATGTGTGTGAACAACAGTCCGCATAAATGGGCTTCGCCGGCCTTTTTATGCAAAAAACTAAGTAGAAATACTCTGTTTGTAGCCTTGCTTTTGTTCTTCGCGAACCTGGTAAGCGCCCAGGGACCGAACCCGCAGACTGGGATGCGTGTGATAGGGATGATCAATCTGAGTTCATCCTGCGAAAAGGATACGCTAAAAATGGAAAACCTTACCAAGGATTCCGCCAAAACGGTAAAATATTATATCCACGATTACAATTATTTCAATGACCCGATATATCCGCATTACAGGGATACCATTTATACCAAAGCCAACGGGGCGCATGTCTACGACTTTGATGACAGCATGGTGCTGGCCACCTGTTACCGCTCGGTGAACGTGTATTTCGGCATCATAGCGGTGGATACCTTCGGCCTGGATTACCCGGTGATTTCCCGCATCACCATATTCCTTAAACCCAGGGCCATATTCACCACGGATTCGGTTATCTGCGCAGGAGGACAACTCAATATAACCAACCTTTCGTGCAAGGACAGCACAAAATTCAAGTGGTTCTATAACGATACCGTATCGACAGCCACCACACCTCCATCAGTAAAATTCGACAAGTCGGGCAGGCAGGTCATTAAAATGATCGCCAATACTACAGCGCCATGCGCCCAGACCGATACGATCTCTAAAATAGTGAATGTGCTGAAAGTCCCCGAACCGGCGTTTAAATTCCTTCGCCCATCCATGGCTGCGTTTACTGACAGTGTGATATGCATAGGGGATACCCTGTTGCTTGTTGACACGTCGAAATACTGCGACTCGATTCATTATACATTTAATCCGCCTAACAGTTTCAGCCTTCTCGGGGGATCCACCATGAATGACGATACGGTGCGCCTTCTCATGATGAACAAAGGAGATGTGATCATACATCAGGAAGGGTTTAACAGGGCCTGCAGCAGAACATCACGGAAAGCGAAACTCACCCTGATCAATAATCCGATAATAGCCATAAAGCCTCTTCCCGGATGCATCGATACACTGGGCATCAATTTGGACGGTTTTGTTGATACAAGCAATGGCGTTCCGCTGCAGGTGATATGGAAGATCAGCGGGAACAGTCTGGACAAAACGATAAACACCCTGTATCCAGGTGCCTTCGGTTCACTTTCATACGGACGTTATTATGTCAGTGTCACTTCCATTGGCGCCTGCAAGACCATTACCAACAGGGATTCGTTCTTTATCTCTCCAAAAGTCAAGTCGCCCGACCCCATCCATATCTGCAAAAATGCGGATACGATGATCAACCTGAACGCTTTATTCACGCTGCCCAAAGGATTCTGGAGAAAATGGAGCGGGGCAATCACAAACGACAGTTTCTTCCATTCGAAAGGCAAAACGCCGGGCACATATATACTGACCCTGACAGACCTCAACTCGACTTGTTATACGCTTGACGTAAAAGTGGAAATCCTTGGCGGAGCCGCGCCTTTGCCCGGGCAGCACCTCTGTTACCAGGACAAGGCATTCCTGAACCTGGATGAGCTTCTGCCCGCTGATTATTCCGGCAAAGGGGTCAGGAACGATACGTTCCGGTCGGCACTTACCGGTCCTGGAAAATACAAGGCCTATTATGTCAATACCATAAAATCGTGTGTGTTTAATGATTCGCTGGATATATCTGTCCATGACACATTCACGCCGGATTTTGATTTTATAACCCCGGCATGTCAGGACAGCCCGGTGCTTTTCAGGAAAAAAACACCTGAACCCATCGTCCGCTGGGAGTTCGGGGACGGCAGTTTTTACCTGGTCGATCCGGCATCCCATACGTATGGCAAGCCTGGCACGTACAATGTCAAGCTGGTCGCCAGGACCCATTGTCCGGACAGCACGATAAAACCCATTACCATATATCCCGGTCCTTCTGCACGGCTGAATGTGATAAGTGATACGCTGAATTGTGATTCGGTCATCATAACCGCTTATTTCACGAACAAAGGCTATGGCGAAACCTATACGGTGAGCTGCAACAATATCAGTTATTCCGGCGATTCGGTCCGTATGGCCGTTCCAAAATCTTTTCAACCCCGCTATATAGGCATTTATGGAACAGCATCCAGCAAATGCGGAACAAGCCTGGATTCCGCCAGGATAAGGATACCCCAGAGAAGCTATGCAGCCATCGAACTGCTTGGCTTAAATCCGGGTTGCCATGGAGACACGCTTAAACTGGTGAATACGTCATATGGCCCCATCGATTCATTCAGGGTGGATTACGGCAATGGCAAGACGAGCCTGAACAAGGTGTTGAGGCTTCCTTATTTCAACAATACCACTTCGCTTAAGGATTACCATATAATCCTGACGGCATATATGAAGTACTGCGGCATTCTCAAGGACACGGCAACGTATAAGGTGATACCGAATGTGATCCGGGCAGCAGGCGAGCACAACAAAAAAAGCCTGTGCAATTATGAGATGGTGACTTTTATCAACAACAGTACTGAAGGGACGGAATATAACCTGTATTTCGGCGATGGAGGTTCATCGAAAGGAACGGTTTTTCACCAGACAGTCACTTACCAGTACATGATACCGGGGGTATATGTTCCGTATATAAAAGCGGTGTCCGCCTGCGGTTCTGATTCTGTTTCACTTGATACTATCCGCGTGAACGGAGCGCCATCTGTTTATCTTTCCCGGAGCAGGACGAAAATGTGTCTCGGCAGTGAAATCTATCTGAAATATTCTCCGTCAAACCTCATGCACCCCAAGTGGTTTGTCAACCATGTCCTTGCGGATTCGCTTGTCAATCCTTTTGTTTTCCGTCCTCGCGCCATCGGGAAGTACCGGATAACGGTGATGGCCTCCAATCAGTATTGCGTTGGACTGGATTCCTTCGAAATAAGCGTGGAATCGGCTCCAGACATAAAGATCGATGTTAATGAAGTGACCTGCGATACCATGCGCGTGAAGATAACGGGCAATTACAGTCTGGGAACCCTGGAAGTGAACTGGGGCGACGGGATAACGGATTTCGGCAAGCTGTACCACGTGTATCATGATACAGGATTGTACTTAGTCAAGATCTTGCTGGTGGAAGGATTATGCACCCTGTATTTTGAGCGGGAAATCATGGTTAAATCGAAACCTCACATGAAAATAAGAACGCAGCCCGTGCTGACGGATTGCCTGGATCCCGGCGATACTCTGAACATGTTCATAGAGCTTGATTCGATGCCATACCAGGTGGACATGTACAATTGGGCCGGAGAAGCCATCTGTTTGAATTGTGACAGGATCATGCCGGATATAAAGTACAGGAACTGTGATCCGAAACAATTCAGGGTGGTGGTTAAGGATAAAGATATGTGCAAGGTTGAAAAGGAAGTGAGCTTCACTTGTTTTGATCAGGGATCCAATAAATATAAAGCCTTTATTCCGAATGCGTTTACTCCTAAGAACGGCGACCTGCTGAACGACATTTACATGCCTGAATTACCATATTACGACGAGGGCATGGTGTATAATCTCAGGATATTCAACCGCTGGGGCGAGAAAGTGTTCGAAACATCCGATCCGTCGGTAGGGTGGGATGGAACATTTAAAGGTAGGGTTTGCGAGATGGATGTATATGTATATATCATTGAGTACGGATGCCCTTCGCACCGGTATAACGAACACAGGGGCACCTTTCATTTGCTTCGCTAACCCCGTTCAAGAATTGATTTTTTTTTCTTTCGCTTTCATTTTATTTTCGTTGCATGAAAACGTTTTTGAAAGTTTTCCTTTTGGCGGTAATGGTCTTGTCCTTATCGGCGTTTAAGCCTGTACCTTGCGGCAAATACAAGGGCCGCAACATTTACAAGGGTGA
>CALMKH010000180.1 GCA_937867025.1 uncultured Bacteroidota bacterium | reverse complement strand
AACCTGCTTGGTAAACGTGTCGACTACTCAGGCCGTTCCGTTATCGTTGTGGGTCCAAAGCTGAAGCTCAGCGAGTGCGGTCTCCCCAAGGCTATGGCGGCAGAATTGTTCAAACCATTCATTATCAGGAAACTGATCGAAAGAGGTGTTGTCAAAACCGTTAAATCTGCAAAGAAGATTGTTGATAAAAAAGAACCTATCATCTGGGAAATCCTGGAGAATATACTGAAAGGACATCCGGTACTCCTAAACCGTGCTCCAACACTGCACAGGTTGGGTATTCAGGCTTTCCAGCCTAAGCTGATCGAAGGAAAAGCAATACAGTTGCATCCGCTTACCTGTACCGGTTTCAACGCTGACTTTGACGGTGACCAGATGGCTGTGCACGTTCCTCTTGGAAATGCTGCCATACTGGAAGCCCAGTTGCTGATGCTTGCTCCTCACAATATTCTCAACCCGGCTAACGGTTCTCCTATAACCGTACCGTCTCAGGACATGGTTCTCGGGCTGTACTATATTACCAAGGGCAGAAGGTCGACTCCGGAAAGGGTTGTAAAAGGCGAAGGCATAACATTCTATTCTCCGGAAGAGGTAACCATTGCTTATAATGAAAAGAAAGCAGACTTGCATGCATTTATCAAATGCAGGCTGAAAGATAAGAACGAAAAAGGGGAAATAGTCACCAAGCTTATTGAAACAACTGTAGGCAGGGTGCTGTTCAACCAGGTTGTTCCGGAAGGAGTTGGTTATATTAACCAGTTACTGACCAAAAAATCCCTGAGGGATATCATCAGCAATTTCGTAAAAGAAGTAGGAGTGGCCCGTACGGCCAAATTCCTGGATGACATCAAGGATCTCGGATTCCACTTCGCTTTCAAGGGCGGATTGTCATTCAACCTCAATTACGTTCAGATCCCTGATGCTAAGGAAAAACTGATCGAAAAGGCAAGGAAAGAAGTTGACGAAATCAAGTTCAACTATGAAAATGGTTTCATCACCAATAATGAGCGTTACAACCAGGTGATAGACATCTGGACCAGGATCAACTCACAGGTTGGTGAAATTCTTCTCAAAGAACTTGCTGAGAATGACCAGGGCTTCAACCCGATCTACATGATGCTTGACTCAGGCGCCAGGGGTTCAAAAGAACAGATCAGGCAGCTGGGCGGTATGAGGGGACTTATGGCCAAGCCTCAGAAAAATATCGGCGGCGGTGTCGGTGAAATCATTGAAAACCCGATCCTGTCCAATTTCAAGGAAGGATTGTC
>CALMKH010000179.1 GCA_937867025.1 uncultured Bacteroidota bacterium | reverse complement strand
AAATCGGAATCAAAACAAACCGTACTGGATAGGAGTTTTCAAATGGCATACGCTATGTCAAGGGCGGTTAAGTCGAAAGGTATAGATGGCACCCGGTTTTATTCAGATGTGTTTAATGACAAAGGATTCAAGCGATTGACCGACAAGCTCAACAAAGTTCTAGGGGAAGACATAGAGGTAAAGATAATCAGTGGGTTAAAAGCGTAGGTCACTATTTAAGGCTTTACACATATTAATGTGTGAGCATTGTCTATCATCAGGAACCGGATTTATACATGTCGGGGTTTGACCCCAACTGGTTTGTCGCCTCTTCCACCCAGGCACATCAAACTAATTTCAGGTTCAGAACGCAAATATGTGATGCTTCCGGGAACGTACTGAAGCAATTCAGGATACCCAAAGACCCTGATTACGGTACGCTTTATTTCGACACCCACAGGCACATTGAGAATTATCTTAGTTACGACATAGCTAACCTGATCGCCCAAACGACAGGCTGGCAAAAGTCAGTCAACTGCCATATAGAATACTACATTAACGTAGCGGAAGAGTACGGACCTGACGGCAGTATATCGGTAGGGGCTTCCGGTAACTCCACACATATCAAGGCTATCAACTCAGCAGAGAATTTTGACCAGTGGGGCGAACATTCCATTAACAACAACCGGGTTATCTTTCTGGGTACCTTAGAAGAAGTGGACTGGCTGACCAACTCCCCAGACATTCCTATCAGGACCGGGGATAGTTATGAGCTTGGAACGATCACGAATGTAGCAGGCACACAAGGTATTGACAGGTTACAGGTCCGAACGTATGACGTATCCGGAAATCTTCTTAAAACCGCAATGATCAATAACCCGTACTCAGCAATGACGGCAACAGATCAGCAGTTCTTATCTATCCTTTGCGGTCCGGATGACCTGAATAACACATCTTTATCCGTAGGCACCCAACCGTTGATAGAAGATGACACGGCGTATTACAAGGTGGATATTATTAACTCATTCGGCACACAGAAAATAGCGAGTAAACGGTTTGATATTGACAGGGATTGTACACGGTCAGGATATACCCGCCTGTTCTGGCTCAACCCCCTGGGCCGGTTTGATGCGTTTAACTTCACTCAGGTTTCAGATGATATTATAGAAGCCGAACAATCCAGGTACTCCCGTATATTAGGGGTAAAGACCGCCACCACATTGACATATTCCAAGTCACAGGTAGAAAGTTCTGTCTTTCATTCCAGTTTTAAACAGATGTATAAGCTCCGGTCCGGTTTTATACCCAGTGAAATCGCTGTATGGCTGAAAGAGTTAATTGCATCCCCAAGGGTGTACATGATTATAGACGGTGAGTTCATCCCTATTAACATCACAACCAATTCATACCAGGCCAAAACCGTACTACAGGAAAAACTATTTAATGTCGAGATAGAAGTCGAGCGATCAGTCAGAAACCAGCGTCAGAGATTATGAGGAATGAACTGACTATAGGCGGGTACAAGGTTGATACGATTGAAGGCTTGGAAATTAATATTACCAAAGAGGTATATTCTATTGTCGATCCCTCAAAACGTAAGTCCGACTTTACTAAAACAGTGGAAATACCGGGATCAAAGGCCAATGATGATCTTTTCGGATCCCTGTTTGATGTCAATTTCAGCATCAGGGATTCGGCACAACTTAACCCCGACTTCAACCCGGCCAAAAAAGCATCGTGTATTTACTCACAAGATAGTTTTATCCAGATAAAAGGGTATTGCCAGCTTACCGATATAAGAATTGTTGAAGAGAACAAGGTTATTTACGAAATCGTTATTTATGGTCAGGTTAAAACCCTGTTCTCCGATATTGCCAACCTCACTTTAAATGATCTTACTACGCTTGGTACGGCTACATGGGACGACACGAGCATAACCGATTCATGGACAGAGACATTTGACCCTGTTATAAAACCATGCTATCCTTACCTTAACAGGGGCAAGGCTGTATTTAACCGTTCAGGGTCTATTGCTGAATGGTCGTACAACTACGAAGCCTTCAAGCCGTGGATGTATGTAAAACATATTGTTAACTCGATTATTCATGAGCAGGGATACAGCCAGGATATTGCCAACTTCTTTGAAACCGAACAATTCAAAAGGCTGATTATCGAATGCGATGTTAAACGCTTCCACCAGGATCAGGCCGCTATCGCTCAAACACGGGTTGAAGCTATCAGGGCGACCAGCAACCAAACTATTGTGCCTGTATCAAACGCCAACTACACCAACTTGTCTTTGGTATGGGATACTCAGCTACTTTTTAATTTTGAGCAGGCGGATCCTGATTCACAGTATAACCCGACAACAGGAACCTTGACTATAGGAGCCAATAGCGAAGGCTACGCAAATGTTGTATCAAGTTTTAACGCTAACATCACATTTAATACTAGTCTTACCAATGTATCTGTAAATTTTGTGGTTATCCGCAAGAGGGCGGGAGCATATGCAGTTATAGGTAGCCAGACAGTCAACATCCCGGCGGTTACATCAGGCAACCCAGCATCTATAAGTGTGGTGAACCTTCTGGCAGCAAACACATTATTTGAAGCCAGCGACGAAGTGCGTGTATGTTTATTGGGAGCCACAACCATTTCGGGAATAAAGAACGGTAATATATCTAACTTCTCACTACTTACATCTACCAATAACTTCGGTTTCTTTATTGACGGGCAAATACAGTACGGACAGACTTTTGATATAGCGTCCATCCTTCCCGACATGAAGCAAACAGACTTTTTGATGGGGGTGTTCAAATTATTTAATGTCTACATTGATTCCCTTCCCAATGATGGGTTGATACTTGAACCAAGGGACGACTATTTTACAAGCGATGTTATTAACTGGACTACCAAACTGGACACGTCCAAAGATTTCACCATATCCCCGCAAGGGCTTTTGGAAAACAAAGAATTGTTATTCACCTATTCAAATAATGATGACGATCTTTCCAGGAGTTACAAACAATCAGTAGGGTATGACTATGGATACAAACGGTTGATATTTGATAATGACTTTGTAAAAGACAAACGTGAGTTAAAACTTCCCTTCGCTTTATGTCCACTTCGCACTGATACGGATTTTGGAAATGTGAACATGGTGACAATGTTTAACGGGGACGGGGCCGAAAAGTCGAATAATCCGATTATAGCATATTACGGAAACATGAAGACCGGGAATATGGTGTATTGGGACACCACCGGAACAAGAACGCAGTACAGTCAATACCCGTATGCCGGACCGATTGATGATGTGACGGCACCAAATTACTCCTTGGAATTTGCTACGCCTGAGTTATTCTTTTACACCGTCCCCGGACAAGGGGGCATCGAGATAACAAACAATAACCTCTATTTTCAGTTTCATGAAACGCAATGGCAGGAAATAGGACACCGTGACTCCAAACTCATAACAGCATGGTTTAAACTGAATGCTGACGATATTCATGACCTGTCTTTCAGGCCGCTTTATTATATCCGGGATGCGTATTACCGCTTACTGGAAGTGCAGGATTACAACCCTGACGGGAAACGTACCACGCTTTGCAAGTTATTAAAGATCAACACCTTTACCCAAACCTCAACAGCAGTAACCACGCAGGAAGGCGGACCCGGACAGGGCGGTGCGGATGCCGGGGATTTACTCAGGGAGCTAAGAAACGGAACAGTAAAAGCCTGGGGCAATAAGATAGGCAAGAATGTAACAGGTGTTTCCGTGGGCGGTACGGGCAATGTTGTAGGGGACGGGTCCACACAGATACTCATTCAGGGCAATAATAATACAATCCTTCCCGGCACCCAGAATGTAACTCTAATAAATACCGATGACCTGACAATAGGGGAAAACGATCAGTTGTATATTGGAGGTAAAAAAGTAACCGTAGGCACCCCTTCGGATGAACAGGTATGGACTTATAACAGCTCCACGGGTATTATAGAATTCCAGACTTTACCTGTCACAACCAAGAGGATACATAGTATTACAGACAGCACTACCCCAACACCTAATGCGGGATCAGGGGATGATTTTGATTTCCATATAACAGCCCTTGCCAACAATGCCACATTTGCCGATCCAAGCGGAACCCCTGCGGATGGACAGGTGATGATTATAAGAATAAAGGACGACGGCACGCCCAGAACACTTGCATATAACGCTATCTACAGACCTATAGGGGTGACAATGCCAACATTAACAGTAGCAAGCAAAACCTTGTATATGGGAACCAAGTATAATTCAGCAGACACCAAATGGGATGTGCTGGCAGTAGGACAGGAAGTATGACAGATCAGGATTTAATAAACGAAGGCTTTGAAATTCACGACCACAGTGATAAACCCGGAGGATATAAAACCGCTTTGAGGTTCCCCGTTCAACTGTTTTTTAAGAACGGAAAATGGAAAGACCGGCACACGGACCTGGAAGTAATGGATATTAAGAAGCACTACAGCGACAAGCTCAAGACGGTTAAGAAAGATAAGAAGTAATGGCAACCTTTGGACAAACATCACCCGGTGGAACCGCTTTTGCAATCGGACTTAATCCGGTTGCGTGTCGTTTTCAGAACACGGCAGGAGCGGGAACGGCTGATGAACTTTTAGCCTACCTGATTAAGAACTTCGGTGGAACGTCAGGTTGTGTTATGGCTTTGTATGATGACAACGCCGGGGCGGTAGGTGCGTTAAGATTCACGACAGGAAATACCGATGTGGGCGGCACGGCACAAGACTGGACATTCGCTTCGCTGTCCGCTGTGATTGACCTGCTGTATGCCAACAATGAATACTATTGGATTGCCGTTTGGCCTGCCGATGCCGGGACGGTGGATTTTTATTATAACGGTGGTGATACAGGGCAGTTTTCGGTAGCTACCGACCTACCGACTTATCCGAACTTTTCAGACCCCTGGGACCCGTCAGCGGACTATTTTGACGTGGAATCAACCTTTTACACCAACTTCACACTAACGGCGGTTAATACAACCAACTTCTTTCAATTACTGTAATCATGGCAAAACAAAAAATAGAGGTCGATTTAATACTGGATGACAACGACACCGTAGAAAAAGCGGAACGTAAAGCCAAATCCTTAAAGCAGGAGCTTAAGGAAATGAAAGAATTGCTTGCGTCCGGGACTTTGGATAACGACCAGTTCAATAAGCTATCAAGGGAAGCCGGACAGCTTCAGGACAGGATCGGTGATGTCAACCAGAAAGTAAAAAACCTTGCCAGCGATTCACGCTCATTGGACGGGTTCATAGATTTAACGCAAGGCATTGTCGGAGGCTTTGCTGCCGTTCAGGGTATTACCGCTTTAGTCGGGGATGAAAACGAAGACCTGCAAAAGACAATGGTCAAGTTGCAGGCTACCATGTCTGCACTGTCCGGTATTCAGGCAATCGTTAATACCCTTCAGAAAGAAAGTGCTGCCATTACAACCCTGCAAGCATTAAGAACCGGAGCATTAAACACCGTACAGGTCATATATACCGCAGTAACCGGGAAGGCCACAGCCGCTACCAGGGGGTTTACTATCGCACTGGCGGCTACAGGAATAGGTGTTATTGTGATTGCGTTAGGAGCTGCCGCATATGCGATGGGAGCGTTTGGGGATGCCACGGATGACGCTACCGAAGCTCTTGAAAGACAAAAAGACGCTATCGAAAGACGCAACGCAGCCAACAGGGAATTGGATGAGGAAGACTTGTCTGTGTTAAAAGCAAAGACAGAGGTTGAGAAAGAGAGGTTAAAACAGGCCGGGGGTACTGCCAACCAATTAATAGATTTGGATGTCAAGGTATTGAAGTATAAAAAACTCAGCCTTGAACAACAGTATAAAGATGCCAAAGGTAACGCAGATGCGCAAGGCAAGATATATGTTGAGTTGGTTGAAACCCAGAAAGAGATAACCCTTAAAGGTCTTGAGCAGGAACAAAATATAAGGGATGAAAAGGCCAAACAGAAAGAACAGCGCGAAAAACAGCACCAGGCACGACTTGCTCAAATCAGGAAGGAAGCCCAGGAATTTGACGACAGGGACAAAAAAGCCCGGATAGAAGCCCTTGAGGAAGAGTTCAGGGAAAAAGAAGAAGCCATTGAAAGAGAAAGAGAGCTTGCGCAGAAACGCCAGGAACTCGTAAACCAGCAACGGGATGCCGAACTGTCATTAAAACGATCCTTAAGAGAACGGGATAAAGTAGAGGCCGAACAGGAAGCAAGAGATTATCAAGCTGTATGGGATGCTAAAACATCCATAGCTCAGTCAGGGTATTCCATACTTAACTCATTGGGAGAACTTGCCTTAGGAGAACAGTTCAAACAAACCACAGCCGGGAAGGTTTTAGCTTTGGCTCAAATTGCCACAGATACAGCACTTGCATTCGTATCTGGTTTAAGGATTGCTCAACAGTCCGCACTTGGTACAGGTCCGGGTGCTGCGTTAGCATTCCCTGTATTCTACGCATCGCAGGCAGCAGCCGTACTATCAGTGGCAAACAAAGCAAAAGGTATATTAAGCGGAGGTGGTTCTGCCGGGTCGCCTGGCGTTCCTGGACTTTCTAACTTCAATTCTCAGCCCCCATCTCTAAGGGGATTTGTACAGGACAACACACGCCCTCAAAAAGAGCAGCGTGTTTACGTTCTGGAAAAGGACATCACCGACACCCAAGGCAGGGTTGCACGTATCCGGTCCAACGCTGAAATCATTTAATTTTTGATCGCTGTTTAAATCCTTACACATATAAGGGTATGAGTTTGCCCTTGTACGCATTGGATATTGACGAATCACTGGAAGGTGACGGCTTTGTCTTTGCCGTAGGTCTTGTGGATCAGCCAGCCATTGAGCGCAACTGGATGGCCTTTGCTGCACAAAAACAAAAGTTCACAGTCTTTAACGAGGAGCAAAGAATACTTGCAGGGCCACTGATGGCAGCAGACCAGCCTATCTACAGGCGTGACCCTGACGGCAGGGAATACTACGTATCCTTCCCGGCTAAATCCATTGCTAAGATCGTAAGCAAGTACTCCAAATCCGGCAAAACATTATCCTTTAATCTGGATCACAACGATGCCGCCCCGGTAAAGTCCTGCTATCTACAACAGCATTTTATCATCAATCCGGACCTGGGAATAAACACCCCTAAAGGATTTGCTGAACTGCCTGCCGGGTCATGGTTCGGTTTTGTAAAAGTGGATGATCCTGCCGAATGGGAAGAAGCTAAGAAGCGTGGCGGTTTCTCTGTTGAGGGATACTTCGATGAAATCAAGATAGCGGAAGCCGACCAGCAAGTGTACGAAAATTTAAAAAATCAATTAAACAAAATGAGCAAAGATAAAACAGCCTTCGAAAAGTTAATGAAATTATTCGAGGCTAAGAAAAAGGAATTTGAAGGCGAAGACCCTATAGAGCTTGCCACCACCGCACTTGCGGACGGTTCAGGAAGCATCAAGGGCGCTTTGGAGGAAGGTTCACACGTAATGATGGTGGCGGCTGACGGAAGCGAAATGCCCGTACCTGACGGCGAATACGTACTGGAAGGCGGCAAAAAGATTAAGTGTGAAGGAGGTATGGTTACTGATGTTTCCGAAGAGGAAGCCCCGGCAGCGATGGACGAGACAGCCGTACTTCAAGCTATTCAAACAGCCCTCGATAAACAGGCCGCCGAATTCAAAGCCCAGATCAAAACATTGACAGATGCTCACGCAGCCCAGATGAAAGAGGTAAACGACAAGTTCAAATCCACTTTTGAAATGGTTGAAGCACTGGCAGCAATCCACAAGGAAGAGGAGCCAGCAGCAGACCCTAAAAGGAAATCACTGGTAAATAACCAGCAGAACTTCTCAAGGTTCCAGGCCGCACTGAGCAAAGTAAAAACAGCATAACAAAAAACAAATACGCAAAATGATATTAAAAAAATTCGGCTACGATACAAGCGGACTTCCCGCAGTAGTCAACGACCAGAGCCTTGACCTGTTAGTGCGTTCCTTTTTTGAGGGAAAGACAGGTAAAAAATTTGCCAAACAGACAGGCATTAAATCCACCGATGATTTGCATTACATCGAAACGGAACTGCATTATCAGGCAGATTCAGGATGTTCATTCAATGCCTCCGGTGACACCACCTTCTCTAAACGTACAATCACAGTAGGCAAGATCAAGATTCAGCAATCTTTTTGTGCCCGTGACCTTGAAGGTTTCTGGACTGAACGTGCGTTGAAACCCGGATCAAACTACGATTACATCGCGTTTGAAAAGGACTGGACCGAATACCTTGTCAACCTGATGATCGAGGCGAAAGAAACCGCTTTGTGGAGGTCTAAGATCGGCGGAGGCGAAGGTCTTAACCTGATCCAGTATGACGGCTTTATTGCTATTATCGACGCTGCCGTTGCCTCAACAATCAACGGAAACCCAACCAGTATTACAACAGCAACCGGAATTACTTCATCCAACGTCATAGGCATTTTTGACGGCATGTGGACGCTACTCCCAAGCAAGCTGAAAGGCAAGCCGGATGTTGAGTTCATGTGCGGATCGGATACGTTCGACAAGCTAATCCTTGCTTTGAAGACGGCTAACCTGTTCCACTATGACGGCGTAAATGGATCGCCTTACGAACAAGGTGTTATCATCCTTCCGGGAACAGGTTACAGGGTTGAGCGTTACTTCGGACTGGACGGCACAAACCGTATCTTCCTGGCAAGGACTTCCAACTTTGTTATCGGTACTGACCTGGAATCTGACGAAGACCAGTTTGACATCAGGGAGAACCCAATCGACAAAAACATGCTGGTGGATATCCACTTCAAGGAAGGAACCCAGGTGAAATTCCCTAACGAAATCGTACAATTTAAACTCGTATAATGGCTTGTGTATTATCGACTGGCTTTGCATTAGATTGCAGAACGTCAATAGGTGGAGTAGATCAGGTTTGGATCGGAGAGCTTGACGGACTTAATACCACAACTTTTGCGGTTGCCTCTGGTGCCGTAACCGTAATGGCTATGACAGGCGGTAAGAAGTTCTACAATTACAAACTGAGGAAAAATACATCAGAAGCCAAGGCTGATACTGCCGGGGACGTAGCAAATGGCGCAGGCTATACAGCTCAGTCCGTACAGATACAGCTTGATAAGTTTGATGTGGCGAAACGTAACGAGATCAGGATACTTGGACAAAAACCTGTGATAATTATTGTTAAGGATAAGAACGGATTGCTTTCGGTGTACGGGGCTTACAACGGCCTTGACCTGCAACCGGGAGGAACGGGAGGAACCGGGAAAGAGGCGAACAGCCTGAACGGATTCAACCTGACCTTCATGGGAGAGGAAACCGATTACCCTTACGGTATTTCACAGTCCATAGTTGATACATTAGTTGTTTAAAATTTGGAATATTTGTGTAATGAAAAAGGAATGGGCTTATGACCTGTTCCTTTTTTTATGTCACTAAATCAGGGTTTACGCATATAGTTATATGATACGCCTGTCACTTGGTGCAAATACGGTAGCCTTAACACTTAAGGAGAAAACCACCATTACCGGCCCGACATACCTGTTTGAATTCACAAACAACCAGACACAGGAAAAGTATTACTGCATAGCGGCTGATACTTCCGTTTACCCTGACAGGTATAACAAATTTACAATTACCGTACAGAACACCACGCCCAACGCTTTGCTGGGACAAATAAAAGTGCCCCTGGGGGATGAATATAATTATACGGTGTATGAGCAGGCAAGCACCACAAACTTAAACCCCGCAGGGCTTACAGTGGTTGAGAGGGGGTATATGACATTTGATAAAACTTTAACCGAAAGAAGGGAATACGATGGATCAACAACACGAAGAGGTTACGAAGCCTAAGATAACGCAGAAGTTCAGTAAGTACCCGTTGTATTCCAACGAGACACCGCTATTCAGGCAGCAGCCTAACCAGTTGTTTATTGCCAACGGGAAAAATAATGATTACCCGGATTATTTAGCTTACCTGTATAATAACTCAGGTATTCACAATGCGATTGTTTCAGGGAAGGCAGCGTATGTATTTGGTAAAGGCTGGAATATAAAGAAGGGATGGAAGGGGGATAAGATAAGGCTTCAGCAGGTCATGAACTCTATTAACGCTTACCAGACCTTAAACGAGCTGACAAAAAAAGACATCTTTGAAAGAACGCTGTACGGCGGCAAGTATTATTTGATTGAGTGGGGGGTTAACGGTATACCGACATCTGTAAAGCTCCAACCATATAACACGGTACGAACCAATCTGGACAAAACACAGTTCTATGTATCCAAAGAGTGGACCCGCGAAATGTCTGGTAAGGCTAAGTGGAAAAAACCGTCAGGCAGTAAAATGCCTGAAGATGTAAAGATTTATGCAGCATTCGACCCGAATAAGAGAAAAGGCAAACAAATACTGATGCTGAGTGACGATAACCCGGCAAGCGATATTTACCCTTTGCCGGAGTACGAAGCTGGCAAGACTTCTATTGAAACCGATATCGAATGTGGCTTCTTTCACTTGAATAACGTCAAGTCTGGTTTTGCTGCCGGGACCATGATTACCTTTTTTAACGGTGTTCAGGAAAACGAACAAGCCCAGGAACAGATCGAACGAGATTTAAAGGGCAAAGTGTCGGGTACGGATAACGCCGGGGAAATCCTGCTCAACTTCCAGATGCCTAACACGACTGAACCAAAGATCAGTCCTTTGCGTTCAAATGAACTTGACAAACAGTATGAGCAGTTATCTAAAGATGTTATCAACAAAACATTGTACGCCCACCGGGTAAGCAATGGATTGTTGTTTGGAATCAAAACCCCTGGGGAGTTGGGCGGTGGTCGTTCTGAGTTTGACCTGGCATGGGAGCATTTCTGTAACACCTACGTCAAGCCCAAACAGCAGCAGGAAGAGGAAGATATTAACTTTATCCTATCTCTTTACGGCCTTGAAGGTGATCCACTTGAGCTTATAGTTCTGGACCCAATAGGGATAGAAATAACTACCGATACCATTTTAAAAGTACTTGATCCGGATTCCCTTGCAAACCTTGTTTACGACAAGCTGGGGATCGAAAGACCAAAGATAGCAGCACCGATTATCCCGGAAAAACCCGCAGCATTCGCCAAGTTTGAGGAAGATACAATACTGGCAAAGTTTGATACTATAGGAGAAAGTGCGGATAAGTTTGAAATCGTTATTGAAGGATATAGGCATGATGAATTTGCGGACGAAGGCAGTGACGAGGAAATAATCAAGATTTTAAAGAAGAAAAAGAATATTTCCGTCAGCGAGTTGGCTGGGAAACTTGGTATTTCCGAAAACAAGGTCTACAAAATCCTTGACAGGCTGAACGCATCCAACCAGGTAGCGGTTAATTATGTTGAAAAAGAGGGAGAGATCATTATTCACACCGACAACATCACGCCCGAAGAACCAGCCGCAGTGGAACTTTTGTCAAAATGGAAATATTCAGGGCCGAAGGACAGCGTAAACCGCCCGTTCTGCAGGAAGATGCTCGAATCCAACCGACTTTATGACCGCACCGAGATAGAATCGCTACAGAACGACATGAAGGACTTCAATACGGACGTGTGGAAATACAAGGGCGGCTGGTACCATGACCCAGCAAGGGATGTAAACGTACCGGCCTGCAGGCATCACTGGCAACAAATAATAGTAAAAAAAAAATTTTCTATGGAAAATAATACAAAACAATGGCTTGATATAGCCATAAGAAGACATGAAAGACATATGAACGGACAGGAACCAACATCAGGCAAGGATGGAGAAATATCACAGAAATTAATGATGGAAGAAATGATATATGCAAGAGAATCTATGAATAAATTAGCTGTTACCACTGAATGGTATAATAAGAATATAAATAAATTCCCTGACAAGAAATGACACCACTACTTGTAACAGCATCAACCATCAAGACTTACGGCGTTTTAGAAAATAACGTCGATGTGAAGCTGATTAACTCCACTACCTTAATGATTCAGGACATTCAGTTGCAGCAAATATTGGGGACGGACCTGTATAACCAGATATGCGACCAGATCAACGCCAGTACCGTGAACACATATGATGCCGTAAGTGCGGCTAACATTACATTATTGAACGATTACATCACGAATTTTTTAATGAATGCCGTGATAGCTGAAGGATGCTTGACGTTTCTGTACCGCTTCTCGAATAAGGGAATCATAACAGCTAATTCCGATAACCAGTTCCCGATAACTGAGGCACAGCTTGACAGAATTATAGCGAAGTGGCAGAACCAGGCGGATTTTTACGCCAAAAGGTTGAGTGACTATCTGGACCAGGAATCAGCAACCTACCCACTTTACTACAACGGCAACAGCGATTCGAGCGACATCAACCCGAAGATACCCAAATATAACACCGGATTTTACCTTGGAAACAAAAGACGACAAAATGAATACAAAAAACTCTGGCCGTACTGTAAAGACTGTTAAGATCACTAAGGTTCATAAAAAGAATTTTAACAAGCTGCTGGAACACATAAGGAAGAATGGTAACGATCAACCAAATACGTAAGTATTTCAGTGACTTCGCTGACGGGCATTTCCAGATCAAGGACTTTGGTTATGGGGACTTCCCTGACGTGTCTATGGAGCAAGGTACTGATTACCCGCTGATGTGGGTACAGCCTTTGCCGTGGACCGTATCAGGCAATGAAATATCCATGCCTTATAAAGTTGCCATAGCCGACCGGGTGTATAAAGAGAGAGGCGAACAGGAAACCGAAGTACACAGCGACACCGCCTTGATCGCTTTGGACCTTCTGGCCTCAATGAATCAGCAGCAGGATTACGATTGGGAGCTTAACCAGGAAACCAGCGCAACACCGTTTACCGAAGCCTGGAAGGATGAAGTCGCCGGGCACATGGTGGACGTTACCTTTAAAATCCAGTGGAATTATGATGCTTGCCAAATCCCTCAATCCGGGCAACCCGATCCACCGCCTTCATCATGCGCCGGGGTTATCATCACGATTAACGGGACGCTGTTTGCCACTCCTGCAAGCGGGGACACGGAAGCAATAGAGGTAAGGGATGCCAACGGTACTTTAGTTGGATCATTGGTAGGCGGTATATGGGTGGTGCCTGCTGCCGGAGCAAATGCAACTGCTGTACTTAAAAACACGGCAGGAACAACCATAAGCACGACCAGTATTGCCAGTGGAGCCAGCCAGGATATAACAGCCCCGGATGCCACGGCGGTGCTTAAGAATTCCTTAAATGTAACCATTACAACCGAAGCCATACCAAGTAATGTAACTGAAAATATCCCCGTGGCTGATGTGTCATGGACTGATTCTGACGGCACCCCGCAAAGCACACCCTACGGCAATGCGATTGTTTGTACCCCGTCAACCCCGCCGTCAGGAGTGCTTCTTAAATGGCCTACAGGATCTCAGTACGCATCATTCCAGTCAGGTGACGAAGGGTGGAGAATGCAGAACGGTTATTTTGATTACACGCCTCCAACCAATCCGGAGGTCATCGCTGAGATCGATAGCTCAATAGGTCAGAACGGATGGCTACGATTAAAGAACCCTCTTGTCGTCGGAGGGGTTTCGTCTGTCATACGATTTGTAGGAATAAACGGATTGCAGGATTGGCCTTCAACTGACAACCTGGATAAGATCACGATTGATAAATTAACGGGCATAGGATTTTACAGGATAGCGGCGGATATTGACCCGGTAGCCAACTGGAGTACTGTAATTAGTAATGCGTTGACATTTTCCGTTGTCGTGAATGGTGTGACGTACAGCACATGGTATGCGGTATCGCTTGAGGAAATATTGTTAGTGTTCTATCATAAAGTGGAACAGGCGAGCGGGTATATTGAAGACCTTATTTCAGCAGGTCAACCGGATATTTATGTAAAGCCCGGAACCGGTACGGAATTATGGACATCCACCACTCAGGCGAATTCAACGACCAACGCATATACAAGGGGGTGGAGCCCGGAGGCGTATATCAGGGGTGTTGCCAAGACAGCCACATTTATGCCTTTTTATGTATTCGACGCAAGAAGTTTAATAACAGCACCATAGTATGCCAGCAGTAAAAAAAGAAACTAAGATCATGCAGAAAATAACCAAAAACACGAACGTGAAGATACAAGTCGATGCCGATACAATCATTGACAAACCAGTCATTGAAGTATTGTCAGCATTTGTAGACTTCGAGAACACCGTCATAAAGAATATCACATGCCGATTTACAGCCGGAAAAACTATTGTGGTCCGGCAGGTAGGGGATATTCAATATGACACGACATGGGTCATAGGTGACGTAGAAGCATTTATAACCCAATGGATCATTGACAACACTGTAATTGAATAATAAATGAGTGTGGCAAACAGTACTGACATTTATAATAAAGATTGCCGTCGGGGTGGTGGTCACGACTTTTATAGAATTTAAAAAACGAAAATATATGAGACAATTTGACAATTTATCATCAACATGCCAGATAGCTGTATTAACCGATATGGTTGCACTGGCAAAGGCGTATGAGAGCATTCACAGCACCGGGGATAGTATTGCACAACTGGCGGTGGATTTCGGGCAAACGTATCTACTGACCCTTGCCGACTTTTCAAGCATTAACATTTCACAGGTAACGGAATGGGTTGGACCTATGCCGAACAAGCCCCCTAGAATTCAATGACAAGACTGTTTATCATAGCGGCGTTTATACGGATTGTTACGCAAATGTTCTGGGCGTTTATTGGCGGGCCTGTGGTCTATCATATGGGGATGTATGTATTTGAATTGACAGCGATTGCATACGGGATATTCCCGCCAAAGAAAAAGCCGACAAGATTACAAAACGCACTACTGATTTTCTTCTTTTTGTGCGCGGGTTGGCAGGTGGTAAAGTTCCTGTTTTTAGATCCGTATGGTATTTATTTTTCAGAGTACATCAATGCAGGAATATCCATTTTAATAACCATAGCAATAGACAAATATGTTTTTAGGCGTAATACTAAATGATATAAGGAAGGCCGGGGAGGAATTGAGTGCCGGGATAATAACCTACGCGCAGGTTCAAACCATGTCCATATCCAATGAGATATTTAAGTTCGGACTTAATATTTTGTCCCCTCTTATTGTGGCGTACCTGGTACACAAGTTAAAAAAGCTGTATTGGGAACCGGACAGGCCGTTTTTCAAGAACGTGATAGGGGATATAAAAAGGATGTGGAGAAAATGATCATCGGACTTCTTATAGCTGCATTGGTGTGTATG
>CALMKH010000178.1 GCA_937867025.1 uncultured Bacteroidota bacterium | reverse complement strand
AGCATGGCCGTATCATTTTTGGCAGCAACAAGCCTTTTGGCAACTGTTTTACGGAGGTTGCTCATCTTTTCAACGCGTACGTTCCGTTCTCCGCCGGTATTGTATTTTCCTGCATTTCCCGATCCTCCCGTTCCTTTTGCTACAATGGCTTCCAGTACGTCGGTACGGCTGATCCTGCCGTTTGGTCCGCTGCCTTTTACCTGCGCCGGCCTAAGTCCATACTGCAGCATCAGTTCACGGGCGAGCGGTGCAATATGCACATCACTTTCAATAGTGGAAGGCTCGGATTTGGTTTCAACGGGTTTTTTAGGAGCTTCAGCCGGAGTTGCAGCAGGTTTGGATTCTTCTTTCTTTTCGGCGGTCTTTTTCGGCGCAGGGCTTGGCTGTTCTGTGGCTGGGGCACCTTCAGGGGCCTTAGCCGTCTCGTCTATTTCAACGATAATGGCGCCTACCTTTATTTCCTCACCTTCTTTGGCAAGCTGTTTTGTAAGAACCCCAGCTGATTCGGCATTTACTTCAAATGTGGCTTTCTCGCTTTCAAGTTCTACCAATGGTTCATCCAGTTTTACATAATCGCCAACCTGTTTGAGCCATTTCGACACCGTTACTTCACTAATGGATTCGCCGGGGCTTGGAACTTTAATTGCAATTGCCATACTCAAGTTATTTCTTGGCGCAAATGTAATAAAAAAATGAAGATTTTTATGCCTGGTTTTTAAGGGATTATTTTGAGGGAAAGGATAGGAAAAGGCATTCAGATCCGGCTGGCGGATACAAATTGTTCATGAAATTGCCTGTGGGGAGAGTTTAAAGTGGAAACGCCTCCAGCAAGGGAAAGAGGAGAAATTGGCGGTCAGATGCAGATTTTCTTCTTGGCATAACACAGGCAGGAACCTGTCATGTCGAATTGCTGGCAAACCTTTATTTCAACCCAGTCGGCAAAGCTTTTACCTGAGTTCAGCATATTAGGTTTTACAAACACTTCATTCCCGTTTTTATCCCTCGAAGCGACATAAATTTCTTCTCCGTAAAGGTCGGTGATAGCTGTTTCGTCCTCATTCAGGATCAGGGTAGTTTCAATATACCTGTTTTTTTGAACAGCCTGGTCGTTTAATCTTAATTTGGTGAGTAGCATATTTGTGTAAAGTGTATGGTTGTTATTTGAATTTTTTCAATTTTTCCTATTCCTGTTTTAACGTTAAAAAACGCGTGTCATTGTCTGATATTTCTTCTAGGTTTTTAAACGCATAAATCAAAGTTATGTACTTTTGTAAACCATTGATAAGTTGTGTATTACGTGTCAATGGAAATTATTTTGAGTAAATAGACCTAAGGTTTTATACGTGCTTATTCTCAAAGATAGGAAACGTTTGAAAAATTTGCATTTATACCATAAAAAAAATACATCTTTTCTTTAAGCAACTGATTTTTAGTCGCATAAAAAATTAATAAAAGTGAATAAACTAAAAGAAAGCTGCAAATTATCCTTCAGAGGATGATTTTGCAGAAATCAGCAATAGAAAAAACCGGTGAAAAAACGGGTGATTTTTGATAAAAAAATTCAGGGTTTTAAGGGGAGTATTTTATGTGCAATTCCTGAAACAATGTTGGTTGTTTTTCGCGGAATTTAAACTACCAGGTATGGCTGTGGTCATTCCACCATTTACCCTGGAGTTTCAGTGTTTTTTCAATAATGTCGCGCACACAGCCTTTCCCGCCTGCAAAAGGGGATATATAGTGGCATATCTGTTGTATGTCGATGGCGGCATCAATGGGGCACGCAGCTACCCCGGCGCGTTTCATCATGTGATAGTCCGGCATGTCGTCGCCCATATAAATCACCTGTTCGGGCAACAATGCGTGCTTATTGATGAATTCGAGGAAGGCTGCTTCCTTATGCTCCTGACCTGTATAAATATCTGTAACTCCCAGTAGTTCGAACCTTTTGTTTACGCCCAGAGAGCGTCCGCCGGAGATGATGGCGATATGAAAGCCGGTCTTTACTGCATGCTGTATCGCATAGCCGTCCTTTATGTTGAAGTTTCTGAGAAAATGCCCGTCTTCCGTGGCAATCACATTGCCGTCCGTCATCACGCCGTCGACATCAAATACAAATGCCTTGGTCTGCCTGATCTTTTCGTGAATAAGTTCCATTTATTTCTGTTTAACTGCAGGCATGAGACCCTGTGTTTTAATTTCGTCGTAAATAATATCGGCAACCATTTCCGCCCCGTCGTTGGTGAAATGATAACCGTCGTAAAAGAACCTTGTATCTTTTGGCAGGCGGGCTGACAGGTTGATAAAACCCACATGCATCGTATCGGCCAAATTAAATGTCGCTTCGTTGTACATTTTCATCATGAGCGATTTGCCCCTGCCGTTTGTGGTTCCTGTTTTGATTTCTCCAAGATTGACATCTGTAAACGGGTCCTGCTCATCCGAAAACAAAATAGCCTGCGAAACGAAAATGAGCCCGATATTATTCTTCTTGCAGAGATTGGTAAATTCGGTAATGCGTTCGACGTAACCACTGAGGAATTTTTTCTGGTCCTTCAGCTGGCGGTATATCTGCGAATCGTTCAATACCAGTTTTTCCTCTTTGGAAAAATCCTTGAAAAAGCGGTGCTGAAGACCTGCCTTCTTTGCGTCGCCTGCGCGAATGATGTTTACAATGGTAGACGGAAGCTCGAGGAAATTATACACCTTCTTGAACCATGTATTGTCATAGGTGTCGAAGGTGCTCGGGTTCTGGAGGCCGATATCATTCAGTCCGCACATCAGGATAATGTAATCGGGTTTGAGATCGAGAATATATTGCTTGAGCATCGCCAGGTGGCCAAACGACGACTGTCCGTCCATGCCTGCGTTATTAAGCCATATTTTCGGTCTTTCCTGCTTCAGTCTTTTCCATAGCAGGTTGGGCCAGTCCCTACCGTCGTTGAGATAAAAGCACTCGGTCGTGCTTCCGCCCATGCACAAAACCTTCAGATCGTGATCGTCCCGGAGCTCTTCGCCCCTGAACCCGAAACTGTTCTTCGTATGCAGGATATGCGAGTCGAGTCCCGGAATATGGTCAATCCCGACAGAGTATGACACATTTCTTGGTAAAACGATCTCACCATTTTTTACACGTCCTGAAAAAGGGTTGTAAAAATGCAGGAATATCTCAAGCCCGATGACAATGATCAGAATAAACCGGATTATTTTCCACGCTCGCTTCACGGGGACAAATGTAATAAAAAAACGGTTGCTTCAATGCGTTCCGTGAACGGGCTTCTGACAAGTCTTCCACATCATTGTACGATCAGAGACGCAGCGTTAAAAAAAAGGAAAGGCACACTAAAGAAATGATAGGTGAAAAACCTAAATTTGCGGTATGCAAAAAATAGCACAGGTCTTCAAAGTATTAGGGATAAAAGGCATAGGCGAAAGCGTATGTACCGGTACGAACTGGATAAGCGCCGTCGGAACAACCCAGAGAGATATCATCTCCCCTGTGGATGGCAAGAAAGCCGGATCTGTCATTTACGCCTCTGTGACCGAATACGAGGCCGTGATGAAAAGGGCCAAGGACGCTTTTCATGTGTGGAAGCAAATACCGGCGCCAAAGCGCGGCGACATTGTACGGCAATATGGTAATATTTTACGTGCCAATAAGGATGCCCTCGGCATGCTGGTGAGCTACGAGATGGGAAAAAGCCTCCAGGAAGGCAGGGGGGAAGTGCAGGAAATGATAGATATATGTGATTATGCCGTAGGTTTGAGCAGGCAGTTGTATGGCCTGACCATGCACAGTGAAAGGCATGGGCACCGGATGTATGAACAGTGGCATCCCCTTGGGATAGTCGGTATCATTTCGGCGTTTAATTTTCCGGTGGCTGTATGGAGCTGGAATGCGATGATAGCGGCTGTTTGCGGCAATGTGAGCGTATGGAAGCCTTCCGAAAAAACTCCGCTTTCGGCCATAGCCTGCATGAACCTGATGAAATCCGTGCTCGAAGCCAACGAACTTCCGGAAGGAGTGTTCACGCTTGTGAACGGCGATGCCGAGATAGGACGGATGATGGCGGAAGACCGTTGTATACCGTTGCTTTCGGCTACCGGGAGTACCCGCATGGGAAAAGCAGTGGGCAGGATCGTAGCGGAACGTCTGGGCAAAAGTTTACTTGAGCTCGGAGGCAATAATGCCATTATTATCAGCGAACACGCCAATCTGGATATGGCCCTGAGGGCTGTTCTGTTCGGAGCGGTAGGAACAGCCGGGCAACGTTGCACGACCACCAGAAGGCTTATTGTGCAGGAACAAGTGTATGATCAGTTCATGAAAAAACTCCTGAAAGCATATAAACAATTAAAAATAGGCAATCCGCTGGATGAACATAATCATGTTGGCCCACTGATAGATAAAGATGCCGTAAGGGCCTTCAGTTCTGCGCTCGACCAGTTGAAACGCCAGGGAGGGAAGGTTCTTTTCGGAGGCAAGGTGTTGTCGGGAGCGGGGTACGAAAGCGGATGTTATGTACAGCCTGCCATTTGCGAGGCCCGGAATACTTACCAGATCGTGCAGGAAGAGACTTTTGCACCAATTCTCTATGTCATGAAGTATAAGAAGCTCAGTGAGGCTATAGCTATGCACAATGATGTGAAACAGGGCCTGAGTTCAGCCATATTCACGGATAATCTCAGGGAAGCTGAGGTGTTCCTTTCAGTGATGGGAAGTGATTGCGGTATTGCCAATGTCAATATCGGGACTAGCGGCGCTGAAATCGGGGGAGCGTTCGGCGGAGAAAAAGAAACCGGAGGCGGCAGGGAAAGCGGTAGCGACAGCTGGAAAGCGTATATGCGCAGGCAGACTAATACCATAAATTACGGGGATACGCTGCCCCTGGCACAGGGTATCAAATTTGGTGTTTAATATAATTATCTGATGTTCAGTGGTTTGGCGTACTTTTCTTAAAGTACTGCGGAAAGATGTTTCCAAGGTTTAGGCAGGAGTAAACAATAAAGAGGGGAAGGCAATAAGAGGAAAATTCAGACCGTCATGATCTCTTTTTCTTTATCGGCAATCATCTGGTCAATCCTGGCAATAATGGCATCGAGTTGCTTCTGCACCTTGTTTTCCGCATCTTTAGCCTCATCTTCACTGAGACCTTCTTTTTGAAGCTTTTTTATCTTTTCATTTGTATCCTTGCGGTAATTCCTTGCAACAACCTTGCTGTTTTCACCTTCCTGCTTCACCATTTTTACCAGTTGCACCCTTCTTTCCTCCGTGAGGGACGGAATGGTGATACGTATGGAAGCGCCGTCATTATTGGGAGCAAAACCCAGGTTGCTGTTGATAATCGCCCTTTCGATGTCACTGATGATCTGTTTCTCCCATGGCTGTACCATAATGGTCCGGGCATCGGGAGAGGAAACATTGGCGACCTGTGTCAGCGGAACCGGAGCGCCGTAATATTCGACCATGACGCTTTCCAGCATGGCAGGAGAGGCTTTGCCGGCACGGATATTTGAAAATTCATGAATAGTATGATTGGTGCATTTTTCCAGGTTATTCGTAAACTCTTTTAATACTTCACTGATTGTCTGGCTCATGGTAATTCGATTTCTATTGCAAATCAAAAGATTTATTAAAACTTATAAAAATTTTTTTTGCCAATTTTAATATAAACCTCTAAATATTGCTTGCATTGATGATTTATTAGTTACCTTTGCGGCAATAAAAATCATTTTATGTCAATTTTATTTTTGGGAAACCTGGGAGCCACAGAAATTATACTTATCCTGGCAGTTGTCTTGTTGATGTTCGGAGGTAAAAAAATCCCTGAACTCATGAGAGGGCTTGGCAATGGTATCCGTGAGTTCAATGACGCTAAAAACAATGTAAAAAGCGAGATCGAGAAAGGCATGAAAGAAAAATCTTCAGACACTGAAGGTAAGTAATCGTGTTTGCTTTTGATGGAAAAACGCTTTTCTTCATTAACCCAGATCAGGCAACAGCTTTCCGAGGCAAAATTAACTCTGCCTGAACTTGTCGACTATTATCTTTCCCGCATTGAGGTTTACCGTCATCTCAATGCCTTTCTTGAAGTGTTTGAACAAGAAGCGCGTGAAGCCGCTGCGGTTATCGGTAAAAAAATCAGCGAAGGCCGTGCGGGCAAACTGGCGGGAATGGTTATAGCCATCAAGGACAACATTGTCTATAAAGGACATGCGTCTACAGCTTCATCCAAAATCCTTCAGGGATTTGAATCCCTTTTTTCAGCTACTGTCGTAGAACGCCTTCTTGCGGAGGATGTTATCATCATCGGCCGCACCAATTGCGATGAATTTGCCATGGGTGCCAGCAATGAAAATTCAGCCTACGGTCCTGTACTCAACGCGCTTGACGAAAGCCGCGTGCCTGGTGGAAGCAGTGGTGGCAGCGCTGTGGCTGTCCAGGCGGATATGTGTCTGGCAGCGCTGGGAAGCGATACCGGGGGTTCCATACGTCAGCCGGCAGCATTTACAGGATTGTATGGCATGTATCCCACATACGGGGTTGTCAGCCGCTGGGGACTTATAGCTTTTGCCAGCAGTTTTGATCAGATCGGGCCTTTTACCTCATCTGTGTCTGATATGGCCTTATTGCTCAGCATCATTACCGGGGCTGATGAACACGATGCCACCATGTACCAGCGGCCTGCACTGCAGATGGAAATCAATACGGAGCAGAAACCGCTCCGTATAGCTTATATAAAAGATTGTCTTGAGCACGAAGGGCTTGACCCGCAAATCAGGTCCGCAACAGAAACGCTGATAAGTAAGCTCGAACAGAAAGGGCATGAAGTAAAGGGCATAGGATTTCCTTACCTGGACAATATGGTGCCCTGTTACCAGGTGCTGACAACAGCGGAGGCCAGTTCCAACCTGAGTCGTTTTTCGGGATTGACATATGGTTACAGGAGCGCGGCAGCCACCGATCTGGAAAGCACATTCAAAAAATCGCGGACGGAAGGTTTCGGAACCGAAGTCAAACGCCGGATTATGCTCGGCACGTTTGTCCTGAGCAGTGACTATTACGACGCATATTATACAAAAGCTCAGAAAATAAGACAGCTTATACGAAGTAAAACACTTGATATCTTTAAGGATTTTGATGTGATACTGACACCGACCACAAGTACTCCTGCGTTCAAGATAGGAGAAAAATCCAGCAATCCGGTGGCTATGTATCTGGCCGACCTGTTTACGGTACAAGCCAATCTCGCCGGGATCCCGGCTCTTTCGTTTCCTTATGCCACCCATCCGGAAAACGGTTTGCCGATTGGCATGCAGCTTATGGGTAATAGTTTCAGCGAAGCCATGTTGCTCAATCTGGCACAATCTATTGCAGAATAATCAGTTTGTCATTATTGGGTCAAACTTCTGTATTAATTTCGTAAAACTTTTTTGTATACAGGAAACCTTGTGTGCATTATTCATATCTTTGATTTGATTGCTCCCCTCAAAGAAAATATCTTTACTCAGTTTATGGCTGCTCCTGCCATTTTTGTCAGCCACTTTACTGATGTCTCAGATACAGGGGCCAAAGACGGGCTGCGTGAATGATGTGGTAAGTGTTACCTACAAAGCACCTGCAGGCTTAACACTTGTTTCGGTTTCCTGGACCTTTGGAGACGGATCGAGCGGCACCGGAATATCAGTTCAGCATTTCTACAGGAACACCGGCGATTTTACGGTTACAGCCAATGCAGGCTTCTCCAACGGCAGCAGTAGGAATGAAAGTATTACCATACGGATTGTGGGTCTTCCCAAAGCTTCGTTTTACCTGCTTTCGAAAAGCGACAGCTGTTTATCAAGGAACAGAATATGTTTCAAGGATATGAGTACGCCGGCCAATGGTCAGCAACCTATCGTCAAACGCTACTTTGTATGGGGTGATGGCGCGTTCGACAGCACGAATTCTCCGAATCACGGCGATGAACTGTGTCACCGTTACAATGGTCTTGATAAGTACTCGGTCAATATGGAGGTAAGGGATATCCATGGGTGCAAAAGTATGGCTGTGTCAAAGATCAACATAGTAGAGCAAACCAAAGCGTCTTTCTCTGTTACCAATGTCTTTAAGGATTGCTATAAAAAAGAGGTCTGCCTGCGCAATATATCCACCGGCAAACACGTAGGAACCGCAGCATTTAAATGGATAACAGACAACACAACTATTGACAATAACCGGTATTTTATTCCGCCTAAATGCATGGAGTTTACCGGTAATGTTAACATGCATGTTAAACTGGTTGTAATGGATCAGAACGGTTGTTCTGATACCGTGCAGCAAACGGTCTCCGTGTTGATCGATTCCATTGCGAAAAAGCTGGATCTCGATGATACCGTTACATGCTATTCTTCAAAGGATATTCTTCATGGAAGTTTCACAGCCATG
The DNA here is from genome assembly GCA_937867025.1 of uncultured Bacteroidota bacterium. Lineage (GTDB taxonomy): Bacteria > Bacteroidota > Bacteroidia > NS11-12g > UBA955 > JABMMZ01. The sequence continues at coordinate 18,417 of CALMKH010000178.1, read as the reverse complement.
CAAAATGACCGTATCCTGTGGAGTATTGACAGCAAGGGGATGAATTCATCAGGCAGCAACCTCTTTCAGTTCAATGCTGCGAGCGCAGGTATATTGCCAGGAATACATACCCTTTATGCGCGGATCATACGCGGAAAATGCACGACCACACTTTCAAGGAGATTTGTGGTTCATGGGCCGCTGGCCGGTCTCAAGATATTGGACGGCGATCAGTGTTTCAGCAACCGCAAGGTGTATTTCGTGGATAATTCAAAGTTCGTTAACCGCAATACTACCAGGTATTACTGGACACTGCAGGATCCGGGTTCGGATACCTGTATCATTCACAGGGAAAAGAACATCAATTTATATAAAAACTGCACACATTCGCGCGATTGGTATACCAAGCATTCCTATACTTCAAAGGCTGCCGGAAAAAGCAAGGTCACGCTCTGGATCAAGGATACGGTTACCGGCTGTGTAAGTGTGGCTGAAGATACAGTGGATATGAAAAATTGCAGTCCCCTGATAACGGTCGATAGCATGAACATATGCCAGGGCCGCCAGTTCCTCGGATCAAAGCAGCCGGGTGACCCCAGGTTTGTAAGTCTCGACAGTGGAAAGACATGGGTAAAATATCCCGTCATGCTTCCGCCCGATCTGATCGGTGTCCTGGATGTGGGTTTTATTTTTGAGACGGTTCTTCCCGAATGGGCGGAGACGATTGGGAATGACTCCATACGGCTCAGGACTGATACGCTCAGGATATATGACACCCTGTTTAAAAAAGCATATTTGCATATCCATGGATTTAAAAAGGATTCGGTATTTGCTAAATTATATGGCAATTGCGGGCCTTTCCGCTACACTGTATATTTTAAGGGAGGTCAGTTTAACAAAGGTGACAAACTCATCATCGACTGGGGTGACGGCACGTCTTATCAGACTGCATTTGCCATGTTTACAAAGATTGATTCGGTTTCAAAGGTTTATAAAGGCAGTGGCCTGAACCGGACTGTCAGTGTCGGTTTCAGCAATGAAGGCAATTGCGGGAAGACTCTTTTCTTTTATCCAAAGGCCGGCAAGATCATTACGGTTAACCCCGTCGGCAAATATTACTGTAAAGGTCAAAGCCCCATATGTTTTGTCCCGTCCGTTTATGATACACGATCCGGCACTTATTGGAAAACCAGTACCGGAAACAATAAGGTTTCGTGGAAATTTTCAGATTCAGGCAGCTCTGTAAATGTATTCAGCACCTGCCGGAATTTTTCAAAAAGAGGTCAGCAATATTATGAATTGATGGTAGAGGACAGTTTAGGGTGCAAGGATACAGTAAGGGATTCCTTATTCATTCAGGATATGAAAGCGGATGTCAAGAATCATTCACGACTTGTATACTGTTCGGAGCTTAAGCAGTTCTTTGATTCAACGAGGTTCCTGAAAAGCCGGTATGATTCGATCATAAGCTATAACTGGGATTTTGGCACCGGAAAATTCACCAATCCCCAGAAAAATCCGTTCAAGGCATTGAACACGTCGGCAGAAAAGATCACTGTGGTGCATACTGTCAAAACTCTTTACGGATGTACGGATACTATCAGGTTTGATCTGAGAATCGTTGGTCCCCACCCGTACTTTACCCTGAGGGATACCCTGGGCTGCGAATCGCTGTCCGCGGTATTTGATAACCGTTCAGGCAAATGTTCGGGATATATCTGGGAGTTTGGCGATCCGGCGCAGACAAGTCTTTCAACAGACAAAACAACACCGGCGGGGTTCCATTATACAAAACCCGGCAGGTATCATATCCGGCTCTACGGCTTTGATTCGGTTTATAATCCGTCAACAAAGACTACTTACTTCTGCAGCAATTATTTTCCGGATCCGTTATACCAGAAAGACAGCGTCAGGGCTGTGACGGTTCTGGATAAACGGAAAACTGCCATAGCCGGGCCTGAGGTGGTATGTGCCGGCAAACCCTTTACACTTGTAAGTTTGAGCGATTCAATGTATGATATTGATGTATGGAAGCTGGAACTGGATTCAACCAGGATTTTACAGAGCCGGAATTCCATAACATTCACGTATTGGAAGCCCGGTATTTATCAGGCCAGACTGGCTCCGCGGTATCTGATCGACACGAGCCGGAACATCTGCACGGATACCGCTTTTAAAACCATTGCCGTTGAAATAGTGAAGGCCGGATTTGATATCGACCCCGGCAATAAGGCACCCATTTTTCTTTTTCACAATGCTTCTGCTCCATCTGATGCCGCGCTGCATTGGGATTTTGGCCATCCTGCCTCGAAATCCCTGAATTATTCTTCAAAACCTGCTCCTTCCCATAATTACTGGACAGATACAGGCAGCTATACGGTATGTCTGGTGGCGACCACCAGGTACGGTTGCAAGGATACTGTCTGCAAGCCGGTATATAGTGATTATGTCGAAAATCTTGAATTGTATAATGTGTTCACTCCGGGAAATACGGATGATATGAACGACAAATATGATATTGTAATAATAGGAGAAGAAACCTATCATCTGAGAATATATGACAGGTGGGGCATCCTCGTGTTTGAGAGTTTTGAAGATGCGGACAACTCCGGTGAAGGGAACTGGAATGGAAGGATCATGAATACAGGGGAAAACTGCCCGGCCGGTACGTTCTATTACATATTTGATTATAGCCTGGGGAAAGAGCCTTGGTCAATGAAAACGGTCAATGGAACCATTTCACTGATAAGGTGACCCCTGCGCATCAAGCCATGACGTATATTTATCCGGCTTAAGAAAATCCTCTCTGTCTCCTTGCCTCATACAACATGATTGCTGATGCAACTGATACATTCATGCTGTCTATTTTTCCCAGCATTGGTATTTTGACATTTTGGTCGGCGAACTCTGTCCATTCGCTGGAAACACCTGTAGCTTCAGTGCCAACGACAATGGCAGAAGGTCCTGTGTAGTCCTGCCGGTCATAGTCCGCTGCCTTGTGCAGATTGGTGCAGTATGTCCTGATGCCTTTGGTTTTAAGCCATTCCATGGTTTCTTTGTTCTCAGCAATGGCCAGCGGCACTGTAAACACAGTTCCAAGGCTTGAACGGATGATATTGGGATTGTATATGTCGGTTGGAAGGTGGCAGCAGACAACAGCATCAATGGCCGCCGCATCCGCAGTTCTCAAAATGGCGCCGAGATTCCCCGGTTTTTCAACAGCTTCAATGATCAATATGAGCGGATTGGGCGGTAATATGATATCCTCTAGCCTGTGTGGCCGGGTTTTAACAATGGCAATAAGCCCACCTGTAGTTTCCCGGTAAGTGATCCTGTTGAACAGGTCCCTGTCAATTTCAATTAACTCAGCTCCGGGGTACATGGAGGATAGTGTATTTACAAATTCCATATTGGCGAGCTGGCTGTTAAAAAATACAGAGTGGAAGTCAATCCCCGCCTCCATGGCCATTTCAATTTCCTTTTCACCTTCAACAGGTGCAAGCTGCTGCAATTTTCTCGCCTTAGCCTTTTCAAGGCTTTGCAAAAATCTGAACCTGGGATTCGCAGCGCTTGATATGGATAAGGTTTTTTTTATGATTATTTCAGGTTTAAGAACGCCATTACGGATTCACTGAATATCTTGGTTTTATCGGCATCGGAAATGTGCGGGTTTTCTTCTATAAATTTTCCATGCTCCAGGTCGCCGAGGGGGAAGGGATAATCTGTGCCGTAACAGATTTTATCGGCTCCGAAAAGGCTTAGCAGGTATTCGAATGATTTGCTGTCGTGTGTAATGCCGTCCACCCAGAATTTTCCTATGTAATCTTTAGGGTTATGGACGTCGTTCAGGTTGACGAGGTCGGGCCTTACCGCCCAGCCGTGTGCAATCCTTCCGAGGGTGAAGGGGAAAGAGCCCCCGGCATGGGCAAACATAACACGCAATCTCGGAAATTTGTCAAAGATGCCCCCGAATATCATGCTGCATATGGCCCTGCTTGTTTCAGCCGGCATTCCAACCAGCCAGGGCAGCCAGAATTTTTGTATGTATTCTTCACCCATCATTTCCCATGGATGTATGAACAAGGCCATGTCCAGATCTTCCGCCGCTTCGTAAAAGGGTAAAAACCGGTCGTCATCCAGATTGACTTTGTTAATGTTCGAGCCTATCTGAACGCCTGGAATTTTCATGGTTTTCAGCCGTTCGAGCTCCTTGACAGCAAGGGAAACATCCTGCATGGGCAGGGTGCCTAAAGCAATGAACCGGTCGGGATAGGTTTCCTGCACGCCTGCGATGTGATCGTTAAGGAAAGAGGCCCACCAGGCAGTGTCGGCGGGTTTGGCCCAATAGTTAAACAATACCGGAACCGTACACAATACCATTTTGTCGACATGATTGGCCGACATGTCCCACAGGATCGCTTCAGGGTTAAAGCAGTTTTCTTCCACCTTCCTGAAGAATTTGCCATCATCGCGCATCATGTTGGCGGTTTTGGTCCGTTCATCGTGTTCCAGATAGATAAAGCCACCATAGCCGAATTTGTATTTTAAATCTGGCCATGAAGGTGGCATTATATGGGCGTGGCAGTCTATTTTCAAGGTAGCAAAGTTAAGATTTTCGCGTTTCAAAAAAAATACCCTATAATTGTGCATGCACTTACGAATAAATTCCTTCCGGCATGTAGTATTGGTCCTGGCGTTATCCGCTTCAGCACTTTTCGCACAGAAACCCAAGACCCAGATCGCATCTCACATTCCTCCTGATGAAGCCAGACGAAAGAGCTATAGCAGTTTTGTCTGGAGCAACAATGAGGAGTTCATTATCTCCGACAGGGCCAGAGGCGGTTCTGTTTTTACCATTTATAATGGGAAAACCATGAAAAAGACGGGCACTTTTATGCTCGATTATCCTGAAATCGGTGGCAAAGACGCTGATTGGGTAAGAAGATTGTTCCACCAGGATAAAATTACCAGCATTTACGGATATTATGATAAAAGGGAAGATGTGGTAAAAGTGTATGGTAAGATAAACGACCGTAAAAATAAAACCATCAAAAAGGAAACCGTGCTGATGGAAAGTTATGCCAAGAAGAAAAAATATGTTGGAAACCTGTCAACGATAATCAGCAATGACCGCAGCAAGATATTAATCTTCAGGGAGCCTGCAGGCAAAAAATACGAGAATGAAAAAATGGAAATGATGTTGTATGACAACGAATTGAAAAAGATATGGAGCAAGGAACTTTCATTCCCGTATAAAAACAGGTCGATCAGCGTTCAGGATATCCTTGTGACCAATGACGGCAAGGTATCCATAGTTGCGTACTGGAGTCCGACAAAGGAAGATGTCCGTGAAAATCCCTCACTGAAAGACCAGATCATTTTCAAATTGTTCGGTGTAAACGAAAGCAGCAGCGAGCTCGACGAAATTGAGATTTCTGAAAAAGGTTACGCCCTGAGTTCATGCAACGGGATCATTGTGGATGATACTACCAATGATATCGTATTTACCGGCTTCTACAGGGATATTAAATCAAAACGCAGTAACCTGGGTGTTAACGGCATTTACTATTTTAAGCTGAATACCAATAACTGGGAGCTTGATATCCTGAAATTCAATGTTATTGACGATAAAACCCTTACCTCCATTCTTGTGGGCGCCAACACGTCGAAAAAATCTGAAAAAAGGGCTAAAAAAGCTGTCGACCGTGGTTATGGACTGAACAATCTGGCGCTAAAAAGCATCTATGTGTTCGCTGACGGAAGCGTTAAAATGATTTCCCAGATCCAGTATGTGGTGGAAGTGTGTACCACGGATCCCAGGACTAATACTACGCGCTGCAGCTATCATTACCATAATAACCAGATCGTGGAATTTAATCTGGCGGGTGACGGGAGCCTGAAAAGCACGCTTGTCGTTCCAAAGCAGCAAGTGATGGTGAATGCCCAGTTCTATAATGGTCATATTGCCCTTATCGGGGGTACGAACACCTACTATTTCTATAATGACAATGATCTGAACTATAATGCCAAGAAAGTATCCAAAAGAGGTAACAACAATTTCTTTTATACATTTAACGGCCGGAAAAAATCAAGGCTTTGTTACGTGACTTTCGACAATAAGGGCAAGCCGGTAAAGCGTCCCATGTTTGATCACTGGAAGCAGAATGTGTTCATTTTCCCCCAGGATTATGCCAGGCTGAATGATATTACCATAGTGACATGGGGTAAAATCCGGAAAGGAAAAGAGCTCGTGCTTTTCAAAATATCAATGGACGAAAATTCCAAGCCCGGGAAAAAGAACTGATATGAATTGTCGGGCGTTAACCTGACAGCTTTTCCAATATGCTGAAAACGGCAGGACAAACACCTGAATTAGTCAGGGTAAGCTGTTTTCTTTTTATAAACACATCTTCATCGGTATAAGGGTACCGGGCACAGTCGGACGGGCGGACATCATATATCCGGCAGGTGTTATCGGTATTCAGAAATGCGCATGGAGACTGTTTGACCACAAAATCATTGTCCTCATCCAGCCTGAGATATTTCTCAATAAGCTCCGTTTCCTTCAGGCCGAGGAATTTGCTGATACGTTTAATGTCAGGTGTTTTAAATGTGGGACTATGGTTTTTGCAACAATTGGCGCAGTCCAGGCAATTGATCGTTGCGAATGCTTCCTCATGAAGGGAGGGCAGCTGCCGGATAAGCTTGGCTTCATCAGCCCTTTCCAGGAATTTCTTGAATAGTTTCCGCTTATCCCGGCTTTTTTTCTTCCAGTTAGGATCACTGCTCCAGTCCATCAGATCATTCTTTTTACGGCCAGGATGCGGTAAGCCAGCTCGCCGTCAATGTACAGACCGTCGGACTGCAGCTCATTTATTTTCACTTTCCCGCTGGAATGGATGATCATTTTGGTGTCAAGCATCATACCGACATGGGATACATGTTCCGATTTCATGTTTTTGAAAAAAACCAGGTCGCATGTTTTTATGTCACCAAAACTTATATCTGTTCCCACAGCTACCTGTTGTTTGGTGTCCCTGGGTAAACTGATGCCGCAGGATTTGAACACCACCTGCATAAAACCCGAACAGTCAATTCCCATAAATGTGCGGCCGCCCCAAAGGTATGGCGCATTAAGGAAGGTCCTGGCTGTTTGGGTCAGTCTTAACGGGAGGGGGAGATGATGGTTGGTCTTGAGTTTTTTTTCAAGTGTGAATTTTTCCTGATCGACGTTGAAATAACCCTGTGAGGGAATATGCGCGCCGCAGGGGATAAATATCTTCTGGTGCTTGCCCAGCGCCTCTATGAAAACGGCATCGCAAACAGAATCAAATTCGCTGAAGTCAGAATACCCGTTCGCACTGATCCAGCCTTCATAGCTGTCAAAATGTGTCTGTATTTTCAGCCAGTCGTTGCTTGTTTCGAGTATGGTATATGATTCCCCGAAGATCAGGCTGCTTACCATTTCGGAACCCGATTCAGGCGATTTCCTGATGGGTATGTAGGTCAGCAGGCAGGTTCCTTTGTCCATGGTTTAAATGTGCAGGCGCGATTTGCGGTCGAGCAATACAGCTTCTGTTTCGACATGTTCAGGGTCGGGCACGCAGCAATCTACTGGACATACTGCCGCACATTGCGGCTCTTCGTGAAACCCCATACATTCCGTGCATTTGTCCGGAACAATATAATACACTTCAGAGCTGATGGGCGGAAATTTATCATCCACGCCAATCACGGTACCGTCTGTAAGCGTATAGGAGCCTTCGACACTTGTGCCGTCTTTAATGCGCCATTCCACGCCGCTTTCATATATGGCGTTGTTAGGGCATTCGGGTTCGCAGGCGCCACAGTTGATGCATTCATCGGTTATTCTAATGGCCATAACTTATTTCCTGCAAATCTCGTTTATATTTTTTATATTTTGAATGAAAAGATATCTTCAGATGTACGTTTACCTCAGAAGGGTAATGGTGCCCTTTGTAGAGTATTTCTTGCCGTCGAAACCTGTGTAATAGCAGTAATACATATACACACCCTGGGGCTGGTCCTGGCCTTTATAAGTGCCGTCCCAGCGTGCATTGATGTTGTCACCTTCAAAAAGTTTCTCGCCCCAGCGGTTAAATACTTTGAATTCAACAGATTTTAATGCGCCGCCTTTAATGAAGAATTCTTCGTTGTAATCGTCATTGTTGGGGGAGAATGCATCAGGTATAAAGATGATAGGATCAAAATCAAAGCAGATATCATTGCTCCATGTGACAGTATCGGTTCCAACTTTGGTGGCTTTTATCCTGTAGCACTGGGTATAGTATTCAAGGCCGTTGGAATATGCAGCGTTAAACGAAGTGATATTAGGCTCGTACAGCACATAATCACCTGAGTTTTTCAGCATCCTGTAAAGATCGTATGTAATATTGCTGCTTCCCCAGCCAATGTAAGGGGTAAAGTTCATGGTTACATCGTATCCGGAAGTTTTATTACCCCTTAACAGGATATTGGTATGCGAGGCGGTATAGATTTCTTTGCCGCAAAGATCAAAACCCTTAACGCGATATTCCCAGGCGCTTGAATCCGTCAAAAGATTGCCATCATTAAAGGTCACCACATTGCCATTCACCGTGCCCGCCGTTACGTAAGCCTCGGTTGTGCCGGCCTTTCTCCTTTCAATGAAGAATTTGTTGTTATAGCGGGGTGCGTTGATAACCTCCCAGTAAACATCCACGCCGTTATCGGATTTGGGCGGCGGATTGACTGTAACATACTTCAGGTACAACGAAGGGTTGTCATAGAACACATCAAGTTTCATGGTATCGCCTATGCAACCGAAGTCCGACACCTCCACCACCCTGATGCTGTTGAGCTGCTGTCCCGACCAGTTGACTGTTGTATTATCCGCATTGCCGGGGGTAATGCTGCTGCCGCCGTTAATAAACCAAAAGAATTTGGATGTGGCGAAACCGGTGGTGGTATATTTATAATTGGTCAGGAAAGGGGAGCAGATGACGCTGTCTCCCAGTATGGGAGTGGTTCTTGGCTTCGGATGCACGATGACAGTCATGCTCACAGGCTGGCCCTCACACCCGTACTGGCTTGTTTCCACTACCTTAAGATTAAATGTTCCTTCGATATCGTAAGGGAAAGTGATGGAACTGCTACCCTGACCCTGAATATTGGAAGAATCGCCGTTAATGGTCCAGAGGTATTTTGACTGCGGGTAACCATTGATACTGTATATGCCGGATCCGGTAAGCTGGCAGACCTCAGGTGTGCCATTGATCGTGTTGGCGTTAGGGTAAGGCCTGATATTCACAGTCCTGCTGACCAGGTTGCTCACGCATGCCCTGTTATTCACAGAATCATAACTTCTTTCATACATGTTGATACTGCCTGTGCCAGTAGCACCCCAGTCGACAATGACCTGATGACTGTTCTGCCCGGATGTAATCGTACCACCTGTAACGTTCCAGAAATATGTGGAACCCGGAGTATATTCTACCTTAAATACTTGATTAAGAGTGAATTCACAAACATCGGTATCGCCGGAGATGCTGTCGCCGATAAGTGAATATGTTTTTGATACAGCCAGGTATCCGGTGTCACTCGGACATCCGAATTTGTTGATTTCCAGAACTTTGATCATGCCCAAACCCTGGTTTCCCCAATCTACGCTGATAGAATTGTTACCTGCACCGGGCGTAAAGGTGCCACCGGTGACAAACCATTTGAAAGTGCTTCCCTGGCCGTTGGATACCACTGAATAAAGCAGATTGGATGTATTGGGGCAGACAGAGGTGCGACCTTTGACTGAAGGGGTATTGGGTTTTGAAATCCAGACATCCATATACACGGTGTCACTTGGGCAGTTATTCTGGTTGTATTGCACCATTTTCGCCCGGGCTATGCCGGGTGTTCCCCAGGTAATATTGATACTATTGGATGTTGATGACCCCAGCACGCTTCCGTTGGATATCCACCACTGGTACCTGTAACCGCTGGTCGGGGTGATGCTGTATGTTTTGGCTGTATTTTCGCAAACCGTGTCAACCGGTTGCAGGTCAGGTGCCTGAGGTGATGGTATCAAGCTGACAGTCACTTTAAAGGTAGGTCCTTTGCAACCGAACTGTGAAACAGGAGTCACTTCAATCGTACCCTGTGTAGCATTCTTGTCCCACTGGATCTTAAGTTGTGAAAGGTTTTTACTCAACACTGTGCCATTCGTCACATTCACATCGTAGGTAATTCCTGTGAGTTCCTGGGGTGTTCCATTGAATATGAGGTTATAATCCTGCACGGAACCCTGGCATGCGGATGTCGGGCCGTTGACATTTACCGTAGCCTTGAAAGGCCTGATGGTGATTCGGATATTGGTAAATGTAAATTTGGAAGGGCACCCATCGTCAGTGGCCTGTACAGTGAACAGGTAAGCCGAATCCCTTGCCTGATCGCAGGATGTCTGCCAGCAGAACTGGGAAGAGGTCGTCCCCCTGCCGCTGGAATTGCTGAAAGTGGCCTTGTTGCCTTTGAAACCATTGGCGCCCGTCAGCAGATCGCCAATGCCGTTCATGTTAATAAAATGATTGTCCTTGTCATTAGCTGTGACATTAAAGCATAGCTTTTCACCCGCAATAAGGGTAAATGATTTTGATGATGTTGCTATGGTAGGCTTGTTGTTAGGCGTACAGTTGATAACAAGAATCTGCAGATCCAGCCTTGTCGAACTTAACAGCACACCGTTCCGGAATTCCAGCAAGTCAATCGCCACGGCGTAATTGCCTATCTGTTTTGCCAGGAAAGTCGTGATACCGTTCCGTGAATTGATCTGGGAGATGCCTGAGGCCCCGAAAGGAAATGTCCCGCTGTACCCAGCCTCATACCTTCCGGGCGGAATGGGTGTGGGGGGAGTATAGGGTTCTCCTGTGCATCCGGGATAATTTGTGGTGAGGGAAGCGCCAAGCCAGGGCGTAGCCATTTTGTAAACCAGGGAGTCGCCATCCGGGTCGATAGCGTAATTATTGATTTGGGTGGTGTCGTTTACGCAGATAAAAGGCACCGGAACATCCGTGAAAAAGGGTGAACTGTTCTTTACATTGGTGGGAGGGATGATAGTCTGGTAGGTTTGTCCTATATCGGGCTCTCCATCCTGGTTGTTTCTCAGGTTGACCTGGGTATTCCTGCAACACACCTCCCATTTGATATAATAACCGTAGCTGCTTACAGGGAGGTCGATCAGATCCTCGAAAATAGCTTGTTCAAGACATACCTGCGTCGCTTCAGGACAGTCTGTCCGGCCTACCGGGTTAACCTTTTTCAGGCTTTTTCTATCTAAAATGACACTCTTATAAAGACGGTTATCTTCACGTTTGAAGATGCAGACCTCGATTTCTTTTGCAAATTCTATGGATCCGGGCTTACAGTCGCGGTAGGACGTAATAGTGATCTTGTAACGGTTGCCCGAGCTGACCGTCCCGATATATTTATAGCTTATAAATCCTCCGACGAGGTGGGTGGCCATAAGGGTATTGAATCCGGCCAGGCACATGATCAGGAACAAACTATGAAGGAACCTTTTTCTCACAATATGACTCAAAAATACAAAATTCTACAAAAAATACGAAATATATTTACCTATTAGACGCTATAGTAAGGCAAAAGTTGTTCCAAACGTCAAAAAAAAATCGGCTTATCTGCATAACGGGTGTTCCGATTTTTTATTTCATCAAAAACGTCTTAATTTGCAGGCAGTACAATATGGAATTTTACCACTCCGACTGCCTGTACCTGAAAGGGGATGTTCCTTGTCTGCCTCATAAAGAAAACGGGTATCATTGCATGGATTGCCCTGTTTATACAAAAATCAGCAAAAGAATACTGATTATCAAGCTTGGAGCCATAGGAGATGTCATACGCACCACGCCGCTCATCTCCACATACCGCAACATGTTCCCGAACTGCAAGATCACATGGCTGACGATGACACCCGCCATACTTCCGGCCGGTAAAATCGACGAAATACTTAAATTTGACTACGCATCTGCCATGTACCTCCAGCATGCGGAATTTGATATTGCCATCAATCTGGATAAGGAAAAGGAGGCTTCAGCCCTGCTTCTGGCGGTTAAGGCAAGGGAAAAATACGGGTATGTGCTGAAGGAAAATATCTCGCAGCCGGTGAACGAATTGGCCAATCACAAGTATCACACAGGGCTTTTTGATGATGTCAGCCAGGCCAATACACTTAACTACTGCCAGGAAATATTTGCCATGTGCGGGCTTACCTATCAGGGGGAGCCATACCTTTTGGATAATCATGCGGATAAAGGATATGTATGGCCGGACATAGACAGAACCAAGACGGTCATAGGCCTAAATACCGGTTGTGGTGACCGGTGGACGACGCGCCTGTGGCCAAAAGAGTTTTTTGCCGGATTGGCCAAAAAGCTCCTGGATAAAGGATATGAAGTGTTGCTGCTCGGCGGCGAGCAGGAGGATGCCAGGAACCGTGAGATCAGGGACCTGAGCGGTGCCAAATATCTCGGTTTCTTTCCTTTACCCCAGTTTATCAACCTGATAGACCAATGCCACCTGGTGGTTACACAGGTTACCATGGGCATGCATCTTACCCTGGGGCTCAGAAAAAAGATTGTTTTGATGAACAATATTTTTAACCCTAATGAGTTTGATCTGTTTGGGAGGGGAGAGATTGTGATGCCGGATAAGGACTGTGTCTGTTTTTACAGGGGCAAGTGCAAGCTTGGCGAAAGCTGCATGAAAGACCTGCCGGTATCAAAGGTGTATGAGGCGGTGGAAAGGGTGATAGCTCTTTGATAACCCTGGATTAACACCTAATGAACTTCCTTTCTTATCTTTGCAGGCAATCAGATGAACAGGCCACAGGATTTCAATAGCGTCATAAGACCTCCAAGGATCGCAGGCATCAAATCCAATATGCCTGCCTATAAGGTGGCGTGGCATATCAACAACTGTTACGGCATGAACTTTGCATTAAACCTGGACTGGCAAAAGGATGTGAAAGATAAACCAAGTTTCCACCAGCATTATTTTTATCAGTTTGAGGACGTGGAACTTAACTGGCACCTGGTCAATAATAAAGGGACAGCCGCCTATTTTTTTCAAAGCAGGCCTATGTTTGATTACCTCCTGGTCTGCGATGGGGATGATATATACCAGTATTTTGAAAAGGCGGTCGAAAGCATCAGGATGCACAAATTCATCGATCACGTTTTCCCTTTTGATTTTGACCTGCTTAAAAGCAAAGCATCCTATTACCGCAATATTTTAAGAAATAAACAATTCATTGAAGACCTACATGTATAAATCGCATTTCAACAGGACAAAGATAGTAGCGACGATCGGTCCGGCCACCTCTTCCAAGGCAGCCCTCAAACAGATCATTCTCGCCGGTGTCGATGTGTGCCGTATCAATTCTTCCCACGGCACTCTTGAAGACCATCTTGAAGTGATAAAGAATATCCGTGAAATAAACGAAGAAATCAATTCGGATGTTTGCATCCTGCAGGATCTTCAGGGTCCGAAACTGCGCATCGGGTTGATGGAAAATGACGGGGTGGAGGTGGTTAAAGGACAGAAGATCATTCTTACATCGAATGAAGTCATAGGAAATGCCCAGCGGGTGTGCATCCGGTATATTGATCTGGCTAAGGATGTTAAGCCCGGTGAAATCATATTGATAGATGATGGGAAAATTGAAGTCAGGATTGATGCCATCCTGAGCGAAACGGATGTGGAAGCCACAGTGACGGAAGGCGGGCTGCTCAAATCCAAGAAAGGGTTTAACCTGCCTCATACGGATGTATCTTTCCCGAGCCTTACCGAGAAGGATATCACCGACCTTTCATTCGGAATGGAACATGATGTCGAATGGATCGGGCTTTCCTTCGTCCGGAAGGCTGAGGATATCTTCGATCTGAAGAGGCGTATCAAAGAAGCCGGGAAAGAATGCAGGGTCGTCGCGAAAATTGAAAAACCTGAAGCAGTAAAAAATATTGATTCGATCATTGCAGCAGCGGATGCCATTATGGTTGCCAGGGGTGATCTGGGGGTTGAAATGCCTTTGCAGGATCTGCCCATTATCCAGAAGAATATTATAGAGAAATGCATCATCGCGGCAAAACCCGTGATCGTTGCCACCCAGATGATGGAGTCAATGATCAATAACCCGACACCTACCAGGGCTGAGGTGAGCGATGTGGCCAATGCGGTGATTGACGGGGCCGACGCAGTTATGCTCAGCGCCGAGACAAGTGTTGGCAGTTATCCGGTAAAAGTGGTGGAAACCATGGAAAAGATCATCAGGGACGTGGAAAAGGATAAAAGGGTGTATTACAAAGGCGAAAAACCTACACCGGCAAGCAGTACGTTTATTTCCGATGAAATCTGTTTTACAGCTGTCCGAATGAGTGATCACCTGAAGGCAAAATCCATAGTCGGCATGACCAGGTCGGGTTATTCGGCCCATGAGATATCTTCTTACAGGCCCAGGGCCGAAATCTATATTTTCACGAGCAATAAGCCGCTTTTAAAGGCGATGAGCCTTGTATGGGGCGTAAGAGGTTTCTATTATGACCAGTATGAAAGCACCGACCAGACATTTACTGATGTTATAGAAGTGCTGAAAGCCAACGGCCTGGTAAAAAAAGGTGACCGTGTGGTGCATACCGCCAGTATGCCGATTTTGAACAAGTCAATGGCCAATAGTATTAAGATCAGTATTGTAGATTAAAGATATGAGGCGAACGGGAATCTATGTTTTGTTTTTGCTGCTGATGGCAGGCATGAGTGCTTTTGCGCAACCTCAGGTGCTCACCGAGCGGCAATTGGGCAATCAGCGTGTATGGAATGCGCGGATGAGCAGCGATGAGAATCTTAAGCAGTCGTTCACACAGCTCAACCTTCAGTATCCTCCGAAATTTGTTTACTGGAGGGCTTTCAAAAAGGAAAAGGAGATGGAATTATGGGCGGCAGACAGCAGCCATCACCGGTATAAGCTTGTAAAAACATATAATATCGTGAACATGTCGGGCACGCTTGGTCCTAAACGCATGGAGGGTGACTTCCAGGTGCCCGAAGGCTATTATCACATTAACCAGTACAACCCTTACAGCAATTTTTACTTATCATACAAGGTGTCGTACCCCAATTGCAGCGACAGTATATTGGGGCAGAAGGGGAATTACGGCGGGCAGATTTACGTACATGGCGACAGTCTCACAATCGGCTGCATGCCTATGAGCGATGAAGTGATCAAGGAATTATACTGGTGTAATATCCAGGCCCAGAATAACAAGGATACCAATTATCATATTCCGATTCACATCTATCCCTGCCGGATGAATTCAGGTAACTGGGCATATCTTAGGTCATATTTTAACTTCGACCCCAAGCGGATTGAATTCTGGAAAAATCTGCAGGAGGGATACAATTATTTCGAATTGATGCGCACTCCGCCGAAAGTGGCTGTGGACCCCAAAGGCAGGTACATGGTCAGATACTAAGGGTTGCCGCGTGTCTACCAATATCAATACCCCGCTACTTTCATTACCTTAAGGAGGTCTTTTTTCTTGTTTTTGGATACGTATTCCAGGCCGTCGTCAGTCAGGGTTACAAACGCGCGAACTCCGGGCTTGTATGACACAAGGTGCATCGGATTCATCAGGCAGGTATGATGGATGCGGATGAACCCTTTTTCTTTCAGAATATGCTCGTATGCGCCGAGGTTTTTCGAGGTGTGTAGTTTCCGTGTACCCGTTAGGTAAAGTTTTGAATAGGTACCATCCGACTTGATCTTGATGATCTCGCCGATTTTTACGGGTATGAGTTTGTTGTTTTCCCAGACAAGCATGATGCCCGGGAGCTCACTGGAGTTTATGGAGATCGAGGTGGATTCAAAAATTTCCTTGAGGCGGAATTTCTGCCTGGCTTTCCCGATCGCCGCTTGTAATTCGGACGGGATGATCGGTTTGATCAGGTAGTCGATGGCATTCACTTTAAATGCAGTGACCGCAAATTCGCTGCAATTGGTAGTGAATATCACATGCAACTGGCTGGCATCAATATAATCGAACAGTTCAAAACTTGTGTGATTTTTTAATTGTACTTCCATCATCAGTACATCCGGCTTTAGCTTTGTATAAAGCCTTGACGCCTCTTTTGCTGATACCGCAATCCCCACCACGCTGCAATCTTCTGTAAAATCCTTCACCATTTTTTCAAGAACAGATGCTGCAACTTTGTCATTTTCCACTATCAGTATTTTCATAAAAACAATTTGGTCTTCCACGTGAATCAATGGTGTGTCCCGGGAATTTCCCGCAGCCTGCAACCGGATATGCGATGCAGGACAAGGGGGTTAAAAGCAAAAAGTGTGTATTGAAAAAAGATGAGGTTAAGGTGGGCTGAATGGTATCATCAACTGGATACTTTAAACTGAATGCCCTCCTCAACCCCATGTAAAATTTATGACATTCAAAACAAATACATATTGGCTGTATTCCGATAGGTCTTTTTGATTTTATAAAATGAGGAATTGAAATAAGTAATTGAAAATCAATTTTTTGCGGAATAAATGTAGCGGTAAAAATCAACATAAAGTACCATGAAAATGAAGACTTTGTACTATATAAAATCCGCATAAAACCTGTCTTAAACGTAACCTTTTCTTTCCGTGTTCTGTGTGTTGCATCCCAAAAAACGTCAGGGAATATAGATTTTCATCCTGATGGCGTACATAACTATCCCTATGACATTGTTTACCTCAAGCTTATTCATGATATGGGTGCGGTGATTCTTGACTGTGTTCTCGGATATGTGCAGTTTGGTGGCTATTTCGGTGCTGGTCATTTGCAGGCAGATCATCCTGATGATCTCTTTTTCCCTCGAAGTAAGTTCCATGTGCCTCGGAACATTTTTATACATGTTTTTTTCTTCAAGGAGGAATTCCGACCATATCCTCTGTATTTCAGGCGATAAATAGAATTTGCCCTGCAGAACCTGTTTAAAAGCCTGTAACAGGGTTTTTCCTTCAATGTTTTTCAGAACATAGCCATGAACACCTTTATGAAGGAGCTCTATGACATCCTTTTTTGTTTTTATCCAGGTAAAGATCAATATCCTGGTGTCAGGAAAACGTTTCAATATGATGTCAGTGGCTTCATATCCGTTCATTACGGGCATTTGAAGATCCATGATGACAATATTGTAGGGGTGTTTTTCGAGCGCTTCGATGGCTTTTATGCCGTTATATGCCACATCGCATCGCGTCAGGCTTGGAATGCGCCTGAGAAAAGTATTGATACCATCGAAAATAAGCGGATGATCGTCCACAACCAGTACAGAAATCATACAGTGATTTTCAAATCAATGAAAAAAAAGCAAGTTAAGCAAGATTAAGTCGCATATTTACAATCATTTACGTGTAAACACCTAGGTGTTTTTTGTATAATATACCGAGGGGTGGGGGAACGGGCAAAAAAAAATCCCGGAGGTTTTCCGGGATGCGTGTTATGTGTAAGTTAAGTGTTGTTGTTTTGTTCAGGAGCCTGCCTGTTTCTGCAAACAGTATTTCAGGATATCCGTTTTACTCCTGGGATTACTTTTCTTCTCAGTCCAGTTATGATTGTTCTTCCTGCTGTTTCTGAGGCTGTTGTTTTTTTCGGGTTGTTTCATAAAAATAGATCGTATTAACGTATACAAAGGAACAACGAACCTGAAAAAGACGAAAGAGTAGAGACTATGATTGTGCTGTAGTTGGGAGAATGACAAGATGGGACAGGCCGGAATCAATAACTGGATCAGACCGTTAGTCCGAATCATAAACCTGCTACAAACAATGGGCGATCATTTCCAAATTTTTTGAATGAAGGATATTATGCTGCGTTAACGGAGAAGGGATAGCAATGTAGTGATAAGTACTGCAATAATTAGGTAGCCGATATTCCAATCCGGGCTCTCTCCCTTTTGATTAATGTATACTCTGGACATGGGTACAAAGGTATGAAGAGGATACTTTTAATGATTTACATGAGGTCAATAAAATGTTATATTTTTGGGTCTGACAATCGTCATAAGCGAAATGGTTCCTTAAAAGTCGATTGACAAAAAGTTCTTCAAAATCATTAATATTGCAATTCGAAAACGGCTTCATAGTTCAATGGATAGAACGAGGGTTTCCGAAGCCCTAAATCCAGGTTCGATTCCTGGTGAAGCCACTTACAAAAACACAATCCCGCCTGAAGCGGGATTTTTTGTTTTTGTTATCCTGTACCGTGTCTGCCTTAGCAGACTCTGGTACGGGATATGTTTTAACAGGAATTTGTGGTTTGCTGTCAGGGTTTCACCCTGTGCCAGAATGGCTTTCCACTCCATTTGACACAGGGCGCAGCGCTACTGGGTGGGTCATTT
>CALMKH010000177.1 GCA_937867025.1 uncultured Bacteroidota bacterium | reverse complement strand
TACGAAATCAATATGCTGCGCTGCATTTTCTGCGGACTTTGCGAGGAAGCCTGTCCCAAGGAAGCCATATTCCTGACCGACCGCATTGTACCCAGCACTTTTCAGCGCGGTGAGTTTATTTATGGCAAGGACAAACTGGTGGAAAGCAAGGATAATCCTGTTGACATCAGCAAACGCCAGACAAAGGCCGTTATTGAATTCAAAAAAGACAAGAAACACAAGCATAACCGTACATTTCTTGACAAGGTGCTCAGGAGGCCCGTATCTCATTAAGTAAAAAAAAGCTGAGATATTATATATGAACAACCCGCTAAAAAACCGTAATTCGCACAAATTTTCATGGGTATAACAGTATACATCTTCTGGTTCCTGTCGTTCGTTGCGCTGATCAGTGCTTTAAATGTAGTTTTTGCCAAAAGCCCTGTCCACAGCGTACTGAGCCTTATCATTACATTCTTCGCCATTGCCGGGCATTACCTTCTGCTGAATGCCCAGTTCCTGGCGGCGGTGCACATCATTGTTTATGCGGGTGCCATTATGGTGCTTTTCCTGTATGTCATCATGATGCTGAACCTGAATAAGGAAACCGAGCCGCATAAAAAAAACTATATCAAATTCATTTCAGTAATCGCCTCATGCCTGCTGATGATCACATTCGTGGCGGCATTCAGGGGAGCTGAAATTGAAGGCGCAACCTCACCAAACGATTCTATCGGTCTTGTAGAGAACCTGGGTAAAGTGCTTTTCGACCAAAATCAGTTCCTTCTCCCGTTTGAGGTTTCATCCATACTTTTCCTGGCTGCCATGGTAGGGGCCGTTTATTTATCAAAAAAAGAATTACATTGACATGCAGACGCTATCAGGAATACCTTTAAATTATTACATTTATCTAAGTACGGCACTTTTTTGCATCGGTGTGTTAGGCGTAATGGTGCGACGTAATGCCATTATCATGTTTATGTGCATAGAACTGATGCTTAACGCGGTGAACCTGCTGATGGTGGCATTTTCAAGATATCTGGGCGACAGCAGCGGACAGGTGTTCGTGTTCTTCATCATGGCTGTTGCCGCAGCTGAAGTGGCCGTAGGGCTGGCCATCCTGATAATGATATACAGGAATGCCAAAACCTCGGATACAGAAGTCCTCAATGAACTTAAACTTTAACCGGAATAATACTTCAACACACTAATACCAGGATCAATCAGAAAAAATGGAACAACTTGTAAAATTAATCCCTTTATTCCCGCTTATCAGTTTTGCGATTATAGGGATGCTTAACAGGCGGCTGACAAAAACACACACTGCCATATTTGCCTGTACAGGTGTATTTCTCAGTTTCATTGATTCCCTGCTGGTCTTTATTGCGCAGACACAGCATCACACCACCGTGGAAGTGCAGATTTACGAATGGATAACGGTGGCAAATTTCAACAGCGCCATTTCTTTCCTTGTGGATCCCCTTTCTTCCGTGTTCCTGATGGTGATAACAGGAGTTGGGT
Source organism: uncultured Bacteroidota bacterium (assembly GCA_937867025.1). GTDB lineage: Bacteria > Bacteroidota > Bacteroidia > NS11-12g > UBA955 > JABMMZ01. Next base: position 6,667 of record CALMKH010000177.1, on the reverse strand, counting down.
TCCTGATTCATGTATTCTCTGTTGGCTATATGAAGGATGATGACGGTTTCAGAAGGTTTTTCGCCTATCTCAACCTCTTTATCTTTTTCATGCTGATCCTGGTCCTGGGCAACAACTTCCTTGTAATGTTCATCGGCTGGGAAGGTGTAGGCTTCTGCTCATTCATGCTTATTGGTTTCTGGTATAAGGACCAGAAGAACAATGACGCCGCCAAGAAGGCCTTTGTCATGAACCGTATCGGCGACCTTGGTTTCCTGATCGCCATGTGCCTTATCTTCACCAATTTCAGCACGCTTAATTATTCAACCCTGTTTGCTCCGGGCTTTATAACAGCCAACCCTGTAAGTACAGGATCACTCACACTGATCACCATATGCCTGTTTATCGGCGCCATGGGAAAAAGCGCACAGATACCCTTATACACCTGGCTGCCTGATGCAATGGCCGGACCAACGCCTGTGTCGGCCCTGATACATGCCGCTACCATGGTCACTGCCGGCATCTATATGGTGGCGCGCACAAATGTGCTTTTTTCCTTAACCCCGGATACGATGATGTTTGTGGCTGTCATTGGTATTGCCACAGCATTGCTTGGAGCTGTGATCGGGCTGTTCCAGAACGATATCAAGAAAGTGCTGGCTTATTCTACTGTTAGCCAGTTGGGTCTTATGTTCCTTGCCCTTGGTGTCGGCGCATATACCGCCGCGGTTTTCCATGTGGTAACCCATGCATTCTTCAAAGCCCTCCTGTTCCTCGGATCGGGAAGTGTTATCCACTCTATGGGAGGAGAACAGGATATCAGGAAAATGGGCGGCCTGAAAAAACATATGCCCGTTACCTATTTTACGTTCCTGGTCGGCACTCTTGCAATCTCAGGCATACCGCCTCTGGCAGGATTCTTCAGCAAGGACGAAATTCTTGCCAGCGCGCTCGGACAACATCCCGTATGGTTTGTGCTGGGCATGCTCGTATCACTGATGACCGCCTTCTACATGTTCCGCCTCCTGTACCTTACGTTTCACGGTCAATTCCGCGGCACACATGAGCAGGAACATCACCTCCACGAGTCGCCTTCGAATATGACCATACCGTTGATCATACTGGCGATATGCGCAATTTTTGCCGGTTTTATCGGCTTTCCGCACGCTGTGGGGCAAGCTCTTGGCATTCATAATTGGTTCGGCCATTTCCTTAGTCCTGTACTCGGGGAATCGGAAATTCATTTTTCCGCCGCCACCGAACTGACGCTTATGGCCATTACCACAGTCCTTATCATTATCGTGATCCTTATTGCCAGGAATATATATATCACTAAGAAAACACTTCCTACCCCCGAACACGAACCGCTGCCGGCCGGGAAAAATATTATTTACAATAAATTTTTTGTCGACGAATTCTATAATAAACTGGTAACCAAACCCCTTGACCGTTTCTCGGAATTTCTTTCCAGCTCTTTTGACAAGGGTGTTATTGAGGGGATAGTCAATGGTTTCGGCAAACTTACAGTCAGGACAGGGCAAACAGTCCGCCTGCTGCAGAACGGTAATCTCGGCTTTTATGTCATCGCCATAGTGGTTGCGTTGATCTCATTATTTTTAATCTTCTTAGTATAGCATGCTGACATTATTACTGATATTATTTCCTTTTCTTACAGCGTTGTTGCTGATGAGTTTCAGCGATAAAATGGCCAGGCCGATTGCTCTTGGCTCTGCTGTTATCGAATTGATCCTTGCATGTTTTACATTGTTTACCCTTCAGAATGGTCAAACCGGACTCCTCGGTCTTAACTATACCTGGAGCAGCAGCCTGGGCATTTCGTTCAGTATCGCCATTGACGGCATCAGCATGCTGATGATCCTGATCGCTTCCCTGGTCATGCCGTTGGTCATCTATTTTTCATTTAATAAACAGTACAACAACCCCAGGTTATTATATGCTCTGATGATGGTGATGCAAAGCGCCATGATAGGTGTTTTCTGTGCTGCAGATGGGTTCCTGTTCTATATATTCTGGGAAATAGCACTTATCCCAATCTATTTTATATGCCTGATGTGGGGCGGGGAAAACAGGCAGCGCATTACATTTAAATTTTTCATTTATACATTGCTTGGCAGCTTGTTCATGCTGCTTGCTTTGATATATGTATACCTCCAGTCTCCCGAAAGGAGTTTCGATATACAGGTATTGTATGCTGCGGGAAGGAACATGAGCGTAATAGAACAAGGCTGGGTAATGGGCGCATTTTTCCTGGCTTTTGCCGTAAAAATGCCGGTATTTCCATTTCACACATGGCAGCCTGACACTTATTATACCGCGCCTACGGCAGGCGTCATCATGCTTTCGGGCATCATGTCGAAAATGGCGACCTACGGTCTTATCCGCTGGGTATTGCCTATGGTTCCCCAGGGTGTTTTTGAATATGGCCATATCCCAATTATTCTTTCGGTTATCAGCATTATTTACGCTTCGTGTATTTCCATTATTCAAAAAGACTTCAAATACCTTATAGCTTATGCTTCCATTGCACACCTTGGCTTGATTTCTGCGGGTATTCTTTCTGCCAACACCCAGAGTTTGCAGGGCGCTTTGATAGAAATGCTGAGTCACGCCGTAAACACTGTCGGATTATTCGTCGTTTATGATATCATTGTCAAACGCACCGGCACTTCTGAAATGAGCAGGCTTGGGGGTTTGAGGGCTATCGATTCCAGTTTCGCATTCATGTTTTTCATCATTGTGCTGAGCGTCGTGGCACTTCCCTTCACCAGTGGATTTGTCGGCGAATTCCTGCTCATCCTCGGCTTATTCAAGAACAGTCCGGTACTTGGATCCATAGCCGGTCTGAGCATTATTCTCGGTGTTGTGTATATGTTCCGTTCATTCCAGACGATGATGCTGGGGCCGACCTCTCCAAGTATGCTTGGCCTGCCAAAACTCAACATCCGTGAAAAAAGCACACTGTTTATAGTTGTTATCCTGATCATCGTTTTTGGTGTTTACCCAAAACCTATACTGGCTATAACTGAAAACACGATCAAAACATTATTAGAAGGCATTCAATGAAAGAATTATTACTACTATCAGGACTCGGTGTTTTAGCCTTGGTTTCGGGATTGCTGAACCTCAGGAAGATCATGATGCCTCTTGTCCTCACCGGACTGCTGGCGAATATCGGCTTCTGTATCTATGACTGGAACAGTAATGAACTGGTCTACAACATGCTGATGATGGATAACTTTGCACTGGCTTTCAGCATTATTTTCTCAGCCACTGCATTCCTGTGGTTCATTTCAGCGAAAGATTACTTTGCGGATGACAATAATTTTTCCGACCATTACGCCCTTGTCCTGTTTACCCTGACAGGTGGCTTGCTGCTTGTATCGTTCACCAATATGGTGATGCTGTTCCTCGGCATAGAAATACTTTCCATTCCTTTATTTGTACTTGTGGGAAGCCATAAAACCAAACTCAGGTCGAATGAGGCCGCTTTCAAATATTTTCTGCTCGGTTCGTTTGCTTCTGCCTTCATGCTGTTCGGCATCACGCTTATTTATGGCATAACCGGAAGTTTCAATACCCAGGCCATAGCAGTATTCCTTTCCCAGGCCGGGACCGTTCATGCATTGGTGTTTGCAGGAATGCTCTGCATACTGATGTCGCTGGCTTTTAAGGTTTCCGCCGCACCGTTTCATTTCTGGGCTCCGGATGTCTACCAGGGAGCGCCGACACATATCACGGCTTATATGTCAACCGTGGTGAAGACCGTTGCATTCGCTGCTTTCTTCAGGGTGTTTCAGACATCTTTCGGGGCTATGCAGGAGGATTATATGCTGGCGCTGGCTATCATGTCTGCTGTTACGTTACTTGTGTCCAATATCACAGCGGCGGTTCAGGAAAATGTTAAACGCATGCTGGCATATTCAAGCATCTCCCATGCAGGCTTCATGCTTATTACCGTTCTTACCATTCGGACTCACTCTGCAGGCATATTGCTTTATTATGCCATGGTATACAGCATCTCCAGCATTTGCGCTTTTGCCGTACTGAAACAGGTAAAGATTCATTCCGGCGGTCGCGAAATGATCAGCACCTTCAAAGGTTTGCTGGTCAGAAATAAACTGATGGCGTTTTCCATGAGCCTGGCGCTTCTTTCCATGTCGGGCATACCTCCCCTGGCCGGTTTTATGGCTAAGTACATGGTATTTGTGGCTGCCATAAATAACGACTACCTGTGGCTGGCTGTAGTCGGGGTGATTGCTTCGCTGATAGCGGTATTCTATTATTTCAAGATTATTATCGTCATGTTCGGAAATACGCCTGACGATATCGATAATTCAACTATCATCCTGCCTGCGCATATCAGGATCGTACTGGTTATCTGCTGCATTGGCATGCTGCTTCTGGCGGTTATGCCGGATATCCTGCTGACCATACTGTAAAACATACCGGGCAGCCGGTACAATTATACCCAGAGAATATTGAGGATGCCTGCGACGATCAGGATTTTATAACACGTATTGATGGTTCCAAAACGGTTCTTTTGCATCAGGTACATGCTGGAAGCTACAGTGATAATGGCAATCAGGATAAAATAATTCCGCTGTTCGAGACCGTAATAGAACAGTATGCTTAAACCGCTGAGAAATGATAGCACCATCATAAATACGGTGAAGGACTTCGCCTTGTCGATGCCCAGGGACACCGGGATGGACTGTATGTTGAGGGCTTTATCCCCTGTAAAGTTGATGAATTGTTTAACCAGTTCCCTGCAATACACGAGGGTCATAAAAAATGCGCCGTAAATAAAGGCAAATGGATAAAAGCTTGAAAAATGAAGCATCACGGCAAAAAAGCAGGTAATGCTTAAAATGGATGCCGCAAATTCCTTGATGAACGGGATGCGCTGCACTTTATGAGAATACACCCATAAGGCCATAATAAACAGCACAAAAAATACTCCTATCTTGAATGAAGCCGAAAAGGCCACTATAGTCGCTATAGTATTAAAGAGCAGATAGAAATTCAATGTGGTCTGCCTCTTTACCGTTTCATTAAAAAGCGTCGTGCTCGGCCGGTTGATCAGATCCTTTTCAAAATCGTAAAAGTTATTGACGATATACCCGCCAGCAATGCTGAAAACGGAAGCCAGGACAATGGCATGAAGTTTCCAGTCCTTCACTACGCCCCAGATGCCGGCTCCATCATGCTCCAGCAGAACATACGCCGATAAATACTGCGCTAATACAGTCAGAAGGATATTGTACCACCGGACTATCGACAAAAGCGCAATAAACTTTAATCCCAGATTGTTGCTGACAGATATTCCCTTTTCTGTCATAAAACACTCAGAATTTGTAGATCACCTGCAGTTGCTGGAGTTTTAATTTTTCCGCAGCCTGGGCATAATCCTGTGTAAACCCTAGTATAAATCCTCCGCCGCCGCTTCCGCAAAGCTTCAGGTAATAACTATTGGTTTCAATTCCCTCCTTCCAGAGTTTTTTATAATTATCAGGGATCATGGGACTGAAATTATCATACACCAGCTGTGATAATTTCTTGAGGGAACTGAACAAAGGTTTGAAATCCTTTTTCAGAAAAGCGTCTATACACTCGTCATTGTATTTTTTAAACTGGTGTTTTATAAGGTTCCTGAAACCTTCATTTTTACACTTTTCAAGGAAAATGGACACCATATTGTGCGTTTGTCCGGGAATGCCGCTGTCCATAAGAAAGATAGCCCCCTTCCCCTCTTCATTCGGAGTGGGCAAACCCACCGTGTCGAGGTTGGTCTTCGACTTGATCAGAATGGGCAGGTTGAGGTAGCAGATCAATGGATCCAGCCCTGAGCTTTTGCCATGGAAAAAAGATTCCATTTTGCTGAAGACCTGCTTGAGCATGAGTATCTCGTCACCTTTCTGGTGCTGCTCGATAACGATCTTATCCGTGCAGTACTTGTCATAGATAGAGGCGACAAGAGCCCCGCTGCTTCCGACTCCAAATCCCTGTGGGATACTGCTGTCGAAATACAGGCCTTTTTCTATGTCCTGCCACAGTGTATTGAAATCGATGGCACATGGCAATTCATTATTACGCCTGAGCATATCAAGGTACTGGTAAAATTCACGGATATCCTTATTGGAAGCAATGGCCAGAGCATCACCCGTATTGTCATCAATTCTTAATGCCCCATTGAATTTGTTGAAGGGGATGGAAAGCCCCATCGAATCCTCGATTATACCATATTCCCCGAAGAGAAGTATTTTCGCGTAAAACAGTGAACGTTTTAGCATTATGTTTCTTTATTGACCGGCCCTTTGCCGATTGCGTTGCAAAAATACGCATCATCCTGGCAAAATCCTAATAACTCTTTTTTTACAAAGTCCTGAACCTTTACATTTTCGATAAGCGGATTGAGGATATGCACATTTGCACCTGCATCCAGGGTAAAAAGCACCCGCGTGCCCGTATGGCGCCTGTATTCCCATATTTTCTCAATGATTGCCAGTGTATTAGGTTTCATTAATATAAATGGCGTCGGTGAAGTCATCATAAGCGCATGCAACATAAGTGCCTCACTTTCTACCAGTTGTATAAAATCATCTATATCACCTGCCTTGAGTATCTCCAGCAGCCTGGCAGTATTTTTTCCTGCTTCTGCGTAGCGCAG
>CALMKH010000176.1 GCA_937867025.1 uncultured Bacteroidota bacterium | reverse complement strand
AGCAAGACTTACATGTAAGTATTTCGTTGGTGACAAGCCAACATGGGAAGTCCTGAAAATAAACATTAAGTTATAATAGCTATAGAGAGGACTTTTGAGACCGCTTCTAGTAAACAGTGGATAGTAGTCCGTTTAGAGAAGCAAGATCATTTAAAAAATGAAATCATATATTTGTATACTCATACATTTATGAAAACAATCCTACTTACAGCATACCTCATACTGGCGGGCATACTACAGGGCCAGGGGAGAATCAGCTTCGAAAGAGATTTTGATGGTCGTTCAGGGTATTTGATTGACACGGTCAAACATCCAAATTCCCGCTGGCAGGTTGGCAAACCCCGGAAACAGGTTCTTGACTCAGCACTTTCAACTCCAAATGCAATCGTAACAGACACTCTCAATCCATTACCTCCTAATGACACGTCCATATTCTATCTCTGGCACTTCAGAGACAAAGATTGGCCATTCCATGTTTTTGGCCTTGATTTTTATTACAAAATGGATGGAGATTCCACTGATTATGGCACCATTGAAGTATCAGGCGATTCCGGAAAAACCTGGATCAATATTATGACCCAGGACTCACTCTACAATTTTAAATGGTGGTTTAACGGGAAACCTGATCTGAGAGGATCCAGCAACGGTTGGAAAAGATTCTTCGTCGACATGATGACCTGGTCTAGTTACATACTTAAGGACAGCGCAGCAGCAGATACGTTGCTTTTCAGGTTCACGTATATTACCGACAGTGACACTATGCCAAATGACGGATGGATGCTGGACAATATAGATCTGTATGATGCGTATGAAAACATTTGGGAACTGAATACCAGCTCCCTTATTCATCTTTACCCAAACCCGGTTTCAGATGAACTATGTTTAGATGTTAAACACACCGGCCTTAATCAAAGGATCAGAATATTTGATTATAGCGGTAAATTGCTTTATGATAAGCCGTATGTTGCAGGCCAGGCTATTCATACAGGATGCTTCAGCAACGGAGTCTATCAGCTTGAATATTCAAACTACCATGTTGTTGCCTTGAAAAAATTTGTGGTGCAGAGATGATCAGAAACTTACATCACTTGTTCTTCTCTTTTTTTACTTCCCTCAGCCGTAAAAAATTGATGGGGTTTGAATGCAGGTTCCTGGTCCATTTCTGCGTCATGCGTATGCTCTGATCGTAATACAAAATTATGCACGGCACGGATTGCATCATTTTCTTTTCGGCTTCTGCCATCAGCTGCATTCTCCTTGCTTCATCCACGGTCCGGTTGCTTTCCTTCAGCAAACGGTCGAATTCAGGGTCGGAATAATGTGTGTAATTCGAGCCTCCCGGACTGAAATTCCGGCTTTCAAAACATACGAGATAATTTTCAGGATCGGGATAATCCGCAATCCAGCTTCCCCTGAAAAAATTGATCTTCTGGTCCTTTCTCAACTGCCTGAGAAAACTGGAAGGATGCACTTCTATTTTAATCTCGAGCCCGATATTCTGCAAAGCTTTCTGAATGAACACCATCAGCTCCAGGTATTCGGAAGTGGTGTTCAGTATGATGGACTCATGCGGGCTTTTTAACCCGCTCTTTTTCATATAATGGATTGCACTGTCCATGTTGTATTGCACGTCATCCAGTGTTTCGTAAGGATAGCCTGGAATACCCACGGGAACGAACCCGTGTGTTGCCGGCGTGCCAACACCATTCCTTAAAAAGGATATCATCTTCTCACGGTCGATCGCAAAATTGATGGCCTTTCGCACATACAGGTTGTTCAAGGGATGCCCGTCAAATTTCGGATCGATATTGACACCTATATATTCCGTATTCATCCATGGCGATTTTTTCAGATCGAACCGGTCTTTATACTTATCCTTCAGCTCGCCCGACCTGGTCAGCAATTCGTCCTTTATGCTGGCGTCTATACCATTGTAGAAATCAAATTCCCCCTGTACAAATTTCATGAAAGCTGTCTGGCGGTTGCGGATATTTTCTATCAGCACACCGTCGAGATAAGGTAGCCGCACGTTATCCTTCACCATATAATAATCCGGATTGCGTGCATACAATACAGCCACATCTTCTTCCCATTTCCTGAACATAAACGGTCCTGTCCCGACAGGGTGGTTCCTGAACTCCTGGCCGACAGCCTCATGCGGCAGTATGAAACAATACGGCATGGTGAGCAGGCCAAGAAATGGGCTGAATGGCTGCTGCAGTTGTATGCTGACAGTGCTGTCGTTCACAGCTTTTACGGGGAATGCAAACTCTCCCGGACTGTCAAAACAACGGAGGTCGAACTTATCATTGAATATCCATGCACCGGGTGAAGCAGTTTTCGGATCGGCTATGCGTTTAAAACTGTAAACAACATCCTGCGCGCGCATTTTCCGCTTTTCATTTTTTAATACTCCGAGCGAATGAAAATAAACATCGTTGCGCAAATGGAATGTATATGAGCGCCCGCTGTCGGAAATCTCCCAATACCTTGCAAGCCGGGGCTGTATATGCAGACTGTCGTCGTATTCAACCAGTCCTTCGAATAATTGCGATACGGCCCATATTTCACTCTGGTTTTTTACAAAGGCCGGATCGAGGGTTGTGATATTCTGATCTTCATTATAGAAAAAGTAATTCGAAAATTTCGAATTATCCACATTTTTGCAACTATTTATCCAAATCAAGGTGGGGAAAAATAGGAGTGATTTGAGGGTATTTCTAATATGCTTAATCATATTTTTGAAAGTTCAAAAGTAAGAACAATGAAGGTAAAATATTATGGTCATTCCTCTTTTAGTATAAACATAGGTGGAAAAGACCTTCTGTTCGACCCCTTCATCACGCCTAATGAACTTGCTTCCCATATCGACATCAACAGCATCAGGGCCGACTACGTTTTCCTGAGCCATGCACACCAGGATCACATGGCTGACGCCTTATATATAGCAGAAAAAAACAATGCCACCATCGTCGGCATATGGGAGATTTCACAATGGGCGATTCAGAACGGTCATGATAATACGCATGCTATGAACATAGGCGGTTTCTGGGATTTTGATTTCGGATCGGTACAGATGGTGAAGGCGGTTCATTCAAGTTCTTTCCCTGACGGCAGGTACGGAGGTTCACCGACCGGGTTTGTTATCACGGGCGACGAGAAGTGCTTTTATTACAGCGGCGACACAGCGCTTACCCTGGACATGCAGCTTATACCCGAAAGGCATCAGCTGAATTTCGCCTTCCTGCCGATCGGCAATAATTTTACAATGGGTGTAACCGATGCGATCACTGCGTCAAAGTTCGTGAAGTGCAACCATATTATAGGCATGCATTACGACACGTTCGGTTTCATCACCATCAATCACCAGGACGCCGTGAACCAGTTCAACCAGGCCGGTAAACTGCTTACGCTGATGAACATCGGGCAGGAATTAGATTTATAAAACTGACAATTACTTACAAATGGGAAAAATAATCACGATTGCAAACCAAAAAGGAGGAGTAGGAAAAACCACTACCGCAATTAACCTTGCAGCCAGCCTGGCCGTACTGGAGTTTAAGACGTTGCTGGTAGATGCCGATCCGCAGGCCAATTCATCATCGGGTATCGGATTCGATCCACAGAACATCAAGGTGGGATTATACGATTGCCTGATCAACGAAGTATCCCCGAAAGATGTGATCCTGAAAACCGACCTCAAGTTTCTCGACCTGCTGCCTTCTAACATCAACCTCGTCGGAGCCGAGCTTGAAATGATAGACCTGCCGAACAGGGAACGCGTTATGAAGCGCTCATTCGACCTTTTGAAAAAGGATTATGATTTCATTGTGATCGATTGTTCACCATCGCTCGGTCTCATTACCACAAACTCATTATGCGCGGCCGATTCGGTCATCATCCCCGTGCAATGCGAATATTTCGCGCTGGAAGGCCTGGGAAAGCTTCTCAACACGATCCGCATCGTGCAGAAAGAACTGAACAAGAACCTGTCCATTGAAGGCATACTTCTCACCATGTACGATTCAAGGCTAAGGCTGAGCAACCACGTAGTGGAAGATGTGAAAATGCACTTCCAGGACCTGGTGTTCGACACCATCATACCACGGAACACCAAGCTCAGTGAGGCTCCAAGCTTCGGCTTGCCGGTCATCACGCATGACGTATCGAGCAAGGGTTCTACCACATACCTGAACCTGGCGAGGGAAATACTGCAGCGCAACGGACTGACAAAAATGGAAAAGACGGAGAAAGTAATGGAATAAATTTATATGATCGAAATCGACATGAGCAAGGACACAAATAACAAAACTAAAAAAGGAGGACTTGGAAGGGGTTTATCCGCGTTGCTGAACAATGCTGAAACAGATATTACCGTTTCGAGCGAATACCGTGCCGGAGGCGGCGTGCAGTTTATCGATATCAAGGATATTGAAGCCAACCCGTTTCAGCCAAGAACGGAATTTGAACAGAAGGCCCTCGACGAACTATGTGAATCCATCAAGGTGCACGGCCTCATACAGCCTGTCACAGTCAGGAAGATGGGGTACGACAAGTACCAGCTGATAAGCGGTGAGCGCCGTACAAGGGCGAGCATACTGGCGGGCCTGGACAAGATCCCGGCATATATACGCGTCGCCAATGACCAGGAAATGCTGGAAATGGCGCTTATAGAGAACATACAGCGTGAAAACCTGAACCCGATAGAGGTGTCGCTCAGTTATAAACGCCTGCTGGAAGAGTGCAACCTGAAACAGGAAGAACTCGGGGAACGCGTCGGAAAAGACCGCAGCACGGTGAGCAATTACCTGCGACTGCTCCGCCTGCCCGATGAAGTACAGCTCGCGTTGAAACTCAACAGGATCAGCATGGGTCATGCCAAAGCTATCCTGAGCGTTGAGGATCCGGACGAGCAGATCAACCTGTACAGGAGGATCGAGAATGAAAGCCTGAGTGTACGGGGCGCCGAAGAAATCGTTAAACAATCACGCACTGAAAAAGCAGTGCCTGTTGTGCAGGGTAAGCTGATACCTGCTATTTTCGAGATCGACGATGCATTGAAACTAAAGGTTGAAAAACTCAACCGCCTGCTGCATGCCAATGTTTCCATAAAACCCAAAGGGAACAAAGGCGAGATCATTATCCCTTTCAAACACTATGAGGATTTGGAACGGATTTTGAGCGCCTTAGCTGAAAATGAATAAGTACCACAAGATGCTGCTGATACTGGCCTGCCTTTGTGCAATGCATGGCTACGCCGGTGAGCCTCTTACTCTTTCATACCGTACCAATCTTCTTTCCCTGCGGGACAGTGTAAAGCCCGGGAAGAAACATTCGCCCAAACTTGCGACGATTTACAGCGCCGTTATACCCGGTTTAGGTCAGGCGTATAACAGGAAATACTGGAAGATACCCATCATTTATGCCGCGCTCGGCATATCGGGATATTATATCAAATATAACAAAGACTCGCTAAGGGACAGGCAGGAAGCGCTGAACCTGCTCAGTGACAACGACACGAACACCCAGCCGTCATTAAGATACCAGAATCTTCCCATCGAAGTGATAAAAGCACAAAGAAACCTGTACCGTACAAACAGGGATTACAGCATTATCGCATTCGCGGGATTCTATTTGCTGAATATAGTTGATGCCGCTGTAGACGCCCATTTTTACAAGTTTAATATAGACAAGCCCCTCTCGATGCAGAAACACAAGAACTGGAACCTGTATTCCACAAGGGTGGGCCTTGTCCCCGCCGTGGGCTTCTGCTGGAGGTTCTAGAGTGTCCATTGTTGTCCCGGCCGGGATTTTTGCGTTTCAACCGGATACATTCTCCAATTTGCATTACTGTTCCAAGGATAACAAGATTAAACAAATTTAAATGTTCGGAACTTAATTTGAAAAATAATGCGTTACATTTGGGGGATAGTTACAGGATATCTGTTATAATAAGTAATTCACTATTAATCCTTTTCATACGCATTGAAAACTACGTGTTTATGTACAGTTCTGATGATATTGCTGTCGCTTTTTCAGAGTTGCAGCATACAGAAAATGCGGTATTCCCGCGGATTTAACATCAGTTTTGAACGTTATGCCAAAGATCATTCCTCTGATAAACGGCCCGCTGTCATTCACCAAAGGAAAAACCAACGCATAAATGCCGTTTCAAAGGATTGCCCCGTTGTGATGAAGTCTCAACCAGAGGACGTTGCTCCTATAGCAGGTTCGATACCTGATACTATGATCGTCCATGCGCCATTAAACGACAATTCGACAGTTTCCGTAAATTCAGCACTTGCGTCTGCCAGGAACTCCCGGAAAGCCAAGCCATCATCCGGCAAATGGAATGATTTTGTACCGGTAAGCCTGGTTTTTGTGCTGATGAGCGCCGGTACGCTTCCCATAATTTCGTCTACCCTGATATATTCTTTTTATTACGTAACCTTCGCACTCGCCGTACTGGCAATCCTTTTTGCCGTTATAGGGTTGCTAGGCATCAGGAATGGGAAAGGCACAGGAACGGCAGTTGCTTCCGTGGTGATTATCCTGGCCATATTGCTTATATTCTTTTCGGGATTTTATGTACCCTTGATATGACATCCATAAAGTACTATCTGTGTTTTCTCGCCATGCTGTTTATGTTTCAAAGCTGCAGCATTCAGAAAATGCGCTATTCGAGGGGCTGGAATATTGGTTGGGAATTCAGGGGTGTCAAGGATAAAAAGCACACTCCCGCCCGGACAAGAACCACCCGGACTTCACCAATAAAAACAGTTTCCGTACCACCGCATGCATGTGACAGCCCAGTCACCGACATGGTAGTAGCAAACCCAGATCATTCTCCGGATTCCCGGGATACAATACTGGTATTTCCTGACATCCGCCAGGTAAAACGAACACGTCATCTCACGCATCCGGCGGAGCATCCTCTTCAGCACCGGTCTGCGCCCGGAACCAGTCACATTCAAGGAGAACCTGTCAATGCCAACGCCACCTGGAGCCTCTTGTCAGCCGTGCTGGGCATATTTCTTTTCATACTGGGCAATTCAAGCTTCATCATATTCTCTGCTGATCCGACAACCTTCTTTATTATATTTCTGGCAGTTCTGATACTGAGTATTCTTTCGCCAATATTGGGAATAACCGGTATGGTGCAGGTACAACGGGGATATGGCAGGGGTTTCGGAATTGCCATATTGGGCTTCATACTTGGTCTTATACTGTTCCTGGTGATGCTCTTAACCATACTCTTTATTGCATCCATTTAGCAGCCTTATCATGATCAACAGACTAAGCCTTTTCGGTTTTTTTATGTTGTCGGTTTTACAAGGATGCAGCATAAAGGGCAGGGGGCTGTATGGGCCGTCCTGGGCGTGCTGCTATACCTCATCACCCTCTATTTCGGCAGCATAATGACCCTGATTGCCTTTCTTGGTTTTTTTCTTTAGCAGTTTTTTTAAAGCCGCTTTGCTTCCCGGGCTTTCAATTCTCAATTGATTTTCACTATATTTGCTCCCCTTTTTATGCCGGAAATCAATATAACTCTACCAGACGGAAGTGTAAGACAATACCCCAGGGGAACTTCAGCTATGCAGGTTGCGCAAAGCATCAGCGAAGGCCTGGCACGTGTCATTATTGCAGCAAAAGTGAATGGGCAGGTGGTTGAAACCACGCGTCCGATAACCGAAGATGCAACACTTACCCTTCTGAAATGGGATGACAAGGAAGGCAAGAGCACATTCTGGCATTCTTCCGCACACTTGCTGGCGGAAGCTCTTGAATCCCTTTATCCGGGTGTAAAATTCGGCATAGGTCCGGCTATCGAGAACGGTTTTTATTACGATATCGATCTCGGAAACCACAAGTTCAGCAGTGATGATTTCGCGAAGCTGGAAAACAAGATGCTTGAGCTCGCCAAACAGGAAAATCCATTTATCAGGGAAGAAATATCCAAGGCCGACGCCATCAGTTATTTCACTGAAAAAGGGGACGAACTGAAACTCGAACTTTTGCAGGACCTCAAGGATGGCGAGATCACCTTTTATAAGCAGGGAAATTTCACCGACCTGTGCAGGGGTCCTCACCTGCCGCATACAGGCCATATCAAGGCTGTAAAGATACTTAACATCGCAGGGGCTTACTGGCGGGGGGATGAGAAGAACAAGCAGCTGACAAGGATCTACGGCATTACCTTTCCGAAGAAATCGGAACTGGATGCCCACATGCAGATGCTGGAGGAAGCCAAAAAACGTGACCACAGGACCCTGGGCCGCGAATTGGAGATATTCGCCTTTGATGACGATGTGGGACCCGGCTTGCCGCTTTGGTTGCCTAAAGGCGCGGCCATTATAGAAATACTTGAGGAATTCGCTAAAAAGACTGAAAAGGAAGCCGGGTATGTGCGGGTAAAATCTCCGCATATCGCCAAGGAAAGCATGTACATCAAAAGCGGTCACCTTCCCTATTACCAGGACAGCATGTTCCCGCCCATGGAAATGGACGGCACTAAATACTACCTCAAGGCGATGAACTGTCCGCATCACCACAAGATATTCGCCGCCACGCCGAAATCGTACCGCGATCTCCCGTTGCGTCTGGCTGAATACGGCACGGTATACAGGTACGAGCAGACTGGCGAGCTTTTCGGACTGATGAGGGTGAGGTCGATGCAGATGAACGATGCGCATATCTATTGCACAAAAGCTCAGTTCGAGGAAGAATTCAGGGCGGTGAACGACATGTACCTGAAGTACTTCAGGGTATTCGGCATCGACAAGTATATGATGCGTTTCAGCAAGCACGACCCCAGGAAACTGGGCCAGAAATACATCAATTCACCTGAGTTGTGGATAGAAACTGAAAATATGGTTCGGAATGTGCTCATAAAAGCCAACATTCCTTATGTGGAAGTGGAGGATGAAGCCGCATTTTACGGCCCGAAGATCGATATACAGCTGTGGAGTGCCATCGGACGGGAATTCACCATCGCCACCAACCAGGTGGATTTTGCGCAGGCCGAGCGGTTCGACCTCTCCTATATCAATGAAAAAAGCGAACGGGAAAGGCCTTTAATACTTCACAGGGCGCCTTTGGGCACGCATGAGCGTTTTATAGGATTCCTGCTTGAACATTATGCCGGGAAATTCCCACTTTGGCTGAATCCCGAACAGGTAATTATTTTGCCAATAAGTGAAAAATATCAAGAATATTCAGAAAAAGTTTTAAATGTCCTAAAAAAGCACGATATTCGCGCCCTCATTGACGACAGGTCGGAAAAAACCGGTAAGAAAATACGGGACGCCGAGTTGAAAAGATTGCCCCTGATGCTTATCCTGGGCGAGAAAGAGCAGGCCGACAACACGGTAACCGTAAGGAAACAGGGTGGAGAAGATCTGGGGTCAATGCCGATAGAAGCGTTTACAGCATATGTAAAGGCCGAAGTTGAAAAACAAATGAATTAATAAACCAATAAAAAACAGATAGCCTTTGATAAAAAAACCGTTTAAACCACCTGTAAAGAAGAAACCCAATGCTCCGAGGCCAAACAGGGGAAGAAGAGAAGCTTTACACAAGATCAACAAATTCATTACTGCGCCCGAAGTGAGGGTTATCGGTGATGGTCTTGAATCAAGCATACAGACGCTTCCCAATGCGTTGAAACTGGCTGAACAGATGGGTCTCGACCTGGTGGAAATATCTCCTAATGCCGAGCCTCCTGTTTGTAAGATAGTGGATTACAACAAGTTCCTCTATGAACAGAAGAAAAAACAGAAGGAGCTTAAGGCCAATGCAGTGGTGAATGAGGTGAAGGAGATCAGGTTCGGACCGAATACAGATGAGCATGATGTGGATTTCAAACTCAAGCATGCCACCAAATTCCTGAACGAAGGCGCTAAAGTGAGAGCTTATGTGTTTTTTAAAGGCAGGACCATCATTTATAAGGAAAGAGGAGAAGAGTTACTGATGCGTTTTGCCGACAAGCTGATCGAGGATGGAATCGCTAAGCTGGAATCGAGCCCTAAGCAGGAAGGTAAAAAAATGATCATCCTGCTAAGCCCTGTTAAGAAGAAATAAAAAAATAAAGTATATGCCAAAAATGAAGACCAATAGTAGCGCCAAGAAGAGGGTAAGTATCACCGCTACTGGAAAGATAAAACGCAAGAAGGCGTTCAAGAATCACATCCTGACCAAAAAAGCTACCAAGCGTAAGCGCGGACTGGCTCAGTCAGGCCTGGTATCCGAACAGGATATGCCAAACATGAGGTTCATGCTCACCATCGGCAAATAAACATTAAAAAACCTTGTCAGGCTTTAAGTTTCCTACCGGAACGCCTGCCATAACAACAATAACTTAATAAGTAACAAAGTAGAAAATGCCACGTTCAGTTAATCATGTCGCCAGTAAAGAGCGCAAGAAAAAAATCCTGAAATTAGCCAAAGGTTATTTCGGAAGAAGAAAAAATGTATGGACCGTCGCTAAAAACGCGGTTGAAAAAGGTCTGACCTATGCATACAGGGACCGTAAACAAAAGAAAAGGAACATCCGTTCCGTATGGATCGTCCGTATCAATGCTGCCGTAAGGGAGTATGATATGTCGTATTCAGAGTTCATCGGCAAACTCAACGCCAAAGGAATCACGCTGAGCCGCAAGGCCCTCGCCGATCTGGCCCTCAATCACCCTGAAGCTTTCAAAGCCATTGTGAATGAAGTAAAAGATGCCACCCCGGTATCAAGGCCGGACAATGCTCCAAGGGTTAGAAACACTGCAGCCGCAGTTGCCAAAGCTCCTGTAGAAGCTCCCAAGGCCAAAACCACCAGGAAGGCTGCCCCTAAAGCAGAGGCGGAAGTAATAAGCAATGATGTTGCGCCAACTGAAGAAACCGTTACTCCGGCTGATGAAGTTGCCCCTGTTAAGAAGGCCAGAGCTACCAAAGCTAAAAAAGAAGAACCGAAAGACGAGGAATAATCCATCGCAAGATCATATCAAAAAAAGGGAAGCCACGAGCTTCCCTTTTTTATTTGAGGGCCTGTCAAGACCTCTTACATATCCTGAAAAATTAATCTGATAACGCTTAATAAGAATTCACTACAGCGATAATTGCCTGAATAATCGAGTCGTAAAGATCTTCCGATACCCGGTCATATTGTTCTGTGCTGTTTAAAGTGTCATTCCATGACCCCATTCCATCGAAAACCCACGCGCAACACGCTGCGAATAATAACTGCCTTGAGAAAAGAGGATAGTTATCCGGATGAATTTTCGGATTATAGTAATCCTGACCAGGTTCATTACTAGTTAACTTCGAAAGAGCTTTCTTAAATACAGTATGCCAATCAGTTAGTCCGCTATCCTCGGCAAACTCAGAAATATTATTCAAGGATTCCCCAAGTTTTTCCTTAATCTCCATTTGATTAAGGTTGATACCCCTATGCTTCCATTTCCTTCACCACTCCCATGCGGCTGAATTTCTCAATCCTTTCATTGATCAGCTCATCCGGTGACTTGTCCCT
>CALMKH010000175.1 GCA_937867025.1 uncultured Bacteroidota bacterium | reverse complement strand
ATACCATTTGAAAGACGTCCTGGCAGTTTCCATACTTTCGCCGGTCCATATCCTGAAACCGTCATCGGCGGGAGTGATATCAAATCCATGCGCTTTTGTGCTTTCAACACATACCTTCCTGGTTTGGGGTATGGCACGGTTGCCGGCTACATCCTGAACGGTGTAGGTCAGCGTATACGTTCCTGCTTTCCGTGTATCCACATGACCATACACTATAATTGAGCTGGTCAGGTTAAAAGGGGCCTTGTTATCCAGAGCACTGGCACCCGGATCAACATACGGAGGGTTGTCACATTTCAGCTCGATGCATCCGGGAGCACCGGGATTCAGGGTTAATACCGGCGGGGTAAGATCGAGCCTTATGATGACCGGGCGACGGACTTCAACAGCCTTGTTGCCGGCATTATCCGACACATTATACCTGACATAATAAATGCCGGGAACATTCACTTCCAGATCAGTGGTCATGACCAGGCGTGTTGTGATATCGCCGTCGGCAAGATCAAAGGCTGTAGCGCCGGCATCGGTATATGGTGATCCCACTTCATGCCAGACCGTATCGGAGCCCATCAGGGTAATGACAGGTGGAATGGTGTCCGACTGTGCACAGATGCTGTTTACACTCAAAAGGAGGAGCAGGAAGAGGCCTGTAAATCCCAGTCTGTTGTGTATGGCTGTTTTCATGACAGCAAAACTACAGATAGGGGAAGCCAATCCATGCACTTGCAGCCGAAATTTGACTATCCACTGACCATCAGGACAAAAAAATGACACGAAGCTGGCTTAATCACGGTTAAAGGTCGTGGCGGCATACGTTCAGGTTTCATGATATTCCGTCCTGGTCCGAAGCTTCGCAGGACGATGTTTTTATGTATGTCACACAAAGCCATCAGACCGTCATATTCCACAATTTCCATTCTCATTTTTTTCTTTTTGATGAAACTATCCCGTTTTTCACTATTTTCGCTTCGTTTTTTAAAAATAGTATATGAGTTATAAATTGATTAATAACCTTTTGGGCTGGTTGATGTTCCTCGTCGCACTGGCTGTGTACACCCTTACCCTGGAGCCTTCTGTGAGTTTGTGGGATTGTGGTGAATTCATTTCCGCTTCACACAAGCTGCAGGTCGTACACCCGCCCGGAGCGCCACTGTTCCTCATGATCGGAAGGTTATTCGCCATGTTCGCCTCTACCCCTGAACAGGTAGCCGTAGCCGTTAACATGCTGAGCGCCGTTGTCAGCGCACTTACTGTCCTGTTCACGTTCTGGATCACTACGCACTTCGCCCGTAAAATGGTGAAAGACGATGCCGGTGCCGGAAGCAGGACTGCCATTTTCGCCAGCGGAATTATCGCAGCTCTGGCCCTTACATTCAGTGATTCATTCTGGTTCAGCGCCGTTGAAGCCGAGGTGTACGCCATGGCGTCATTCCTCACAGCGCTTACCTTCTGGGCAGGACTCAGGTGGGAAGAAAGCAACAGCCCTTATGCCGACAAGTGGCTTATACTTATCGCCTATTTCATTGGCTTGTCAATCGGAGCCCACTTGCTGAGCTTACTGGTTATACCTGCCATTACCTTTATATATTATTTTAAAAACTTCAAATATTCGAGGAAAGGCCTGTTCTATAGCTTCCTGATAGGCCTGGGCATACTGTTCTTTGTACAGAACGGTGTTATTCCGGGTGTTCCTACCATGATGGCCAAGATGGACCTGTTCTTCGTAAACAGTATGGGCATGCCGTTCAACTCCGGATGCATTTTCGCCCTGCTGTTGCTGGGCGGTGGCACTGCTTACGGCATTTTCTATTTCTCCAACAGGAAACGCAACCACCATGTCAACCTTGCATTCATATGTTTTGCCTACATACTGCTCGGCTATTCGAGTTATGCCATGGTCATGGTCCGCTCGAACGACAACCCTGCCATCGACATGAACAACCCTGAGGAGCCGTTCAAGCTGGTGAGCTATGTCAACCGCGAACAGTACGGCGACAGGCCCCTGCTGTACGGTCCGTATTTCAATGCCCCTCCGGTAGAGGTGGTAGAGAAAAAGACCAGGTACAGGAAAGACGAGACCCAGTACACCGATATCGGAAAAGAGCAGGAATACGAATACGATGAAAGCTACAAGACCTTCTTCCCGCGCATGGGCGACATGCAGAAGGACGGCAGCGAACAAGGTTACCGCAGCTGGGGCAATATGGGTGAAATCACCAGCCAGATCAACGACCTGGAACAACGCATGCAGCAAGCTTCCACCCAGGAAGAAAAACAGCAGTTCAGCGAACAGATACAGGCCCTGAAGGCGGAGAAGCCCAAAATGATCAATAACCTGAGCTTCCTGTTCCGCTACCAGCTCGGTCATATGTATTTCAGGTATTTTATGTGGAACTTTGCCGGCAGGCAGAACGACCAGCAGGGGCACGACTTTAACAAGGAGCTCGATGGCAACTGGATAAGTGGCGTCAGCTTTATCGATGCACTCCGCCTGGGTCCGCAGAACGATATTCCCGAACACCTGGAAAACAACAAGGCCCGCAACAAATATTATTTTTTACCGTTCATACTCGGCGTCCTGGGACTGGTCTTCCATTTCAAGCGCGGAAAGAGCGATGCTATTGTTACGACATGCCTGTTCGTGTACACCGGCATACTCATTATCATATTCCTGAACCAGCCTCCGTATGAGCCGAGAGAAAGGGATTACTCGCTCGTCGGTTCCTTCCAGACATTCTGTATATGGATAGGCCTCGGCGTGCTGTTCCTGTGGGATAAACTCAGAAACAGGATGTCGGGTTCGGCAGCTGCCATACTCGCCGCCGTCGTGGCGTTAAGCGCTCCGGCCTTAATGGGTTCCCAGGGCTGGGACGACCATGACAGGAGCAAGAGGTACCTGGGCATCGACTTTGCCAAGAACTACCTGATTTCATGTCCTCCCAACGCCATACTCTTTACGAACGGCGATAACGACACCTATCCGTTATGGTATGCACAGAACGTGGAAGGCATACGGACAGACGTGCGTATCATCAACCAGAGCCTGCTGCCTACCGACTGGTATTCACAAGTACTGCTCACCAAGGTGTACAAGAGTGAACCGTTGCCGCTGACGCTTACCAAAGAACAGCTGGCCGCAGGCAATAACGATTATTTCCAGTTCCAGGACAACAGGTCAGCCGCTCCGAAAGACCTGGCCACCTTCATAAAAGGCCTGGTAAGCACCAAGACCCAGTATTTTGATACCAGGAAATTCACAGTGCCGGTAGACAAACAATCAGTGCTCGCTGCGGGCGTGGTGAAAACGGAAGACACCGCGAGAATTGTCAACCAGCTGCAGATCGACCTGCCGGCCGGCGGTATACATAAAGGCGACCTGGTGCTTCTCGATCTTATCGCCACCAACGCCGCCAAAGGATGGAAACGCCCGATATGCTTCACCACCACTTCAGGAAGCGACGGGTTTATGAACCTCGAGCCATATTTCGAAAGGAGAGGCTTGGTGTACCAGCTGATTCCGATCAAGTCGCCTGCTGGCAGAAACCGCGTCAACAGGCTGAACGAAGATGTGATGTACGATAACCTGATGAAACACTACCGGTATTCTGGCATCAAGGAAAAGAAGAATTTCTTCCTCGACGACAAAGCCATGATCGTGCCGTCCACCATGCAGGATATGTTCGTGTCGCTTTCATATACCTACCTGCAGAAGATCGATGATGTCAAGAAGAGCGACTCTACGCTGAGCATTCCCGGCAATAAGGAAAAGGTGGAGGACTATAAACGCAGATGCGCTGCGCTGCTGGACAAATGCAAAGAGGAACTGCCTGAACATGTGCTGATCACCAAAGGTCAGACCAAGTTCAACATGGCCATGATATACCACGAGATCGGCGAGACCAAGAAAGCTGAAAAGGACCTGGATGAACTGTTCCAGATCAGCAGCAAGGAACTGAACTACCTGCTGAGGTTCACAGGCAACAAAAAATCGTATAACATGCAGCTGATGACCAAGGATAATTACGACTGGATGGAAAGGTGCGCGGCTACAGCCAAGGAGTGGGGCAATACAGCCCTGGCGTCCAAATATGAGAAAGCCGTCAAGGACGTGACTTCAGCCGTGAACGCATACCTCTCGGAACCGTCAGAATAATATAGAAAGGAGGAGATATGGGGAGGCAAGAGGAGGATTCAACGATTATATTCGGCATACGCCCGCTGGAAGAGGCACTGAGCGCAAAAACGACATTTGTGAAAGTGTACGTGCAGAAGGGAGTGGGCGATGCCATCAGGAACATCAAGCAGATGCTCAACAAAGCCAAAGTGAATTACACCGAGGTGCCCGTTGAAAAGCTGAACACGCTTGCCAGGTTCGGCAATCACCAGGGTGTGGTCGCCAAGATATCCCCCGTATCGTACCATCATGCAGAGACTTTTATCGGCGAACTGCTCGATGCTGACAAAGCACCTTTTGTGATAGCGCTCGACCGGGTAACCGATGTGCGCAATTTCGGGGCTATTGCAAGAACAGCCATGGCGGCGGGGCTTGATGCCATTATCATACCTGAGAAGGGCTCGGCCATGATCACCGAAGAAGCCATAAAAGCTTCGGCAGGCGCCTTGCTGCATATGCCGGTTTGCCGCACCCACAACCTCTTTCAGACTATCAAGCACCTGAAAGACTATGGCATGCAGGTCATTTGCGGAACCGAAAAAGCGAATAAGGAATTGTTCTATGACACGTATACAAAACCCTGTGTACTCATCATAGGAAGTGAAGAGGACGGCATACAACCCGCCCTCCTGAAACTCGCCGACAAACTTGTAAAGATACCCATGCATACGGCGCTCGACTCACTGAATGTATCCGTGGCCGCCGGTATCATGATGTACGAAGTCATACGCCAAAACAGTTAAGCACATGAAACGTTGTGTCCTGATATTGCTGTTGCTTGTTGCCATCTCAAGCCATTCGCAAAACCGGTTTTCAAAAAAACCTGTCCTGAGGGCTATCTATGAGATGCAGGACCGCCGCCAGACAGCCTCGCTGATTCCATACCTGAAGCATAAGAAGACACCGTACAGGCTGGCAGCCGTCATGGCGTTCGCCTCCGTACAGGATACACTTGTCGCGGGCAGGCTGCTCGAACTTCTGGGCAACGACAAGAAAACCGAAGTCAGGAACGCTGCCGCATACAGTCTCGGTCAGCTGTATCTGACCTCACTCCAGGCACCATTGATGGCAGAGTATGACAAGCCACAAAAAGCGGAAACAAAGAACATCATACTGGAAGCCATCGGAAAATGCGCATCAAAAGACGTTATTCCTTTCCTGGAAAAGATGGATGTAAAACCGGGTATGACGGAAGCCTATGTAAAAGCCGTGTACTTTGCCACACGCAGGAGGGTAAAAAGCGACCTCATCAACGAGAAGATTAAAACCATCAGTGCCACAGTCACCGAGCCGGGCATACTGCACCTGTGTTCAAAGATATTGAGTGTTCCCAAACCCGAAACACCTGCAGTATCGGGCAACAGGCTCAGCATCCCTATAGAAGCAGCCCGCGACACCCTGAAAACCATTGCCAATCCCTATCACCAGATCGATTTCCTGAAAAAATATTCCCTGTTTGACGAGGACCTGTATATGTTGAGCCTGGAGGATTACGCCACCCCCGTCAGGACGTACTGTATGGAAACCTACCTGAACACCTCGAAAACCGTTTCCAAACCGCGTCTTATCCATATCCTCAACAGCAGGGATGTAGCCTATATATCCCTTGCCTGCGAGAAGATCAGGAAGGATACGCTCTGGTCGGCAAGCGATTCATTCCCCTTGCCTGTGCTGCGTTATATTGCAGAGCACCTGCAGTTGCCGCGCGATCTCGAGGCGTGGATCGATGTGCAGAAAACCATAGCCTTCATCAAGAAAACCGATTACAGTTACAAGGTCCCGGAATTCCAGCATCCCATCGACTGGAAACATGTCATATCCATACCTGAAACACAAAAAGTGAAATTGTATACGAGTAAAGGCGATATCATCATGCAATGCAAGGTGAACGATGCCCCGGCCTCCGTCAGCAATTTCCTGAAACTGGTGGAAAGCGGGTTTTATAACGGAAAGTATTTTCACAGAATGGTGCCTGATTTTGTCGTACAGGGGGGATGCCCCAGGGGCGACGGCTGGGGAACCCTGGACTGGACGCAACGCAGCGAATTCAGCAACTGGCTCAGGTATAAACCGGGAAGCGTTGGACTGGCATCAGCGGGCAAGGATTCGGAAGGTGTGCAGTTTTTTATCACCCACACGTATACGACGAATCTCGATGGCCGTTACACTATTTTTGCAGAAGTGGTCGAAGGCATGGACATTGTCAATACCCTGGAGGTTGGTGACAGGATACTGAAAATGGAGAGGCTTAACAACTGATTTTTACGCACCGGCTCACCATCAAATAATAACCTTTTTTAGCAGCCGGTTAGCGGGAGGTGCGAGTCGCATGTACCGAATATGACAGGCAGAGGAAAATATTTCTTTTATAAGGGGACAGATATGGTTTGGGCGCCTTACCGTGCCCTCCTGCTCCACTGCGTTGCGGTCCGCTTTGAAACAAAGCGGGACCAGCCCGCGGGGCGTGCTGCATACGGTCACCGGG
>CALMKH010000174.1 GCA_937867025.1 uncultured Bacteroidota bacterium | reverse complement strand
TTCCTTACATCAAAAGGATTTCAACAGGTACATGAAGGACAGAGAATAAGCGCAACCTTTGAAGAAATCCATCAGCTACTTAAAGAATACAGGGAATTGTAATGGCTCGCCCAAAAGGGACTAAAAATATTGAAACCCCCGAAAGGATGTGGGAATTGTTCTGCAATTACAGAGATGAATTGAGGGCAAACCCTATATTGATAGTTGAGCAGAGAAAAGGAACAGTGGTCTTAGGAAAGAAAGGGGAATCAGTCGATCCGATTATTGAACTGCCTACCAGAAGGCCGCTGACTATGGAGGGCTTTCAGAATTATTTAGATGATCAGGAAATTATCAGCGATGTGACAGATTACTTTGAGAACAAAGGTGAAAGATATGTAGATTATGTCCGTATCTGCCAACGTATAAAGCGAACTATCAGGCAAGATCAGATCGAAGGAGGTATGGCCGGCATTTACAATCCATCTATAACTCAGCGACTTAACAACCTTGTAGAGAAAACAGAAAACAGAAACATAGAACAACCTTTATTCCCAGATGTTCCAAAGGACGACGGCAATCAATAAGCTCCTTGCCTTAAAAAAGCGCAAGAAAATTATTCAGGGTGGAACCTGGGCCGGGAAGACCTACGGCATCATAGCAATCATTATAGATTACCTGATTAAGAATAAAGGAAGGAAACTTACGGTAGTCGCTGAAACCGTCCCATCCATAAAAGGCGGAGCATTAGATAACTTCATACATATTATGATGTCAACCGGAAGGTGGATGCAATCAAACTACAACGCTACAGACAGGATATATAAGTTTTCCAACGGTTCCACTATTCACTTTTCATCTTTTGATTCAGTAGGTAAAGCCCAGGCAGCAGGCAAGCGAACCGACCTGTTTATTAATGAAGCTCCGTATATTACTTATGAGATCGCTGACGCTTTAATCATGAGGACCACTGGAAACATATGGATAGACTTCAACCCTACCCATGAATTCTGGGCGCACACCGAACTGATGGGTAATGATGACGCTGAGTTTCTTTTACTTAAGTACACCGATAACGAAGCACTCCCTGCGAATATCTACAATGAACTCATGATGAAGGTTGAGAAAGCAAAGACTTCAAGCTATTGGGCGAACTGGTGCCGGGTGTACATTGATGGAGAGATAGGAAGCCTGGAAGGGGTAATATTTGACTGGAAGATTATAGACACTATCCCGAAAGAAGCCAGACTGATAAGTGGAGGTATAGACTTTGGATATACCAATGACCCAACAGCGGCAGTGCTATTCTATAAATACAACGATACATTCATTATTGACGAAGTATTGTATAGAACAGGCATGGTGAACCAGGAAATCTATCACCATTTAAAACAATGGCCTATTCACTGGATAGCTGATAGTGCAGAACCTAAGAGTATTCAGGAGCTAAGTAACTCAGGGCTTAAGGTATTACCTGCAACCAAGGGGGCTGATTCGGTTAATTATGGTATCCAGTTATTGCAGGCTGAAAAGATATTTGTAACCTCGCAAAGCGTGAATATCATCCGGGAAATGCGGTACTATTCATGGGACAAGGACAGGCAGGGCAACCGGACGGGCAAACCTATTGATAATTACAACCATGCTATGGATGCGGTGCGGTATGTTGCATTGAATAACTTTAACAAAAACATCGGACAATATAGAATTCGTTAAACAAAAAGTATAACTTTGTGAAAGAAAATGAGAAAGAACACCGGGAAAACACCAAACCACTATCTATGAACATTAAACAAAATGATTAAATCCTATAAAGACATAACGATCCTGAAATACCAGGAGATCATGGCTGCAATCGAAATGAACCCAGATAGCGAAATTGCGCAATGGTATAACATA
>CALMKH010000173.1 GCA_937867025.1 uncultured Bacteroidota bacterium | reverse complement strand
CGAAAGAGATCAGCCTGTCGAATATTGCGCGGCTGAACAGGGAGTATATCTCTGCCGGAATGACAGCACACGAATAACAGAGGCATTCCAATATGCAATGAGGAGTTCCCTCGCATGATTGGCATAATTTCAGATCAATTGTTTCCGGGCAGTGTTGCCATTTTTATCACAGGTGCTCGGCAGAGGGTAATGCCGAGATAATCTATTGATTACCAGGGGGTAAAAGATCGATACTCAAAATCCTGGCTTTTTATTTATTTTATATTCATAGTCACCTTTCCTATATTCCGCGTCTATAGGGGTATAAGCGGAAGGTAGTGAATGAAAAACAACTCATAGCGAAGTGCATCAGGAGAGACCAGAGGGCTATGACCGAGCTTTTCAACCGGTACGCCCCGGTCCTGAAGACTACCTGCAGAAGAATCATCAGGAATGAGGACGAGGCCAGCGATGTATTCCAGGAAGGTTTCATAAACATATTCAATAAGCTGAACACCTTCGGATCTAAAAGTACCCTATATACGTGGATGAACCGGATCATGGTGAATACTGCGATCTCTCACGTCCGAAAGCAGAACATTATATACAGCTCTCTCGACATCCATGAAATGGACTTCATGGAAGAGGAGAATGAGGAAATGGAAGATGAGCTGTTCCAATACCTTGAAGAACTTGATGCAGCGGAGATACTTGACCTGTTGAATCTTTTGCCCGACAAATACCGGATCATACTGGGATTATATGCGGTGGATGGTTTGAAACATTCGGAGATAAGTGAAAAACTTGGCATAAGTGTCGCCCTGAGCAAGAAAATTGTTTCCAGAGCGAGGTTAAAACTTGTGGAAACTGTAAAAAATAAACAATATGAACATAAAGAAGCTGGACATACTGCTGCGAAATAAATTGCCATGGCTTGAGTCCGAGGTTCATGAAGATGAATTACGCTCCATTTTTCGCGGAATGGGCCTGGAAAGGAAAAGGCGTGCGACGTTTTATTCCATGTTGATAGGGGTCGCAACAATCTCTGTCACTGTAGCATGTTATCTTTTCTTTCCAAATTCGGGGGATAGTCATTTACAGCCAGGCCAGACAACAGGTTCTCCAAACACGGCATATCATGAACCCGGTAATTCTAAAGCCGGCAAAACTCCTGAAAACAGAGGAATTCATGATAAACAGGGAGAAAACGGATCGGCAAATATTGTCTCCAAAAACCATAAGTATGGAAAACCAATGTCTGAAATTCGCCAGCCAGACAAGACGGAAGACATGGGTTCCGGCAGAACAGGAAGGGAGATGCACCGTTCAGGGCTTAAGGGAATACATGTTATACATCAGGCATTGCCTTCACGCAGCGGACAAAGTGATCCGGAACCCTGGGAAATTCATTTCGAAATGAATGGCCTGAAACCTATGAAGCATACATATGCCCAGTTTGAACCAGGTCAGGTTGACGGGGAAGCAATAAGACCCGGCAAGAATCCCAGGCGCTTTAACCTGCTTGGGCAACTGGTGTCATTGACCCGGCCTGAACTCAGCTTCTGGGTGTCGCCGATGATGACAGCGGAAAGAGTGGCCGCAGGTGTAAATGATGAAAGCCGTGTACACAAGGATTTCCAATCGAAGACCAGTGGATCGGAAAAACCTGTAGTGACTCTGAATTCCGGGGTAAAGCTGCAATTAAGGATTCTGCCGGGAATAAACATCGGGACAGGTATAGGTTATTTTCAGACAGGATATGCTTACGCGTATGATTACAGGATCAATAATATTCCCATCCAGGATTCCGCCACCGGCAAGATCGTAAACTATATTCAGAAACCTGATTCATTAAGCAGGCATATTGATGCCAAGGGAAAACACATTGGAAAGTACATTGAAATTCCATTGAGTTCCAGGTTTAATATTGTCTCACGCAGGAATCTGG
Source organism: uncultured Bacteroidota bacterium (assembly GCA_937867025.1). Classification (GTDB taxonomy): domain Bacteria; phylum Bacteroidota; class Bacteroidia; order NS11-12g; family UBA955; genus JABMMZ01. The sequence goes on along the minus strand of CALMKH010000173.1, from coordinate 2,914 downwards.
CTTTTGGTTTGGAACCCAGCTACACTTTGCAGGTCCTTTTAAAGAGTTCCGGATCCTATGTGGATCCGGTTACCATGGAATTGCATGACGGGGAGGGGTACAGGCCGCGCACGGGCAATATACAGCTTGGGTTTCCAATCAGTTTCGGCATAAACAGGCACATGTCTTTTTACCTCACGCCATATTACGGCAAGGCCTTGCAACAGGTCACCCCGGTGGAGAACAGGCAGAGAAATTATGCAGGTATCCGATTCGCAATTAATTATAAACTTTACAACTCACTTAAATAATTATGAAAACCAATATTTACAGAACTCTTATCGTATCCATCGCCATGCTTGTGTCGCAAATGTCGCAGGGACAGCTGGTAAATCTCGGCAGCCCGGTGAATACCGGGGAACGTTCAACCGGGTTTTTCGCGTCCGTAAACTCAGGCAATGACATATGGACTGTCAGCCAGGTATATGACAGCAGCGTTTCAAACTGGATTACAAAGATATCAAAACACAACGGATTGTTCTGGTCCGATGTTCATACATTTCAGAGCGTTCCATCTCCTTACAGGGAGATGAATGCCTGTTTTTTTAACGGAGACCTGTACTTTAATGCGGCATTTGACCAGCTGGTGCTGAATTCGGTGACATATGGAAAGGTGAATGCCATACTGAAATGGGATGGAAACAATGTGTCATTTATTGACAGCGTTCGGGGGCAGCTTAGTGATATGGATACATTTAATAACAGGTTGGTGGTTACCGGTTGGTTTCATATGATTGGCAGTACGCTGAGGCCCGGGCTTGCTCAATATGACGGATCAACATGGAGCGATATCGATACGGTTTCTGAATGGGTAAACTTTCAGCCTGGGATGATATATTACGGCGGACAGGCAGTGCGTCAGGGCAACAAGCTGTTTATTACAGGCAATTTTGCGATCTTTGACACATTAAATCCCAAAAAGTACCAGGGACTGGCTGTGTACGACGGAACAAATCTCAAGCCCTTGCCGCGTCATGAATTTGGTGATTCTTCCTTTATGGGAGGGGAAATTTATGTACATCCGGATTCGTCAGGTTTTTATGTGAATGACAGTTCTTACAAGACATTTTATCGCGAGCCTGGCAAATTAAGGAAACTCATAAACGCAGAGAAAAATACATACCTGGTGAATTATGTCTTCTGTGACAAATACGCATACAGGGATTCCTCCGTATTTGTCCTCAAGCCCATGAAAGGTTATCCAATAACCAACGCCCCCTGTTTTATCGACAAGTATACGGGAAGGAGACACAGGCGCATTTATCTGCCGGATTATCTGAGGGCTGACTATACCTATCAGATGGGCATGTTTGGGGAGGATAAGGTTTTTTTTGTTCTGCATAACAACAACAGCGGACGCATTGAGTTCTTCAGGCTCGACAGCAATGAAAACCTGAGCGCCACGATATCCGGAAAAGCGTACATAGATATTGATATGGATTGTATCCATGATGCAGGAGAGCCTTTGCTTAAGAACAAATGGCTGACCCTCAGTCCCGGAAACCGTCCCGCATTAACGGATGATAAGGGAAATTATCTGTTTGCGGGGCTGTCGGGGGGATTATACCAGGTAAATTTTACGGCCCTTCCGGGCAGGATTTACAGTTGTCCTTCGGGTGGCAGCTATAGCGATAGCCTGGCATCGGATTCAAATGTCACCAGGAATTTTGCATTGAAATTTGATTCTGCTTACACGGATCTGGCAGTACATGTAGTAAGCTTCAGGGGCTTGGTGGGAAGAAGGGGATTCTCAGAGAAATACGAGATCATTGTCACCAATAATTCATATCTCAGAAGAAATGGTTCGGCAAACATTGCGCTTGACAACGGTTTGAAGGGCGTTAACGGAACGAATGTGTCATTCACGGGAAATGCAGGGTTGTTCAATTTTGCGAATCTGGATCCGGGCCATTCTGTCAAGGGCACATTTACATGCGTTATCGATACAAACGTTGCTTTCAACACCATGCTGAAGATGTACGCCACGCTTGATACATCCACGCAGAATTGGGATAGCATACCATCAAACGATAAAGATACGATAGAGATAACTGTAGTAGGATCATACGATCCGAATGAGAAGATCAGCAAGCCTTCCGGTGGCATTCCGAAAGGAACGAGACATATACAGTATCATATCAATTTCCAGAATCTGGGCAACGATACAGCTTTCAGGGTGGTCGTCGTGGATACAATTGATCTCAGGCTTCCCCTCGAGAAGATAGTCCTGGGTTCATCAAGCCATCCTTATAAATTGAAGGTGTTTGGGAATATCCTGGTATTCGAGTTTGACGACATCAAGCTCGTCGACAGTGCCACCAATGAGCCAGGAAGCAAAGGTTACCTCAGGTTTTCGGCCCAATTGCCGGCAAATCTTTCTGTAGGTTCTTCCGTACACAATATGGCCAGCATATATTTTGATTATAACAGGGCGGTTGAAACAAATTATGCAAGCGTGCGGATCATAGATTTCACTGACATAAGGGAGGTGCATCCTGGAGAAAAGGGGATGTTGATCCATCCAAATCCTTCGACAGGAAAGGTGCGCATTGAAAAGTCTGATAAGACTTCCGTATTGACCATCTTTAATACGAACGGTAAAATGGTGTTCAGTGACGTGATTGCGGGCGCTGAAGCAGAGCTGGATCTCAGTTTGCTCCCGTCAGGAATTTACATGGCATTGACCACTGAAGGGGAATCCTCAAAATTTGTCATATTGCATTAAAAACTAAAAGGATTGAACACCATTAATGGCCATGGATATTTATCAATGGCCATTTTTTTATTTCCAAAAAAAGCATACATTCGTATAACGGATGAAAGTCAAAGAACCTGTTACGGAGTATGTAAAGCTCGATAAGGAAGGCTCATATAC
>CALMKH010000172.1 GCA_937867025.1 uncultured Bacteroidota bacterium | reverse complement strand
TCGGCAGCAAAACTCAGGATGTATATCGGGCCTGAAGCGGGTGTCACTTACAATGCCACCTATTTTCCGAATTGGGATGAGAGCCACCTGTACTGGGCCAGCTATATAACTTTAGGTGTTAAAGGTAACCTGGTAATGAATCTTAAGAACAGGACGGAATGGGTAAGCTCCCTGTCGTTGCCCGTGGTATCTGCATTCTCGCGCCCGCCCCGTTACAGGGATTACAAGATAGACGACCTCGATGCGGGCGGCGTCATCCGCCAGTTAAACAGCCATTACCGCGCGGGGTTATGGAACAGGCTTTTCAACATGCGTTTCTCTACCGCTTACAGGTTCCCTGCCGGCCGGCGCCGCCTGGAATCCGTTTATTACACATTTGAATACCTGTATGCGCAGAATCATAACGACGGCGCTTATTTCCAGATCGTTCAACAACTTGGCATTAAAATCTATTTATGAACACATTTACAAAAGCTTTTTTACCCCTCATTTTTGCGGCATTAAGTTCCTGTCTCAAGGACAAACCTGTCAAAACAGCATACGAGGGTTTCCAGCCGGTGGTACGCAATGACGGTTGGACGATTTCACGCGTTTACCGTGAGGGCATGGATTCCAGCCTGGTTGACCATGCATTCAGGTTATTGTATAATGACAAACGTTATATCATGGCCCGCAGCCTGCTGGTGATACGCAACGGGAAACTGGTAGCCGAGGCATATCCGCATGATGTGAACGACATCGACCGCATCGCAAATGTGCAGTCTATCACCAAATCGTTCACCTCCATTCTGACTGGCATGGCGATCCGGCAGAAACTCATCGATTCCGTCAACCAGCCACTGTCATCCATTTACCCCGAATTCTTCGCCTCGCGTCCTGAAAAGACTGGCATAACGATAAAGCACGCCCTGACCATGACAACGGGCATTGATTTTGAAAACGGGGAACATACGGAAGAACTATATGCTCACGAAGGGAACACGGTAGATTTTGTGTTATCACGACCCCAGAAATACAATCCGGGCGTCGTTTTCCATTATCACGACGGGGCACCGCAGCTGGTGTCTGCAGCTATCCAGAAAAAAGCAGGCATGCCGTTTTCTGAATTCGGGAACACGCACCTGTTCAAACCGCTGGGCATTACGGATTGGAAATGGGAAACAGCAAAAGATGGAAACACGTTCGGCGCCTTCAGCCTCTTCCTTAAACCGCGCGACCTCGCCAGGTTCGGGCAGTTGCTCCTGCAGGAAGGCAACTGGAACGGCACACAGCTTGTCGACAGTGCCTGGATTTCCGAAGCAGTACAGGCTCATGTCAATTCCGGTGAAGGAGGAGGTCCGTACGGCTATTACTTCTGGATATACCCTGCCTATAACAGTTATGCAGCCATCGGGCATGGTGGGCAGCACATAATGGTATTTCCGGACAAGGACCTGGTACTTGTTTACACCGCCTGGGGTTACACCAGCGGCGAATATTTCGACTCTTTCAACGAGATGGCCGACCTGTTGTATGCCAGTTGTCATTGAAGATTCCGGTCACTTAAAATTCCCCCCATACATCAGTATGCGGACAACTGCTTATTCTCATAGGACTGCCAAAAAAAATCCGGTGAAGTTTCATACACATCGTTATTAGCTGTCTTTCTGACCAAACTCACACCCGTACCTGATGCAGACCACTAAGCGACCGGGCGGCAGGGTGTTATTTCGCTTCATCAAATCATTCAATTATGAAAAATACAATTATTACAGTATGGGCACTTTTATCATTCGTATATGCGAATGCCCAGCAGGCTGCCGACAAAAAAACGCATATGGGCGGCGGCGGTTTTACCATCGGTTACGGAAACATGGATATCTCTAAGCTTCAGGTATTCACTCCTCCCAGCACAAGTAAACTCACCAACGACATGATGGTGATCGGCGGAACCGGTCATGCCTTCCTCAACAACTTTGTGATAGGCGGAAGCGGATTCGGCATTGTCGGTGACGTGACCAAAAACGACAGTGTCCGCGTAAGTGCCAGCGGCGGTATCGGTACGTTCGACTTCGGGTACCTGGTCGTCAACAAAGCAAAATTAAAAGTATTTCCTTTACTCGGCATTGGCGGCGGCGGTTTCGGGGTGCAGATGACCAAAACCAAAAACCTGTCTGCAAGCCAGGTGTCAGATAACCCCAGCCAGGAAATCAATATCAACCAGGGGGGACTTGTCGCCGACATTTCTATTAACATGAACCTTATTCCGAACATGGAGTACGATGAAAAGAGCAAATCCTACGGGGGGTTTATGACAGGGCTCAAGGTAGGTTATGTCTACAGTCTTCCCAGGACCGACTGGCGGTATTCAGGCGGGGAAATTTCAGGAGGACCGAGATTTGGCATGAACATGATGTATGTAAAGCTGATCATCGGCGGATTCGGTTCCGACAACAATTGATAGTGCATAACGAATAATACAGGAACGGGAGCGAGGGTGAGGCGCCGGTGGAAAACGTCAGGAGCTTCATCCCTTCCCGGTTCCATTTTTGCGCGAATGGGTAGTTAGCAGGCCCGGGATATTGTCATTATACCTGTACCGTTAGGTTTTCGAACCTGACGGTACGGCATTACTCATTCTACAGAGTATTTTCTTCGAAAACCTACGTAGAATGAGTATAACACAGC
>CALMKH010000171.1 GCA_937867025.1 uncultured Bacteroidota bacterium | reverse complement strand
CTTACGAACAGGTTGTAATATCCGACTCCAGATGAGGCGTCGTTGCCGTTGAAGCTGAGCCTGATCATGGTCTTGCCGGGGATAAGCTTGGCTGTAACCGTGCTGGAAGGAGGAAGTACATCGATGATATTGGTCCAGGTATTGGTGGCAATGGCCGTATTGTTGTCGAAGACAATCGTGGCCCTGTTGGTAACCAGTGTGCCGTCCGGTACGGTTTTAAGCGGGTAGACCGTATATGAGCCGGAACCTTCACCATCAGGTTTGGTGACATTCGGAGGGAGAAATCCTTCGAAAACGGGAATGTCTTTTGTGGCAGGATCGATGGCTGTGAACTGCCAGGTAATGACCCCGGTGGCGGTATCGAGCTGCCCGTTGATCCTTACGTGCATGGACGAGGAGAGTATCTCTTCCAAAACAAATTGCTGCCGGCCTTTCGGAACCCTGATTTTGCGGGTGCCGACACTGAGATCCCCGAATTCAAATGTAGACAGGTCGAACTTGGTCTTATCGAGCGTGTCGTACACTGTTACGATCTGCGCAGCGGCTGTGGCCGTATCCACATTTTCAAACGAGACGACAAAACGCTGGCGGTCGTTGCGGTTTACGAAGCGCTGGCTGCCTGTTCCGGCGGGACCGTTGATTTCGTTGGGGTCCATGGATGTTACGGAATTGGTGTTGGTTTCCTTTACATCCTGCTGGTTGAGTTCCTTGTCAAGCTGCTTGATGAGGTCGTCGAGCTGTTTCTGTAGTTCAGGGCAATCGGCTACCATCGCCTGCAACTTGACGAGCTTGTCGCTCAGCGTTCCGAGATTCTTGGTGTTGTCCAGCATTTCCTTGAGGCCGTTCAGACGTTTGTTGGCGCCCGAGAGTTTATTCAGTTTATCCAGGTACGCCTCGGCCAGTTTGGGCGACATATTGGGATTGTTGGCAAGGCGCTTGTTGATGAAGTCGACCTGTGTTTGGTAAGTGCTGTTCAGTTTTCCAATGCCTTTGTTGAGCATGAAACCTCCGAGTTCATCCGTTGCAGTCTGGAGTGCGAAAGCGTTATTGGCTTCTGTCTCCCGCATCCAGTCGCCCATGGCGGCTCCTTCATCCACTTCATACCCATCGTACCAGGCCCAGAAATGTTTGCCGAGGTATGAGGCTGCGGAGCCTGCGTGTTTCTGGCCGATCTTGGCGGTTTTTGTAAAGGCCTTTAATAAAGGCACATTGGTTTTATCCACGATCATGTCGGCGCCGTCGATCAGTTCGGCAGTGATGTCTTCGTTGTAATCCATCCAGTTGCCTGTATGGCATGACCCCCACATATTGGGTTTGTGCGTATAGGTGATAAACCTGTTTGCCGCCACGCTTGATGTTTTGGCTATGAAAGGGAATTCGACGGTGGAATTGGCCGGAATATGCGGGATGAGGAGATACCTGATAAATCCTTTGTAAGGTTTTCCGGCAAATGAATCGATCGGGGTGCTGGTCTGGAGGCTGTCATAAATGAAATGGTAGTCTTTGCGGGGAAGCGAATACACGTGCGGATCGCCTTCAAGCATGACGCTTTCTATGCCGGTGTCGGGCGGGGTGATGAACTTATCCTCCCACGTGATGGTGACATCCTTTGGCCAAACTATCGCCAGTATAACGCCTGATGCCGTCACATTCCCCTTGTTGCCCACCACCAGGTTGAAGCGGGTGTTGACATTGGTCCTGAAGCGCGATGGTCCCTGCACTTCCGACCAGGTGTAGGGGTAGACCAGGTCATTGATGACGAATCCGCCAGGGTAGGTGATGGTCGGTTGTCCGGGGATATCGATTACCACATCGTAGGTGCCTCCTGTTGCAAAATGCAGGTCCCAGATAACAGTGAGCTTGTTGTGGATGGTGTTGGTATATTTTTCTGCCGGGATGATGGTTGTGGTTCCTTTCACCAGTTTTATCTTGGTGTTTGTGTCCAGCCCACCGCCGAATACCTGCATGCTCACGTCACCTCCCGCACCGCCAATGCCCGGGGTATAGTATTCAACACCTTTTACCTCTATGGCCTCGGTAGCAGTGTCCTTATAATTGCAGAACGAATTGCTGACGATAAGCCTGGTAAGCCAGTAGCCTATTTTGAAGTCCTTGATAGGGTATTTCAAGGTGCTGGTGGTGCCATCGCCGAAATCCCAGATGAAGTTGTCGGCATTGCTGAACTGCGGACGGAAACCCACGGTGTTTGCGAAACGCTCGTTTTCGGTACTGGCTTTAGGCTGGCGGTCGATGTAGTCGATCCTGAAGGCGTACTTAAAGCAGGTGGAGGAGGTCCATCGCAGGTAGAATGTATCGGAAGCGAAACAGTTGACATGGATGGTGTCCCTGTACGTCACTCCGGGCAGCAGGCTGGAATTGTTGCTGATATATTTTGCCAGCACCTGGCCACCGCCTTTGCGTTTATCATACCCGTATACATAGGCATACCCGTTATTAAAGCTGGTGTTGGTCACTTCGGTGATGATGCGCACGCTTCCTTTCTTCGGGAGTATGGTTTTATAATAGTCGTCGCTGTCTTCAGCGCCGGCCCTGTAGTAACCTATATGCCCCTCGAAACGGGTGGCGAGGGGGATGGCTGTTGCGGTATTGAAGGAATTGTTGGATTCAGCGTCATTGCTGGACAGGTTCACCATGTTATAACGCAAGTCATACCGGAAGGCGCCGCTGCTTTCAATCCTGAAGTACAGCGTATCCTTGCCCCTGCAGGCGAGATCGAACGAATCATTAACCGTTGCACGCGACAGGATATTCGAATTGTTGCTTATATACCTGGCAAGTATCTGCCCGCCTAGTTTGCGCCCGTCAAAGCCGTACATGTACAGGTAGTTGGTGCCTCCGCTGAGGTTAGTCCCTGTTACATATATGCGCACTGTGCCGTCGGAAGGCAAAGCCGCACGGTAATAATCATAATCGTCCTTGCTGCCTTTGGCGATATAACTGATATGCCCTTTTTTCACCTGATTGACATCGATGTTCACTGCCTGGGTGACCTGGTTGTTCGGCTCGGTGTCATTTTCGCTTGTGTCGGTCATCTCATACTTCAGGCTGTAAGTAAAAGCTGTGGACGATTGGATGCGGAAGAACATCGTATCGACCGCCCTGCCGAACAGGTAGATGGTATCGACGATGCTGGCGTTTGCAGGGATGTTCGAGTTATTGCTCACATACTTGGCCAGGATCTGCCCGTTGTGACCCCTTCCGTCAAATCCGTATATGTAAAGGTACCCCGTGCCTCCGCCCATATTTTTACCCCTGACGTAAATTTTCACGGTTCCGTCTTTGGGCAGCAGGGTGCGGTAATAGTCGTACTGGTCGACCTCGCCGCTGGCATGGTAGTGGATATGACCCACTTTCTCTTCCAGGTGGTTGATCTGTTTTGCCTGGGAGATTAGCGTGTTGGGCTCGGTATCGTCCTGGCTCGTGTCGGTCATTTCATATTTCAGGCTGTATTGAAAGGCTCCCGAGGCTTCTATCCTGAAGTACGTTGTATCGACAGCCCTGCCATACAGGTAGATGGTGTCGGTTATATTGGCCCGGTGAGCGATGTTGGAATTATTGCTGATATACCTTGCCAGTATTTGTCCGTTATGTCCCCTTCCGTCAAATCCGTAAATATACAGGTAGTTTGTTCCGCCGCTCAGGTTGGTTCCCCTGACATAGATCTTTAATGTGCCGTCTTTAGGCAGGCGTGTCTTGTAGTAATCATAATTGTCGACACCCCCGTTGGCCCGGTAATTTGTATGCCCTACTTTTTCTTCCAGATGATTGATATACCTCGACTCGGTTATCGTGCTGTTGGGTTCTGCATCATTCAAGCTGGTATCTGTCATTTCATACCGTATGCTGTATTGGAAGGCGCCGGAAGCTTCGATCCGGAAATACGTGGTATCAACGGCCCTGCCATACAGGTAGATGGTGTCGTAAATGGTTTTGCCCGCCTGGATATTCGAATTGCCGGAGATGTATCTTGCCAGGATCTGCCCGCTGCCCTTCCTTCCGTCAAACCCGTACATATAGAGGTAGTTTGTGCCGCCGCTTATGTTGGTGCCTTTGAGGTATATTTTAAGCGTTCCGTCTTTCGGCAGGAGCGTGCGGTAATAGTCGTACTGGTCGTTCCCACCGTTGGCCAGGTAATGGATATGCCCCACTTTTTCCTGCTGTTCCGCAAAGGGAAGTGCCTGCGTGAACAGGTCATTCGGTTCCGCATCGTTCATGCTGGTATCAATGACTTCATATTTAACGCTATATTGAAAAGCGCCCGATGCCTCGAACCGCAGGTAAAAGGAATCGACAGCCCGGCCGAACAGGTAAATGGTGTCGTAAATGGTTTTGCCTGCCTGGATGTTCGAATTGTTGGACACGTATCTTGCCAGGATCTGCCCGCCGCCTTTCCTGCCGTCGTACCCGTACATGTACAGGTAATTGGTGCCGCCGCTCCGGTTTGTTCCCCTGACATAGATCTTCAACGTGCCGTCGTCAGGCAGTCTGGTCTTATAATAGTCGTAGGCATCGATGCCTCCCCGTGCGGCATAGGAAATATGTCCTTCTTTTTCCTGCAGCGGGTTGAGCTGGATGCCCTGGGCGAATGTATTGTTCGGTTCAGCGTCATTTGTGCTCAGGTCGGTCATAAAGTATTTGATGGCATACGAAAACGTCACGATGGTTTCGAGCCTGAAAAATACCGTATCCATGGCCCGGCCATATAAGGTTACGGTATCCAGGATGGAAGCCGAAGCTGTTACAGAGGATGTGTTGCCCGCATATTTGGCGAGTATCTGCCCGCCGCCCCGACGGCCGTCATACACATAGAGGTACAGGTATCCCGTAGACGCGCTGGTATTGGTGGCGTTGATGACGAGTTTCAAGGTGCCGTCAGAAGGCAGCACGGCCATGAAATAATCGGCAATGTCACTTGGGTTGGAGGCAGTCGCGGTCTTCACAGAATCGGTTTTGACCAGGTTTGCGGTGGCAAAGCTGTTGTTGGGCTCGTTTTCGGCAGTCTGGCCCTGAATACAGATGGAGTAAAAGAGGAGTGATAAAATGGTAAAGTATCTTTTCATAATTTGCAGCTTGTTGATTGAATGGATGTTAAACGTATGAACCCCGAAACGGCCTCGTGCCGCAGCGGAGTTTTATTAGCTTACAAAACTGTAGATTTTAAAAAGAATTGAAAATACTTAATTTGTAGTACCGCCATCGCAGGCGTGTGGTACCGCTCAGGCAATCCTGTAAAATACTTCCGAGGGAGTGACGTGCTCACCTGATATCATCTTGGTATGCGCATGGCATATATGGTTCATTGAAGCATGCATATCCTGTGTAAACCCGATCTTGGGATATGCGCAGAAGAGGCAAAGGGCCTTGTTCTCGCAGAATTTGTTCCAGAGGTCCTCCAATTGAACTGTTGCGCCGCTCAGGCCTTTCGCCCACAGTACTGCCACCATTTCACCGAATGCCCGTATCCTGCGGTTTCGTTTATGAGCCTCGCCGACGATTTCACCGATTTTTTTGTGAAACAGGTCTTCATCAGGCCAGTCGTTTACCATAAAGTTTGCCAGAACGTCTTCCGCATCCAGCAGGATAAGCTGTTTGTCGCTTTTAAGTTCGTTGAGGTTAAATCCCTGGCGTTTCAGGGCTGTTTTTAATGCGGATACGTGCAAGGCTGTTCCGATGATCACAACGCATTCGTGATTTTTAATGCCGCTTGACACAAATCCCATCAGCAGGTTCATGAATGCGTCTTCGTTTTCATATATCTGGAGTACATGATCTGTCGGGGCGATCTCTCCCCAAAAGATGTTTGTATCACAATTCAACCAATTTTCCATGTTTATTTATTTCAAAAATAGTATTCAAATGAACCTCTTCGGGGACCGTCTTCACCACACCGGAGGCAGTTCCTCCCTGGAATCGACAAGATCTTCCCACCGGTCAGGATTGCAGGTTTCAACCGGGCCTTCTTCGCCCTCGGTCTCCTTGACAAATTCACCATTTTCCTTGTATCTGAAAACGCCCAGGTAATGGCCATTTGACCAGCATTTGTAGAATTTTCCCGGTACAGGGTGGGGGTTCATTCATGCAAAGGTAGGTGTTTCGTGAATGACGGAGGGACTGATTTATATCAGGTGAAACATATTAACTGCCGGTTCTTTGTGCTGTGAAAATTTTCAAGGAGTTATAGGAAGTCCGGATTGATGGCGCAATCATGTGTAAAAGGGAACAGTTGTGCAGGCGGCTATGCAAGGAGTATGTAACGATGAGCCGTACGCTTTGCATTACCGGCGAAGTTCCTCGATTAATTTCCGTTTCTGGTCTTCCAGCACTTTTAATTGTTTTCGTAAGTGCTTAATCTCATTTTCATAGATCTGCATCTGGTTGACATGTTCTGCCGTCACCCGGGAGGTAAGGTGTAAATCGCCCAGTAACTCATTAAAATCAATATTATAGATTTTGACAAGCTTGATGAGTTTGGAAACATCCGGGTAAACTTTGCCGGTTTCTATCTTGCTGTATACGGACTGACTTACCCCCAGTTCCTCAGAAATTGTCAGTTGATCCCATCCCTTCTGCAGCCGCAGCTGCTTAATTTTTTTGTGTATCACTCGATCTTTAACAAAGATACTACCTGAGTCTTTAGAAAAAAATTCAAGATATGAATATTTTATGCAAGATTCGAATATTGTTTGTTAAGTTCGCAAGCGTTTTTTGTGTATTCATTTTCCATATCATGTACACAGAAAAAAAACGGTTTGCACTTTCATTACTATTCATGGCAGCAGCGTTTGTCCTCTTTTATTCCTGTAAAAAGGAATCTTCATCATCCGGGAAACTCAACCCCGAAATTCAGAATACTTTAAGTGCCCAAATGGCCACGCACCTGGGGGTGGTCAAAGAAAACGACTATTTGTATTTTGCGGATCTGAACACATTTCAAACCGTGTGCAGCCAGTTGGATACCCTTAACGATGCCTCACAGACTCTCTGGGAGTCATATTACTCCGGTTATGTCTCTATGAGAAAACATTACGATGCCATGGAGCTTGCGTTACAAGATCAGGATGTTTTCCTGTCGCCGTGCGATGACGAGGCATTAGGAACTGTCATTAACAGGCAGGGTATTGTCAGGGTTGACACAGTGGCGTTCCTCCTGGATTTTGCCAACCATAAGGTGTACGAGGTATATCCTGTGACACCGGCCAATATCAACGTGCTGAAGCAAAAGGCAGAAGTAAACAATGACACCATGTATGTCATGCAGTACTCCATGGATGATGAGATATTTTATCCCGCCGGCTGGCAGCAGCAGGGTCCTCTGAAAACCAGCGACGGTCAATTGTGTTCCGATAAGAAACGCGGTTTCAGGTGGTTAAAGAAACTTTTCGGCGCTTGTCCGTATGACCAAAGAGCTGACCCATCTCCAGATGATGACGAAAGTAATTTTACGGATGTCAATAATTCCACAATCGGGTATAAATATATATACAGGTTAAAGTATCAGCGTGCCGGTCTCAGGTTTTCCATCGTTTATAAGGTTAAACATTTTAAACAGATAGGTGAGAACGGCCCATGGAGACGGTACCCGGGAATCGTGTGTTTTGAGGCAATCGCCAAAATGAAAGTATTTTGCGGACCGGAAAGGTATGAAAATACATTTTGCCAGGAGGGCCCACTCAGCCCAAGCCAGCCATATGGCAACTACAACAGCACAAATCCAACTTATAAAAATATCTTGTACAAAAGCGGCAACCGTTTAAGCAGGATAAAAGTCACCGGATACTTTTTTATGGAAAATGTGTCCGATGTGCCGGCATACGCCACCCCTTCCAGGCAAATGTCAATAATAGACAACCCTTACAGTACCTGGTAAATGATACAAAATAAACTTGCCGTTGTAATCCTGCTGTGTTCCTGT
>CALMKH010000170.1 GCA_937867025.1 uncultured Bacteroidota bacterium | reverse complement strand
GCTTGTCAATGCTGGTTTCTTTTGTTAGAATGATCGGTTCCAGGCGCATGTTTTCACCGATAAAGTCCTCGAATTCATCAGGGGATATTTCGCCCAGTCCTTTGAACCTCGTGATCTCCGGCTTGTGACCCAGCCTGGCGATGGCCCTTTGACGTTCCTCGTCGCTGTAGCAGTAAATGGTTTCTTTCTTGTTGCGAACCCTGAACAATGGCGTTTGAAGGATGTACACGTGTCCGTTCCTTACCAGGTCGGGGAAGAACTGCAGGAAAAATGTCATCAGCAATAAACGTATATGCATGCCGTCCACATCGGCGTCCGTGGCGATCACCACCTTGTTGAACCTCAGGTTATCGAGTCCTTCTTCAATGTCAAGGGCATGCTGCAGCAGGTTGAACTCTTCGTTTTCATAAACCACTTTTTTCTTCATCCCGAAACAGTTAAGCGGCTTGCCCCTCAGGCTGAACACGGCCTGTGTTTCCACGTTCCTGCTTTTGGTAATGCTACCGCTGGCACTGTCCCCCTCGGTGATAAATATGGTAGTATCAAATTTTTCGTCTTTTGAATCTGTGAAATGGATGCGGCAATCGCGGAGTTTCTTGTTGTGAAGGTTGGCTTTTTTTGCCCTTTGCTGTGCAAGTTTTCGCACACCGGCCATATCCTTCCGCTCGCGTTCGTTCTGCAGTATCTTTTTCAGTATGGCATCGGCTGTTGCCGGATTTTTATGGAGGTAGTTGTCAAGAAGTTTCATGAGGTTTTCGCTCACGAATGACCGCATTCCCTGACCTCCCGGAGCTATTTCCGTGCTTCCGAGCTTGGTTTTTGTCTGCGATTCGAACACGGGTTCCTGCACCCTGACAGCTATGGCGGCAGAAATGGACGTCCTTACATCGGAGGCGTCAAAATCCTTCTTGTAGAACTCCCTCAGTGTTTTTACCACAGCTTCCTTGAATGCGCTCAGGTGTGTGCCTCCCTGGGTGGTGTTCTGACCGTTTACGAATGAATAGTATTCTTCGCCATACTGGTGCCCGTGGGTCATTGCCACCTCAAAATCGGCATCCTTGAAATGTATGATGGGGTACAGGATGGTTTCCGTATCCACCTTGCGTTCCAGCAGGTCTTTCAGTCCGTTCTTCGACAGGAAATTATGGCCGTTGAAGTGGATGGTCAGGCCGGAATTGAGGAATGCATAGTTCCATATCTGTTCCTCCAGGAATTCGGGAATGAAGCGGTAGTTCTTGAAAATGCTGTTGTCGGGCTCAAAAATAACCAGGGTGCCGTCCTTTTCATTGGTCTTTGTTTCCTTGTAATCCTGGGTGATTTCGCCTTTGCTGAATTCGGCTTTCTTGGTTTTGCCGTCCCTGAACGACTGCACGCAGAAATAAGACGAAAGGGCATTGACAGCCTTGGTACCCACGCCGTTCAGGCCGACCGATTTCTGGAATGCTCCTGAATCGTACTTGCCGCCTGTATTGATCTTGCTTACGCAGTCGATCACTTTGCCCAGCGGTATACCACGCCCGTAGTCGCGTATAATGACTTTGTTATCGGAAATGCTGATTTCAATTTTTTTGCCGTGACCCATCATATGCTCGTCTATGCTGTTGTCAACGACTTCCTTTACCAGGACATAGATGCCGTCATCGGCCGACGAACCGTCCCCGAGTTTTCCGATATACATTCCCGGACGTAAGCGTATATGTTCTTTCCAGTCTAAAGAACGTATACTGTCTTCTGAGTAATTTGAATTCGGGCCAGACATAATTTTTGAAAGGACGAAATTAATAACTGTTAACAAAAGTGTTATTTACAAACTGTATGAATTTATGAACAATCCTGAGCGTTTACGGGATATTACTTTAACAAACCGCTAGAAATTTTAAGTATTGTGCATGGTCTAATGTTTTCATACGCAGCAGTTTGGGAAGAAAATTGAAATTATTTTTGAAAACACGTATAAATAGCCTACCTTTGCACTCCTTAAAAAAGAAAATAGTCATGAAAGAAGGCATACACCCGTCAAATTATCGATTTGTCATATTCAAGGACCTGACAAGCGATCATTCATTCCTAACCCGCAGCTGTGTTGAAACCAAGGAAACTGCAAAATGGGAAGATGGAAACGAATACCCGCTTTACAAGCTGGAAATTTCAGACAAGAGTCATCCTTTCTTTACCGGTAAACAGACACTGGTGGATACTGCGGGAAGGATCGACAAATTCCGTCAGCGCTACCAGAAGAAATAATACTTCCAAGATATGTGAAAAGTCCCGATTCGTCGGGATTTTTTTTATGTCTGGATTTTTACCTTACTTTGAACCTTCAAAGCATTGATGAACACTATACTTTTTGATGATGAACAGGTTGCGCATTTAAGTCCGTTCACACTTACGCGTCCCGCTGCTTTGATCAGGTGCGGCATTCTCACCCTTGCTGAAAAATGGGAATTGTTGCTGAAACATCCCGTATCATTTATAACACGATCCCATCTCGCTGCAAAATATCCGGCAAACGAAACGGGAGATAACCTGTATATAAACGGCCGGCTGCTGCCTGATCCCGAACTGGTAGATATTATTTCCAAGCTGGGACCGGATCAGGGACTCATACAGGCTGATACAATGCTGGCGTTCCGCTCAGGGAGTTTTGATCACGAAGGCATGGAAACCATTGCCTATCATGGGCCTGTAAGTCTGCTCGAGCGCATTCATAACATTTTTACATATAATCACAGCCAGATCCATTTCGATTTTGATACGCTGACCAGGGGCAGGCAGTCACAGGCAATTAGCAGCACAAATACGGTTATCGGTTCGTATCCGGTGTTTGCAGAGGAAGGCGCAACGGCGGAGGCCGCTGTATTCAATACAACGGAAGGACCGGTTTACCTCGGAAAAGATTCAGAAGTGATGGAAGGGGCCCTTATCAGGGGACCATTCGCACTGTGTGAGCATGCAACGGTTAAAATGGGCGCCAAGATCTATACCGGAACTACCATTGGCCCCCACAGCAAAGTGGGAGGAGAGGTCAGCAATTCGGTCATATTCGCATACTCCAATAAAGGCCACGACGGTTTTTTGGGAAACTCGGTGCTCGGGGAGTGGTGCAACATCGGAGCCGACAGCAATAACAGCAATCTCAAGAATAATTACGAACAGGTAAAACTGTGGAATTATGTGACTGGCAATTTTGAGCGCACAGGACTTCAGTTTTGCGGGCTTTTTATGGGCGATCACAGCAAATGCGGTATTAATACCATGTTCAACACCGGTACGGTGGTGGGGGTATCCGCCAATATTTTCGGGGCGGGTTTCCCCAGGAATTTTGTGCCTTCGTTCAGCTGGGGCGGCGCCAACGGATTTGAAACGTACCAGCCTAAAAAGGCCTTCCAGACTGCGGAAATAGTGATGCAGCGAAGGGGAATGAGCCTGACGGAACATGATAAAGACATTTTAAACTATATATTCAACGAAGAAACAATTTACAGAAACTGGGAAAAATAACGTTATGAGCAGAAAAAAAATCGCAGCAGGAAACTGGAAAATGCACAAGACATTCCAGGAAGGTCAGGGACTGGCACAGGAAATCAGGACTATGGCGAATACAGAGGTAATGAATGGAGCCACCATCCTGATCTTTCCTCCTTATATTCATTTGCAGTCGCTGGTCAGGCAGATGGAAGGTTCGGATATTGGCGTAGGCGCACAGAATATACATGACAAGGAGCAGGGAGCATATACCGGTGAAGTGTCAGCCTCTATGCTCACCTCCATTGGCGTTCGGTATACCCTGGTCGGACATAGCGAAAGAAGGCAATACTATAATGAAACCAATGAAAGTTGTGCCGCCAAGATATCCATAGCATTAAAACACGGGATAATTCCTGTGTATTGCATAGGTGAAACATTGGCGGAGCGCGAGTCGCAGGCGCATTTCAAGATCGTTGAACAGCAGCTCAGCGCGTTAAGCGGCCTCAGCAGGGAACAGCTTGCAAACTGCATTATTGCATATGAGCCCGTCTGGGCTATAGGTACCGGTGTCACGGCCAGTGCTGAGCAGGCTAATGAAATGCACGCGCATATCCGCAGCGTGTTGTCGGGCATGTTTGATGAAGCATCGGCAGAAGGGATTTCCATCCTGTATGGAGGTAGCGTGAAACCCGATAATGCAAAATCCCTGTTCTCCATGCCGGATATAGACGGCGCGCTGATCGGCGGAGCCTCGCTCGCCTCCCGCGACTTCATAGATATCGCCAAGTCGTTTTAGGATTCAGGAGCCAGGAAATAGGATATGGGGAGTAAGGTATATTGATCCCAAAACTTCTTACAAAGGTTTTAATTTCCCACCTTTATCAACCCCATATCGTTGTCTTTTTGTCGGTCAGGACTTGCCCTTTAGTATATAGGGGGATACGAGTGCAGAGAAAGATAAAAGTAAAAGAAATGATTTCATCCCGGACCTTATTATTGGGTAATGAGAGGCGTTTCATGGATCTCCCTTGTTTCCAGCATTACCACCTTTGCTGTGGCGGTATTAATATCTATTTGAAGTGATCTGGCTTTCTTGCCCACAGGAATATTTGCAGGTCTTAAGTCCCAGTAATAGGATGATATGGCATTCACATCGCCTTTTAGGTCATACTCTAATTCGGGTTGAACGCTGTGTTCCGTAAATCCATTTTTTAAAGCGGTAGATCGGGCCTTTTTAAATGATACACGAATGTCCTTGTTTAACAGGAACCGGTAAGCTCTGAATTTGCCCTTCCAGTAATCATGCGCAGGAAAATCAAAAACCATGGAATTGTCACCATCCATGCTGAATGTATAGATGGTATCTCCTGCCTGGATGATTGAATAGGAGAGAGAATACAGCCGTGGAATAAGTTTCGCCGAATCACCGAAATGGAATATTTCAGTTCCTTTAGCCGATTCGCAGTTGACAAAACAGGCTTTCCTGTTCAGGCGCAGGTGATTTCGAAAGTTATCACTTCCGAAGAAGTAAGATAGGAACGAATCACATTGTATCCGGGCGAGTTGCATATACTTATTGACGGATAATATGCTATGTGTCTCAGTCTTGCTGTTTTCCTCAGAGATAAGATTGGTCTCCGGCAAACTTTCCGCTTTGTTTTCCTTTACCTCTTTCGCGCCACACGCTGTCAAAAGACAAAAAGCCAGGGTATAGAATGATTGGTTCATAATGCGACATACAGTTGGCTGTCAATGGTGAGACTGCCCCGAAAGATTTCGGGACTACTTCGTACCTCGTACCTTGTACTTCGTACCTCGTACCTTGTACTTCGTACCTCGTACCTCGTACTTCGTACCTTGTTTTCTACCTCAGTAGCGTCACCGTACCCTCATAGCGGTATTTCTCCCCGTCGAAGGCTGTTACTTTTACCACCCACATGTATACATCCTGCTGGGCCTCTTCTCCCATGAACTTTCCGTCCCATCCTTCGAACTTGTCGTCGGTGGTCCAGAGCAGTTC
>CALMKH010000169.1 GCA_937867025.1 uncultured Bacteroidota bacterium | reverse complement strand
GTTCATCAATGAGAACCGCACGAATGCCCCGGATTTCGACATCGATTTTTCGTGGACCGACAGGGACGACATTACGCGCTATATTTTTGATACATACGGTTATGAGCATACCGCCCTGCTGGGGGCGTACAGTACGTTCCAGCACGATGCCATTACGCGGGAACTCGGAAAAGTGTTTGGTTTGCCCCCGGGGGAGATTGACCGTCTGCAGGGCGATGTCAGATCGGGTGTGAAACTGGATAAAATAGGCCAGCTCGTTAAAAAGTACAGTGAGGTCCTGAAGGGATTCCCGAGCCATTTAAGCATACACTCCAGCGGCATTATCATTTCGGAAGAACCGGTCACCTGCTATTCGGCAACCAGCATGCCCCCCAAAGGATATCCCACGACCCAGTTCAGCATGCTGGAAGCGGAGGACATAGGCCTTTACAAATTTGATATCCTCAGCCAGCGGGGCCTTGGGAAAATCAGGGATTCCCTGGACATCATACAAAAGAACACAGGGACAGAGATCGATATTCACGAAGTAGCCCGATTCAAACAGGATGAAAAGATAAAAGACCTGCTGCGCGTTGGTAAAACCATCGGGTGTTTTTATGTCGAGTCTCCTGCCATGCGCATGCTGCTGGCCAAGCTTGAGGCCGATGATTACCTGCGGCTGGTGGCGGCCAGTTCCATTATACGTCCGGGGGTGGCCAAAAGCGGCATGATGAGAGAATATATACTGAGGTATCAGAACAAAGCGCGACGCGACGAAGCGCGCGACAAGCTGCCCGAGCTGTATGAGTTGCTTAAGGAAACATACGGGGTGATGGTATACCAGGAGGATGTGATCAAAGTGGCGCATTTTTTTGCAGGTCTCACCCTGGCTGAAGCCGACAGTCTGAGGCGGGGCATGTCCTGGAAATTTAAGCAGAGACACGAATTTTTTACGGTAAAGGATAAATTTTTCAGCAATTGCCGCGAAAAAGGCTACAAGGAAACGCTTATAGCGGATATCTGGTACCAGATAGAAACCTTCGCGAATTTTGCGTTCTCCAAGGGTCATTCCGCCAGTTATGCCGTGGAGAGTTACCAGGCCTTATACCTTAAAGCGCATTATCCCCTCGAATACATGGTAGCCACGCTTAACAACGGCGGCGGCTTTTACCGGAAGGAACTGTACCTGCATGAAGCTCGCCTGCATGGGGCGACAATAGTGCCGCCCTGCCTGAACACAAGCGATGAGTTTTGCAACATTCAGGGAACGACCATATACCTCGGCCTTTCCATGATCAGAGAACTGCAGGAAGAAAGCGTTAAGGCAATACTGAGGGAACGACGGTCCAGAGGCCGGTTCAGGGATATGTTTGATTTTGTCAAACGTGTGCCTTTGTCCATTGAACAGATGCGCCTGCTTATAAGGGCCAATGCTTTCATCTTTACCGGCAGGAATAAAAAAGAACTGCTCTGGGAAATACACAGCTTGCTGCAACCGAAACAGACAAAAACAAAAGGTAATGAGCTTTTTGAAACAAAACCTTCTCAATGGAAATTGCCCGAATTGACCGCTTCGGCAATAGATGAGGCTTTTGACGAAATCGAACTGTTCGGCTTTTCTTTTTGTTCGCCTTTCCATCTGTTGCGGGATGAACTGCCTTCGAAACTGACTGCTGCCGTGCTTAAGCATTATCTGAATAAGACAGTTGTTATCGTGGGGTATATGATAACCGTAAAGCACACGAGCACGTCCAAAGGCGAGCATATGTATTTCGGGACATTTATAGATATTAAAGGTCAGTGGATCGATACGGTGCATTTTCCCCCGAGTGCAAGGCAATACCCGTTTACAGGACCGGGCTGTTATGAATTGAGAGGGAAAGTGACCGAAGAATTCAATTTCCGGACCATCGAGATCGACTATATGAAGCGTTTGCCTGTGATCGACAGGGAACGTATGCACAGGGTGACGGAGGTTCATAAAATTGGATCCTGAACGGATTGACAGTGCAAAGGAACAATATAACTGTACGAATGTTTTTGCGCCCCTTGACCGGAGGCAGCCGCCTTAGCGTGCTGGTCCGCCTTCAAGGCAGGACGGAGCGATAGCGTACCCGGAGGGCGAGGTTCAGGCGCCCTTAAAATTACAAAATACACCTAACTATTTGATAGTAAACAATATATGAGTTATTTTGTCGTCGGAAAGCGTTACTTTATCAAATTATATAGTACTTTGTATTGCATAGTACTATATAATTACATAGATTTGCAGCATGGATTTGGAAAACACCCAGTCGCAGATGCGGAAAGGCGTACTTGAATATTGCATATTATACATAATAGGCAAGCATGAGTGTTACGCTTCGGATATAATCGACCAGATGAAAGAAGCCAGGCTTATTGTTGTGGAAGGAACCTTATATCCGTTGCTAACCCGGTTAAAAAACGCAGGTTTACTCAACTATAAATGGGAAGAATCAAAATCAGGGCCGCCACGCAAGTATTATTCCCTGACCGCTGAGGGTCAAAAATTCCTGCAGGCATTATCAGGCACCTGGGACGAATTAAGCCAGGCGGTTACAAACATTACAACAAATAAATAAACATCAAACTATAAAATCATTATATCATGAATAAGATCATTACGGCAAACATTAACGGTTTTGTATTCCAGATCGATGAGGCAGCCTACGAAAATCTCAAAAGCTATCTCAGCGGTATCAGGCACAAGGTGAACAACGATGAAGTGCTTTCGGACATTGAGAACCGTATTGCAGAGCTTTTCGACTACAAGCTGAAGAACGGCAGTCAGGCTATATTTAATCACGATGTTCAGGACATCATGAACCAGATAGGTAATCCCGACCAGTTCGGCAATGAAGAAAGCGAAGGCCAGGATACGGCTCCTGCCTCGCCGGAACCTCCCAGGCGCAAAGGCTACAGGAGACTTTACAGGAATGAGGATGATAAGGTAATAGGAGGGGTATGCAGCGGTATAGCGGCGTATTTTGATATTGATCCGCTGATCATCCGCATCGCGTTTGCGGTGTCCTTCTTCGGTTTCGGTTTTGGTTTCCTTATTTACCTGTTCCTCATGATCGTTTTACCGAAAGCCATTACTCCTGCAGAGAAACTTGAAATGCGGGGGGAGCCTGTCGATTATAAGAATATTTCAAGGACCCTGGAAAAAGATTTCAAGGATGCGTATGAACGTTATAAACCTGAAGTGAAAACAGGCTTTGAACGTTTTGTTGAAATTGCAGTTAAGATCGGGGCCATCATTCTTATCATCTTCCTGATAAGCATTTTTATTCCGGGAAGTTTTGGCATACTGGCCTCCATAGGGATTGCCTCATGGTCATTACCTGTTCTCAGCAGTTATATGTTCACCTCCTATACAGAAAGCATCATCATACTGATAGGATTGATATTGTTCCTGTTAATACCTGTTATTGGCCTTGGTTACAAGCTGGTGAGGATAGCTTTTAAAACCCGCCCGATGGGACGCGTATTCACTATTTCATTGTCCGTTCTATGGGCCGCAGGTTTCTGCCTTCTCGCTTACAGTACCTTTAATATCGGCCAGCAATTCTCATCCTCGTACAAAATAACAAGTTCTGACACGCTCGGGCAGCTGGATCAATCGCATACCGTGGTTATCCGTGCGAGACAGAGTCACGACCATTCGGAGTTTGTCGTAAAGGATGGTGATGGTGATCAGCACATCAGTATCCATTCAAGACAGGATATGAAAGAATTCCTGGATGAAAAGATCAGTGAGAATATAGATTTCAGGGTCATACGCGGCCTTGGCAACAAACCGGTCATGAAAATAAGCAGGCGTTCGGCGGGCAGGACCAGGCAGATAGCGGCGGAGAATGCAGAAAAGATGGGGTATAATTATACGGTTATGGATTCGACCATCTACCTGGATGATTTTTTCAGCCTTGGCAACCAGCAACTATGGAGAAACCAGAAAGTGGTGGTTACGCTGGAAATGCCGGAAGGTTATCGCATGTATATCGACCCTTCCTGCGACAGGTTGTTTGACGACTCGGATTTTAACAGGCATTACGATTACCGCCATTACCATCACCACGACCGGTTTACCGGCAAGAACCTGAAAGTGGATGCCAATGGAGTGGTAGTGGAGGAATGAAAATAAATAAAGTGAAACGATATGATTTTATTGCTTTATTATATTGTCAGATTTTAGTTCTCAATGTCCCGGGTCAGCATTTCTGGCAGGGTTGGGATTTAAAATAACCGGAACCATTATTTTTCTCTTTTGAGGCGACAAAGGAGTTTTTAATCCGTTGAATATTATAAATTATTGTAATTCAACGATCATAAGTTAAAATGCCTCTCCCGTTGTTTCTGCGACATAAGTTTTCGTATCATCAACCATGCGGAATTTTCTGTTAATACTGATACCTTTGTATGAAAATCAGACTATTAATCAGATATGATCTTATGCAAATACAACAAAAAAAATTTAACAAAACGAATGGCTGGACCTGTTTGAGAGGCGATGATGTGCCTCCGGAACAGGTGAATCTTGTTTTTGTTTTCAGCAGCACAGGCATACTTTCCGATGCCGGTGTATTTAATTCAATACAAAAAACTTACCCAAACGCTTATATTCTGCTTAACAGCACTGCGGGAGAAATATGCGATTCCCAGGTTGAAGATGAAACCATTTCGTTGACTGCCATCAGGTTTGAAAGCACAGTTATCAAGCCATTTTCTACCAGTATTGATAACAGCTCGGACAGCTATTCGGTAGGGAAACGGCTTGCGAACGGACTGGATCACAACAACCTTGTATACGTTCTTGTTATTTCAGATGGACTAAAAATCAATGGCAGCGATTTAGTTTCAGGTTTGCGCGACACCCTTCCCGAAAAAGTGATCATAACAGGAGGTCTGGCCGGTGATGGGGATCGTTTTCAGAAAACTTTGGTGGGATTGAATGAAATCCCGTTGGAAGGAAGGGTTGTGGCCCTGGGTTTCTACGGCAGGAACCTTTCAGTGACATACGGCAGTTTTGGCGGGTGGGATCCTTTCGGACCCGAACGTTTGATCACTAAAGCAGAAGCGAATGTGCTTTTTGAGCTGGATGATCAGCCTGCACTGGACGTTTATAAAAAATACCTGGGAGAATACGCAAAGGATCTTCCCGGATCGGGGCTTTTGTTTCCGTTAAGCATAAGTAATGAAGGTGATAACAATTCGTTAGTGAGGACAATATTGTCGGTGAATGAAGAGGATAAGAGCCTGACATTTGCAGGAAATATGCCTCTGGGGTCGTATGCCAGGCTTATGAAAGCGAATTTTGAGAGGCTTATTGAAGGCGCCTCAAATGCTGCGCATTCCAGTCAGGGCTCAGATATGGAATCACCTGAACTGGCGCTTCTGATCAGTTGTGTGGGGAGGAAGCTGGTCCTTGGCCAGAGAATAGAAGAGGAAATAGAAGCCATAAAGGAAATATATGGAAATTCAACCGTCCTTACCGGATTTTATTCTTACGGTGAAATTTCACCTTCGGGAGAATTCATAAAATGTGAACTTCATAATCAAACCATGACGATTACAACATTAAGTGAACGGAATGCTGAATAAACTATTGTTAAAACAAATAGGGAAGTTTTCCGTATCCCCGGAAAAATTCCTGGAAGAAAACCGGGAGCTTCTGAATGTCATAAGCGAGACATATAATCACTATGATAAGGACCGTAAAATGCTTGAACGGTCGATCGAGCTCAGTTCCGGGGAAATGATAGAACTGAATAAAAAACTCAGGATCGAAAAGAAAGAACTTGAAAAAAGGGAAAACACGCTCAAGGAGGCCCAGCGAATAGCGAAACTTGGGAGTTGGGAAGCCGATCTGGAATTGGAGGAAATTATCTGGTCGGATCAGATATACGAAATATTCGGCTATACTCCGGGGGAAGTTGTTCCTTCGGCGGAATTGTTCCTTTCATTTATTCATCCAGAAGACATGGATCAAGTGAGAAAGAATGCGGAAGCCGGAAAAAAGCATTATACCTGGTATTCTTTTACGTGCAGAATGCACACCAAAACAGGCGCATTAAAATACATCTATACCGATTGCAAATTTGTCCTCGATAATGAAGGCAAGCCTTACAAAATGTATGGAATCATACAGGATATTACGGAATCGCATATTGCTGAAATGAAGATCAGGCACAGCGAATCAAGACTGTTACAGGCTCAGACCATTGCACATATTGGAAGCTGGGAGGTTAATCTGGCCACCAATGAATCCGTGTGGTCTGATGAAGCTTACAGGATATACGGTATTGAACCGGGAAATCATAACCTGACGTTTGATGCCTGGCTTGAATTCATACATCCAATGGATCTCCCGGGATTCATAAAAGAAATGGAACGGGCGAGGAAAGATTTCAGCGATTCCACGTATTATCACAGGATCATCCGGCCTGATGGCGTGGAAAGATATGTGTGCTCGCAAAGCAGGTATGAATTGAATAATTCAGGAATACCTGTCGGGATCTATGGAGTTGTTCATGATATCACGGAAGAAAAGCAGTCCGAAATCCGGATGAGCAACCTTTTGAAGGTGACCAGGGAGCAGAATAAGCGACTTCGCCATTTTGCCTATATTGTGTCTCATAATATCCGCTCGCACAGCGCTAACATTTTTGCTCTGGTGGATGATTTGTGCGATTCCCTCAGGATACAGGGCAACGAAACCCTGGACATGCTGAAAATCAGCAGTGAAAAACTTGCGGAAACTATAGAAATACTCAATGAGATTGTTTCGATACAAAGCGAAAGGAATAAGGAATCGGAAATTATAAATCTCAACACGTGTGTCGGCAACCTGTACGAGCATTTGAAAACCATATATTCAAAGGAAGATTTTGAAATCATGGCTAATATTCCGGAACACCTGGAAATAAAAGTCATACCGTCGTATCTCAACAGTATATTGTTAAACCTGGTTTCAAATGCCATTAAATTCCGCTCTCCTTACAATAAAGCCATTATAAAGGTGGACGCATGTATTAACGAAGACAATGTTGAAATATCCATTAAGGATAATGGTGTTGGTATTGATATGGTGAAAAACGGCCATAAACTTTTTGGCTTGTATAAAACGTTCGGCAATGGAAATATAGGCAGGGGCGTCGGTTTGTTTATTACCAAAAGCCAGGTTGAGGCCATGGGCGGAAAAATACAGGTAGAAAGCGTTCTGGGAAAAGGGACTATGTTTAAGATCTTATTGAAAATGAATGCACTCCATCCGGGATTCGAAAGATGAATCAATACAATCCTGTATACCCCGGTTAAGCGGGGTTCGGTTCATAAATATTTCCTTTACCGGTTAAGGGGAATGGATTTACAATTGGAAGAATGTGTCTGTTTTAACAGGTTCAGGGACATTGGAATCATTCAGCATTTGCCTGATATTTATGTCAATATTCCTTGCAATGGCCGTCACGGGAGTATCAGTCGGCCTGTTTTCAAAGGGGTCCTGCATATGCGTCGCAGATTTTTCCAGAAGAAAAAAGGCCATGGCTAAAACAAGCAGCAAAGCAATCTCCAGAATACCCTGAACTTCATCCAGTGAGATGGATAAGGCAACAACAAACAGGTAAATGATAAAATGAAGGAATAAGCGGTAGGTTTTTGGAAATACGGTAGATTTGATCCGCTCGCATTTTCCCTGTGAATCACAAAGCCGCACCATGGTCTGGTCAAGCTGCAACTGGCCGAAACCCGTCAGCTGACCTTTTTCACCCAACTCCTTGACATCCAATGCATTTAACTGCAGCAACGCTAAAGGTTTATTGTTGTGTTTCCTGATCTGCACAAGGTCATCAGGGGTTAAAAGGCTTTCAGTATTCGCTGTCGGATCCAGGCCTCTCAGTGCCTGACCAAGCGAGTAGCACCAGGCGATTTGCCTGTAGGCAATTTTCCTTACCGCGTTTTCATTCCCTTTCACAGTGAATGCCTGTAGCTGTATGACAAGGCTCCTTGAGTCATTCACTATACTGCCCCAGACCTTACGGGCTTCCCACCACCTGTCATATGATTGACTTAACTTAAAGGAGAGCAATATGGAAATAGCCGTTCCTATGAATGCAGGGATATTAAAAGGGATTTCAGGCAGGTACTCCCTATACCGCTCCGTAATAACCACAACAGTTATTGAAATGAGAAATACTGACAAAAGCTCGATTCGTACCTTTTTCAGTATATAGGAGAAGGGTATGCGCTTATTCAGTAACATAATTCACGCTCTATTAGGGGGGTTCCGGCACAAATTTAAGACGGAATTATTAAACTTCTCAACCCTCCCTGTCAGGCGGGATTTATTTATTGCAGGGGAAGCGATACAAACACGAATGTTACGGTTTTTTATTCCGGATATTTTTATACAACCTGATAATGAGTATAAAAATCAGCATTAAAAGCAGCAAGCCGGATAACCCATATACCAGGCTGATACCCTGCTTTACCACGACAAGAAATACGATTGCAATCAGGAATAATGTCGCAACTTCGTTCCATATGCGCAATTGCTGCGAGCTGTATCTGAAAATTCCATTCGTTTGTTGCTTAAACAGGGCATGCAGTGAAAAATGATATAAGAAGAGCAGGATCACAAACACCAGTTTCATCAATAACCAGGCTGGTACGCTGCCGTACAGGTACAACATCCAGGAACCGAATACCAGGGTCAGTATGGCTGAAGGCCATGTAATACCATACCAGAGACGTTTTATCATGATGTTGAATTGACGTTGAAGGATATGCCTTTCGGTTTCGGGTTTATCATTGGCTTCCCGGTTATAGATAAACAGGCGGACAATATAAAATAATCCGCTAAACCAAGTGACAACAAAAATAATATGCAGTGCCTTTACATAAAAATAGGTCATGATATTCAGATGCTATTCACCAGTGTGTTCATGGTATTTATCCATTCCGGCTGCGTATTCAGGCAGGGGATCATTGTAAAAGATTCGCCGCCTGACTGCAGAAATAATGCCTTGCCTTCCTCTTCGATTTCCTCGAGCGTCTCCAGACAATCGCTGACAAAGGCCGGGCAAAGGACCAATAATTTCCTGATTCCTTTACCGGGGAAATTTTTAAAAAGATCAGCGGTATCAGGTTGCAGCCATTTGTCTTTCCCTAACCTGGACTGAAAGGAAAAACTGAATCTTGTTTCGGGTAATTGCAATTTTGCAGCTACAAGTTTTGTGGTTTCAATGACCTGGTGCCGGTAACAGTATTGATGTGCTTCGGAGGAAACGGAACAGCAGTTCTCATTTTTCAGGCAATGATTCCCAGTGATGTCTGATTTGAGGATATGCCTTTCGGGAATGCCGTGATAACTGAATAAAATATGATCGTATGACTGCTGCAGATAAGGTTTTATGCTATTGGCAACAGCATTTATATATCCCTGATAGTCATAAAAAGGGGGGACGATTTTAAGCTCAAATTGACTGCCGTTGGCTTTATGGGCTTTTTTTACATGTTCCACAGCTGTTTCAAAACTGCTCATGGCATAATGCGGATAAAGGGGCAAAAGCACAAGTTCCTCCAGTCCGGGATGTTGTGCAGCTATTTCTTTTAAGACATCTTTTGGTGCGGGATGTCCATAGCGCATACACATATACACAGGCAAACCGCTTTCTTCCTCCAGCAATTCCTTTGTCTGTCTGGTAATATGTATTAACGGCGAACCGTTTTCAGTCCAGATCGACCGGTAGCGTTCGGCGCTCTTGGCTGCCCTGAAAGGTACAATTATGCCATTAACCAGCAGGTAACGCGCAAGAAAGGGAATATCGATCACCTTTTCATCCATCAGGAACTCCTTCAGGTAAGTTTTGACATCCTTCACCTGGTAAGAATCCGGTGATCCCAGATTTGCAAGTAATATCGCTCTTTTCTTCATCTCAATCTTTATATAGCTTTGCTGAACACATTGGTTCCCATATGTTTGCGCCACAGGCGTGCATCCAGGGTCGAACTGATGGTGCGTATGAATAAGGCCCCGTTTCCACTTACTGTGATTTTATTGTTTTCCAGTTTTATCAGTCCATCCTCCTCCAATACCGACAATTTAGACACTATATCCTTATACATGGAGGGGTCAAATGCATGAGGATCAATTTCTGTATTTCCCCTGCACATTAAATCCAATATATGCTGCCTTATCATGACATCCTCTTCATTCAACACATGTCCTGTAACCAGCGGGAGTATACCCTGGTTAATTTTTTCCTGGTATTTTTCCACTTCCTTTTCATTTTGGGCAAAAGCATTCCACGCATCACTGATGCTGGAGCATCCCAGGCCCACAATAAGTTTTGTTTGCGTGGTTGTGTAACCCATAAAGTTCCTGTGCATTTTTCCTTTTGAAACAGCCTCAAAAAGTTTGTCATCCGGCAGGGCAAAGTGGTCCATGCCAATGATTTCGAATCCCTGTTCAGAAAGTAATTTCATGCCTGACTGGTACATCTCCCATTTTTCAGAAGCCTTAGGCAGGTTTTCATCTGTATAACGCCTTTGCACTTTGCTTTTCCAGGGCACATGAGCGTAAGAATAAAACGCGATCCGGTCCGGCTTCAGTTCTTTAACAAGTCCGATCGTGTGGACCACGCTGGAAATGGTTTGTTTCGGAAGGCCGTATATCAGGTCTATATTAATGCTTGAATAATGATGTTTCCGCGCCCATTCCACAACTTCCCTTGTTTTTTCAAATGATTGAACACGGTTGATGATAAATTGCACGACCGGGTCAAAATCCTGCACGCCGAGGCTGATACGGTTAAAACCTACTGAGGCCAGCGCCTCCAGATGAGCTTCCGTCGTATAGTTCGGGTGTACTTCTATGCTGAATTCGTGGTCGGGCGCTATCTGTGCATCCTTTGTGATGCCCTCTATCAGTTCAACCAGGTGTTCAGGACTGAAGAATGTCGGAGTTCCCCCGCCAAGGTGCACTTCTTTTATAATGGGCTGTGATGGCAATATAGAGCGGTACATGGTCCATTCTTTTAACACGGCCTGCAGATATGGTTCTTCTACCTTGTGGTTCTTTGTGATACGTTTGTTGCAGGCGCAGAACGTACAGAGGTTTTCGCAGAAAGGCAAATGAATATAAATGCTTAATGCCCCGTCTTCCTGTTTGAACGTATCAATGGCAGCACGTTTCCATTTGTCGATGTCAATGCTTTCAGGCTCCCAGTAAGGCACAGTCGGATAACTGGTGTATCTCGGCACCGGGACATCGTATTTATGAAGCAACGGAAGAATGTCTTCTTTCATTTTTTAATGTGTTATAATTTATGAATGGCCTCGATGGTTTTATCTATGTCTGCATTTGACAAGGCATGGTTCAGGAACCAGCTTTCATAGGCAGACGGGGGGAGGTAAATGCCCTGTTTAAGCATATGGTGAAAGAAACGGTTAAAAAAGGCGATGTCACATTGAGAAGCTGTTTGCAGATCCATGACCTTATGTGCACCAAAATGCACGCTGATCATACTGCCAGCCTGGTTAACGGTATGTGTTATCCCTTTTTCGGTCAAGGCATTTTCCAGACCTGCCTTCAAAGCCTTGCACCTGTTTTCGAGGTCCGTATAAACAGACGGATTGTTGTTCAGTATGCTGAGGGTCGTATAGCCTGCTATAACAGCGATGGGATTTCCACTGAGGGTCCCGGCCTGATAGACATTGCCCAAGGGTGCGATATGCTCCATGATTGCCTTTTTGCCCCCGAAAGCGCCGATCGGCATACCGCCGCCTATCACTTTCCCGTAAGTCACCAGATCGGCTTCAACATTCAAATATTCCTGAGCCCCGCCTTTTGCCAGGCGAAATCCTGTCATCACCTCATCAAAGATATATACGATACCGTATTCCGTGCACAGGCTCCGCAGCCCTTCAATAAATCCCGGTTCAGGCAAAATGCAACCCATATTTCCCGCAACCGGTTCAATAATAATGGCTGCAATGTCTTCCGGATGGTTTTTCAGCAACTCTTTTACCGCGGCAAGATCATTATAAGGGAGGGTCAACGTATCCATTGCCACTCCGGCAGTAACACCCGGAACGGCCTGTATGTTAAGAGTGGCTACGCCGCTTCCTGCCTTTACCAGAAAAGCATCCGCATGGCCGTGATAACAGCCTTCAAATTTAAGAATCTTGTTCCTGCCGGTAAACGCCCTTGCCAATCTGACGGCACTCATGCAGGCTTCGGTGCCGCTGTTCACCAAACGCACCATGTCAATGCCCGGAGCCATGTCGGTAATCAAGTCAGCCATTGAAATTTCCAGTTCCGTCGGGGCGCCAAAGGAAATCGATTCATTGGCTTTCCGCTGTATGGCGCTTACTACTTCCTCGTGGCAGTGGCCAAGTATCATAGGTCCCCATGAACTTATATAATCTATGTATTGATTTCCATCCGCATCATACAGGTATGCACCTTTGGCACTTTTCATGAACACGGGAGTCCCGCCCACACTTTTAAATGCGCGGACCGGTGAATTTACGCCTCCCGGAATATTTTTCAGGGCCCTTTGGTATAAACTTTCGCTTTTTTGAATTGAACCTGTCATGTGTCTAACTAATTAATCTGATGATATCTCTTGCAAAATAACTTGCGATAAGGTCTGCTCCGGCTCTTTTAATAGCCAGGGTGCTTTCAAGGATAGCCTCATCCTCATTCAGCCAGCCCCTTTGGGCAGCCGCTTTTATCATGGCATACTCTCCACTGACATGATAGGCGCTTACCGGCAGGTTAACCTTGTTTTTTACTTCCCTGATAATGTCCAGGTAGGCAAGTGCCGGTTTTACCATGACAATATCAGCGCCTTCCTCTACATCCATAAGTGTTTCTTTAATGGCTTCAAGCCTGTTGGCCGGATGCATCTGGTATGTTTTTTTGTCTCCGAACCCCGGGGCCGAATCCAGTGCATCGCGGAAAGGGCCATAAAAACATGAAGCATATTTGGCGCTGTAGCTCATGATGCCGGTTTCTGTGTATCCGTTATCTTCCAATGCCCTCCGGATGGCGAGTATTCTTCCGTCCATCATGTCACTCGGCGCCACAAAATCGGCGCCTGCTTCCGCGTGGCTGACACTCATACGGGCCAACACATCTACGGTTTCATCATTTACAATCCTGGCATCTCTTACAATGCCGTCATGACCATGAATGGAAAAAGGATCCATCGCCACATCAGTCATTACCAGCATATCGGGACATGCATCTTTTATAGCCCGGATGCTCCTTTGCATCAAACCCGCCGGGTTCAGGGCCTCTTTGCCTTCGTTATCTTTTAACGCCTCGTCACATTTGACGAACAGCAGGACGCATTTCAGCCCCATCGACCACAATAACCTGACCTCTGCGACCGTTTTGTCAAGCGACATGCGGTAATAACCCGGCATGGAAGGTATTTCTTCCTTGTACCCCGTACCCTCATTGATAAACAGGGGCACTATAAAATTATCAGGGGATAAACGGGTCTCCTGAACCATGGACCTGATAGCCCCGGATTGTCTCAGTATCCTGTTTCTTCTTATCATAGCGCTCTGTAATTTTTAACGGCATTCACGAATGCTTTTGCATGTTCCACGGGGATATTCGGCAATATGCCATGACCTAAATTGGCAATATACCTGTTAGTGCCGAATGCATCGATCATTGTTTTTACTTCCTGTTCTATCTGCGGTATGGGCAACAAGAGTTTGCAGGGGTCGAAATTGCCTTGCAGGGTTTTTTTGTTTTGTGTCTGCTGTCTTGCAAATTCGGGCTTAACACACCAGTCAAGACCAATGGCGGAAGCCGATGAATTGCTTAATTCCTCCATGGCATACCAGCTTCCTTTCGGGAAAAGGATAACCGGTACCCGGGCGCTTAAACTATCGGATATCTTATTCAGGTAAGGCATTGAGAACTGTTTGAATTCTTCAGGACCCAGCAAACCGCTCCAGCTGTCAAATACCTGTATCACATCGGCGCCTGAATTAACCTGCTCGTGCAGGTAGGCAATGGTTACATCGGTAATCTTATTTAATAACTGGTGAGCCAGTTCAGGTTGGGAAAAACAGAATTGTTTGGCTTTGTCAAACGCCTTGCTGCCTTTGCCTTCCACCATGTAACAGAGAATGGTGAACGGAGCCCCGGCAAATCCGATCAGGGGCACGCGGGAGTTAAGTTCCTTTTTTGTCAGGGCAATAGCCTTGCTGACATAGTCCAACGATGCGGCAGCGCCTTCAACTATCAACGCATCAATATCCTTTTGCGAACTGATTGTCTTCGGCAGGAAAGGCCCTTTGTTTTCTACCATTTGCACTTCAAGTCCCATAGCTTGAGGAATGACAAGGATATCTGAAAACAGTATTGCAGCATCCACACCTATCAGGTCGACCGGCTGTAACGTAATTTCACAGGCCAGTTCTGGTGTTTGCACACGGGTGAAAAAGTCATATTTGTTCCTTAAAAGGATATATTCAGGCAGGTATCTACCGGCTTGTCTCATCATCCAGACCGGGGGTCTTTCCAATGGTTCTCCTTTAAGGGCTTTTATTAAAAGATGTTCTTGATTCATTATCTGTAATATTCGTATATTTTGTTTAACAGCGAACTTGTATTTTGTTGTTCGGCTACAAGTGTATTTTGATGGCCTTTCTTCCTGAGATGATCAGCCGTGGTGTTGCCTATGCAAAAAGCGGGTGTTGCCTGGGGCAAT
>CALMKH010000168.1 GCA_937867025.1 uncultured Bacteroidota bacterium | reverse complement strand
GGACAAAACAGAAGTTCTTTTTATAGAAATTTTAAAATTATTCAGAGTAAATGATTGGAAAAGAGAATATTAATTTTCGTCACAGCAATAAAGGTTATTGAAAATTCAGGGTATCCGGTTTATCTAATTTTTCCTGCAGAGCGCACAATGATTTCAGAGCCTTCTGCAAGCATCACGGAATCGGGAGGATACTCATTGAGATACGCAAACTCAGATCCATACATCTTTCCAAAATCAATACAGATGTCATGATCATTTACCTTGTAGGTTTCCCATCTCGGATGCTCTACACCGTATTCCGACGTCACCTTATTATCTATCCTTGTATAACCCCAATAATGTTCCGTTATAAATTCCTCCTCGCTACCAGGAAGTATTTTCCGGGAAATTGGGTCGGCGTTCACTGTCAGATAGTACCAATCCTTTTTATGTTTCCACTTGTATGAAACAGTAAGCCTGTTGTCTTTCTGATACCATTCGTGTGCCATAGGAAGTGTCATGTATTTTTCATTGTATAATGCGTTTGCTACGAAAGTCAAGGCATGTCTGGGAACTATCTCGCGGATAAAACATACTCCTCTTTTCCATTCGCCATTTTCCTTATATCTTAAGTAAAAGCGCAGATTAACCTCTTCGAAGTGTTCATGAAAAGGAATTCTTATGCCTTTTATTCTTGTATTTAGAAACATGAATCCAACAAGACTGACATAACATTTGTTTTGCCACAGGTCGAGTTCCGTTTTATAAGGGATAAAAGGTCTCAGAATAGCAGGATCGACAGCATAGTTGGCGATGGCCAGCTTGCGCCATTCCGCGGTAAGGAATGGTGATTTCAAATAGAATGTGTTTTGGTTAGGCTGATTATAAATTTTCTATTCTCGTATATGTCCTCCCTTTCCAGAACATCGGCTGAGCCGGATTTTCCTTGTGTTCGAACTGAAAACTGAAATCAGCTTTAAAAATACCCTTTTTCCAGAGCCGCCTGTCGATATGGATATAACCCCCTGTGCATGGGTAAATGCCGCTGCCTCCGGGGACTATACTGTTCAGATAAATTGCAGGGATGCACTTTGACTTGACAATTAATAAATGCAATGAGCAATGTGTGGCTATTCCGCCTGCGGTTCTGAAGAAAAAACTGTCTTTATTGATTTTTCGCCCGGAGATATAATCAGAGCCGTCCCATTCATAGCACCATGCCTCACATGATATGGTATGCATCTGGTGCGAAGTGTCTATGATGCTGTAAAATCTCGCGAGCGAATCGTCGTATATCCTTCCCAGGCTGTCTTTCATGGCGTCTGTTTCCGGAGGACAAAGGCCGTCACAGCTGAGCTGGCCGAACGCATTTAAATAGACTCCGTCAAAATAGCTCCATTCTTTTGTAAAGCTGAAATCTCCTGGAATGGAATCCGTCCAGGTGATCTTAATCGGTGCTCCGACTTTGGCTGTTTTCTTGTCAGGCGGCCTGAAACCGGTGAATAGGAGAAGGGTAAGGAGAGGGATGAAATAATTCATGTAGTTATGGTTTATTGTTACTCAAATTTAAGTATAATGCTGTTGATCTTTTGGGCGCCTATTCCTCGCCCTCCTGCTCCACTGCGTTCGGTACTCCGCGTGCCGCCAAAGCTTCAGCGGAGGCGCTGCGCACCGGTACACCAAAGGTGGCCGCATACGGTCTTGGGGCGCGGGGATTTCCATATGGTCTGCGTTTGCCCTGCACGTAACAAAGCTGATGCTCGCAATAACTGTACTTTCTGGAATTGTATGGAGAGGAAGAGGCATGATATATTTATTCCCCCGCCGAATCCAGCTCCTTCAATATCGTATTGACATCCTCTTCCGTGCTGTTTAGTTTTTTCCTGCAGATGCCTATCAGCAGCGTAGCCCTTTTTACTTTCTC
>CALMKH010000167.1 GCA_937867025.1 uncultured Bacteroidota bacterium | reverse complement strand
CCCCCTCCCTTCGCACCAACCCCTGAACGGCCTCCGCACAAAATGCAGGATAAGCCCTGGTTCACGGTCAATCGCCTCCCGGCCGATCCCTTTTCGGGAAGGATACACCTGGCATGGACCGAATTTGACAACTACGGAAGCAAACATCCTGCAGATTCCAGCCGCATACGGTATGCATGGTCGGACAATAAGGGCAGGACGTTTTCAAGGCCTGTCACCATCAGCCGGCAATCGGGCGATGCCAGGGACGGAGACAGTACGCTGGAGGGGGCAACGGTATGCGTGGACAAACTTGGAAATACGTATTGCCTGTGGAGCGGCTTAAACCAATTATGGTTCACAAAAAGCACGGATGGCGGAGCAAATTGGACAACTCCGGTTGTCATAGGTGGCCACGAAAATGGCTGGCAGCTCGACATGGAAGGCATCATGAGGGCTAACGGAATGCCTTTTCTTGCGGCTTTGGACGACAAACTGCTGACCATATGGGCCGCTAACAACACCAGGACGTCCGAAGTGTTTTATAAACTCTATGACGTGAGCTCGGGCATTTGGTCGGAAGCGCGCCGGATCATTATCCCTGCGGGAGAAAATGCTTTTATGCCCCAGGTTTGCACCCATGGCAATAAGGCTTATATCGCTTTCTATACATCAACCAGAAAAGGGAAAACCCCCGAATATGAACTGAAGATATATACCGCCCTTATCGATGGGAATCAACTGAGCAGCAAGGTGGAAGCCAAACTCCTTGAAGGAAGTGCTTTTATGTCGGTCGGGAAACCTTTCCTCGGAGATTATATCGGCATAACTGCACTGAATCAGACAGGAAAAGATGAAGCCCTGGTAGCTTATACCACCTTGCGGGACAACAGGGACACGTATATCAGCCTTGCACGCGTAAAGTTTTAGCCTTTTTTTTAATCCGGTTTGATTTTTAGGGATTAAAAGCATTATTTTGCACTTCTTTTAAAAATATATATGGCAACTTTAAATAAGTTAAGGAATTCTAAGTGGGTTTTGTTTATTGTCCTCTTGTCTTTAGGACTGTTTGTCGCTAGCGATTATTTTTCTAGCTCCAATAAATATAGTTTAAGCGGTGACCAGGCGGTTGGTGAAATAGACGGACATGATGTGAGTCTGGTAGAATTTGATGCCAAGGTAAAAGGCTGGACCGAAAGACTGATCCAGTCCGGAAGATTTGAAATGGAAGATGCCAAAGTTCAGGCGTCCAATTTTGCCTGGAATGAATATATCCAGCAACATATTATTGAAAAACAATACGAGAAACTAGGCCTTGCCATTTCCCCTGAAGAAGCGGGAGAATTGCTGTATTCGGAAAATGCCCATCCTTCCATTAAGGAAGTTTTCACCAGGGAAGCTGCCGGTACAGGGGGAGTATTTAAACCATCCATGGTGATACAGGCAAGGAAGGCCGCCAAGACTGATCCGAGGATCAGGGAGAATTTCGAGCAGCTTGTGAATGATGTCATGAGTGAAGTGCTGCAGAGAAAATACAATTCACTGCTTGGAAAATCCATCTATGCCACATCACTAGACGCAGAAGACGACTTTTTTGCTTCTTCCGCTACAGTTAACGGCAAATCTGTTTCACTGTTCTACACATCGATTGATGACAAAACCATCAAAGTGACTGATGAAGAACTGAAAGATTATATCAAGAAGCATAAGGAGGATTTCAAGCAGGTTGAATCCAGGGACCTTGAATATATCCTGATCAATATTGCTCCGTCAAAGGAAGACACACTGGCCATAAGAGAGGAACTTGTCAAAGAGATCAATAACTTTGCCTCCACGGAAGATGATTCGCTGTTCACGATGAGCAACAGCACAATCCCTTTCAGCAAGGAATTCAAGCCAAGAGGTGCCTTTAACAAAGAATTCGAACCGGCGCTTTTTGCCGCTGCAAAAGACACTGTTATCGGTCCGTTCTATTATGACGGCGGATACAGCCTGTTCAAGATCACCGACAGCAAGGAGGACAGCATGGCGTATTACCATTTGATCAAGGCCGAGCTTCCGGTAAGGGGAACCACCAAGAATGATACAATTGAAGCTATGGCCACAGGCCGTAAAATCGCCGCGGAATCTGCCGGTTCAGCCAACGCCCTTGATTTCTTTAACTCCAGGGTGAATGCAGGTGAATTGAGTTATGCTTACGACCTCGGCTGGGTAAAAGAAGGCACACAACCGGATGAGATCAATAAAGCCATGAAAACACTTGCAGCAGGTCAGGCGACCGTTGTGAAATCATCGGCCGGTCTTTCCATTATCAAGCTTGTTGAAGGAAGGTCCAACAGGCTCATACAGGTAGCTGAAGTAAGGCAGATGGTAACTCCGTTGAAAGCGACGGAAGATGCCGCCTACCAGAAAGCCGCGAATTTCAGGAACCTGCTGGGCAACAATTCCACAAAGGAAGAGTTCGAGGCCGCCACCAAAAAAGCGGGAATAGCCAAAAGCGTCGCCAATAACGTAAAACCAGAGGACAGGTCCATGACCGGCATCCCCGGCACACTTGATGTGGTAAGATGGGCGCATTACGAAGAACGTGAAGAAGGCGACAATTCCGATGTAATTGCTACTGAGAACATGTTCATTGTAGCTCACCTGGTAAAAATCAAGAAAGAAGGTACAGCTGAGGTTGAAGACGTCAGGGAAAAAGTGACCAAACTTGTTATCAATGAAAAGAAAGCCGTCATATTGACCGAAAACTTTAACAAGGCCCTGAAGTCGGGCAAAACCATAGAAGATGTGGCAAACAGCGTTAAATCAACTGTTCAGCCGATGAATTCAGTATCTTTCTATGCCCCGAACGTACAGTTCTGCGGCAATGACATGAAGCTTGTAGGTGTGGTTTGCGGTCTGAAAGCGAACGTGCTAAGCAAACCGGTCACCAGCAACGAAGGCGTGCATGTATTCTTTGTTGAATCTGTTAATAAACCTGAGATGGCCGAAGACATCGCATCACGCAAGCAGCAGATGTATAAGCAGAAACAGCAGCAGGCTTTCAATACGGTGTATGAAGGCCTTAAAAAACACTTCAAAGTAAAAGACGAAAGATATAAATATTATTGATCATACCTGCAGGCCATGATCAGGCAAACTCTTAATTTATCAGCAATATGGATACATTGATTGAAGAAATGAAACCAGGTCTGGGCAAGGACTTCCTTCCCCTTAACGGCACTGATTATATCGAGCTGTATGTTGGCAATGCCAAGCAGGCGGCACATTATTATAAAACGGCATTCGGGTTCCAGGACCTGGCATATGCCGGACCAGAAACAGGCGTTAAAGACAAGGCAAGCTATGTGCTTGTACAGAACAAAATGCGCTTGATGCTCACCACGCCGCTCAGGTCAGACTCTCCTATTGCCTTGCATCATCTGAAACATGGCGATGGGGTAAAGACGCTGGCGCTGATGGTGGATGATGCGTATGATGCCTTTGAACAAACAGTAAAAAGGGGTGGTAAACCTTATATGGAACCCGTCACCCTGAACGATGAGAACGGCGAAGTCAGGCTGAGCGGAATCCATACATATGGTGAAGTCGTACACGTGTTTGTCGAAAGGAAGAATTACAAAGGCGTTTTCATGCCTGGCTTCAGGAAGCTTGAAACCGGATATAATCCTGCTCCGACCGGATTGCTGTATGTGGATCACTGCGTTGGCAATGTAGGATGGAACCAGATGAATCCCTGGGTGAAATTCTATGAAGAGGTTATGGGTTTCAGGAATATACTTTCATTCGATGACAAGGACATTTCCACTGAATATTCTGCATTGATGAGCAAGGTGATGAGCAACGGTAACGGATATGTCAAATTCCCCATCAATGAACCTGCGGAAGGAAAGAAAAAATCACAGGTGGAAGAATATCTGGAATTCTATGAAGGTGAAGGCACCCAGCATATTGCAATAGCAACGGCAGATATCGTTTCCACTGTCAGGCAACTGATGGCAAGGGGCGTTGAATTCCTGAAAGTTCCCGGAACATATTATGACGACCTGCTTGACAGAGTGGGTCCGATAGAAGAAGATCTGGAACCTCTTAAAGAGCTGGGAATACTGGTGGACCGCGATGACGAAGGCTACCTCCTGCAATTATTCACCAAGCCTGTTGAAGACAGGCCTACCATGTTTTACGAGATCATTCAAAGAAAAGGAGCCAAATCATTCGGAAAAGGCAACTTCAAGGCTCTCTTTGAAGCGATAGAGCGCGAACAGGCCAACAGAGGCAACCTGTAATGCCGTTTCTTAAACTGTGAAAACAGAATTTACTGATATGCTCGGACGCAGGGTACTGTTGTCCGCTGCTCCCCAAAGGATCATATCCCTGGTGCCTTCACAAACGGAATTCCTTTACGAACTCGGACTCGCCGGACGCATAGCGGGCCAGACTGTTTTCTGTGTACACCCCAGCGACTATTTCGAAAAAGCCGTAAAAGTCGGCGGCACCAAGAAGGTCCGTTACGAGGCTATTCATTCCTTAAAGCCCGACCTGATCATCTGCAACAAGGAAGAAAATACGGAAGAGATTGTCAATACGCTGGCAGCTGATTACCCTGTATGGGTGAGTGATATCAAAACACTGGAAGATGCATACCATATGATGCTTGCCCTCGGGAAGCTCCTGGACAAGGAAGAAAAAGCCCTGTCCATCGTTGAAGCTGCGAAACAACAGTTCGAGCTGGCAGAACCCGGGCAAACATATTCATGCCTCTACCTTATCTGGAGAAATCCGTTTATGGCTGCCGGCAGCGATACATTCATCAACTCGATGCTGAAGCAGGCCGGGTTTATGAATCTGGCGCCTGAATATCCGCGATACCCCGAAATATCCCTGGAAGACATGGTCGCTCTCGCTCCGCAGTTAGTGTTATTATCCTCAGAACCTTACCCTTTTAACGAGCAGCATATCCAGGAACTGGCTTCAAAACTGCCCAAGAGCCGGATTATGCTTGCAGACGGCGAATTTTTTAGCTGGTATGGAAGCCGTTTAGTAAATTCGCAGAATTATTTCAACCAGCTGCATGAAAGGCTGCGTGATCAGATATGGCAATCATAATTAAGACCCCCGAGCAGATCGAAGGCATAAGGGCCAGCAGCAGGCTGGCGGCACAGACCTTAAAGTACCTGGAACAATTTATTAAACCCGGCATCAGAACGATAGAAATTGACGCCATCGCCGACAAATTCGTGCAGGAGCATGGTGCCGTGGCCGCTACAAAAGGATATAAAGGCTACAAATACGCCACATGCGTTTCACCCAATGATGTGGTGTGTCATGGGGTACCGAATGAAACCGTATTAAAGGACGGTGACATTGTAAATGTCGACGTCACTACCATACTCAACGGGTATTACGGAGACACCTGCAGGATGTACGAAGTAGGCAGTGTAAGTCCGTACGCCCGGCAACTGGTGAAGGTCACACAGGAATGCCTCCGGCTTGGAATAGCTCAATGTTATCCCGGCAATCACCTCGGAAATGTGGGTTACGCCATCAATGAACATGCGGTCAAACACGGTTACAGCGTGGTGTTCGAATTCTGCGGACATGGCGTGGGATTGAGATTTCATGAAGACCCCCAGGTGGATCATGTGGCAAAAAGAAACACCGGCCCCATACTGAGGCCGGGAATGACTTTCACTGTGGAGCCCATGATCAATGCGGGCAAGGCCAGGTGCAAAATAGACAAGAAAGACGGCTGGACGGCCAGGACCATTGACGGAAAACTCTCCGCACAGTTCGAGCATACCATCCTGATAACCGAATCCGGTTGTGAGGCCCTGACAGATGTTTATGGCGATTTCTG
Organism: uncultured Bacteroidota bacterium; assembly: GCA_937867025.1. GTDB lineage: Bacteria > Bacteroidota > Bacteroidia > NS11-12g > UBA955 > JABMMZ01. The sequence goes on along the minus strand of CALMKH010000167.1, from coordinate 13,823 downwards.
ACGCCCCTTCCCTCTTCCTGCCTTTAACCTTGAGTAATTGTTGATTAATAATCTCCGATTCACGGAATTGTGGCACATCTTGTGCAATAAAATCCGTAAATCAAAGTTATTTTAGCAGCCATATGAGAAGAATTGCTTTCTGCCTTTATATCAGTCTTTTTATCACGTCCCTTCAGGCTCAGACAAGTTTCAGCACGGAACCGGCCGTTTTTATCGATGAGTTTACCAAATTCATCACATCCGGCAAGAATGCGGAACTGAATAAAATTGCGGAAACTTTCTCAAAAAACTGGAAATCCGGTAAAATCACGGCTGAACAGCAAAAGTTCATCATCAAGATCAGCAATAACATGATGTACAAACAGCTGCCCCGCGAACCATATTTCGAGTTAATGCTCAGCAATATCGATTTACACTACCAGAAAAAATTAAATCCTGCGCTTTTAAAGCAATGGCAGGATATTTCCAAGACCTTGCTGGATAAAAACCTGAAAGAATACCTGTTTTTCCTTGAAACAGCGAATACGCTTTTTAAGGACAACACATTTTACCGCACTGAAGGTAAAAGATGGTATGCTTCCAACTCCAACTTTGAATTCGGTTTTGAAAACAATCGTGTAAGTGTGATTTTCAAGCACCTCGACCTGCATTGCGATGCGGAAGTAGATAAGCTGGTGGTTTACAATTGTTCAGGGGTATATTATCCCGATAAAAAAATGTGGGCAGGCACCCAGGGAAGGATTAACTGGGCCAGGGTAGGCAAGCCTGAAACGGAAGTTTACGCAGAATTCAAAAAACATAAGATAGACCTGAATACCAGCGGATTCACGGTCGATTCAGCCCTCCTTACATATCCGAAAATATCATCAACAAAGATACTTGGCAAACTCAGTGAAAAAATATCACAGTCTATTTCAGCGGATATGGTCAAAAAATCAGGTTACCCGCAGTTCTCCAGCTATGAGCCAACCATAGAAATCAAGGGAATAGTCGGCAATCAGGCCATTTACAAGGGCGGATTTTCCATGAAAGGCGATAATATCAACAGCCAGGTGATAGGTGAAGGATTTGCAAGCATCGTATTGTTATACCAGGGAAAACCAATGGTGGAAGCGCGGTCAGAAGCGTTTAAACTCGACTCCGGCAAAGTGGTATCCCAGCACGCATCCGTTCGGATCAAGGCTGATACGGGTTTTATCACGCACCCGAATATTCTTTTTACATATCATATTGAGAAAAAAGTAATGACCCTGCAAAAAGGAGTGACAGGCCTGATGCGTATGCCTTTTTCAGACAATTATCACGGCGTGGAAATCGATGTGGAACATGTCATTTGGAATCAAAGCCAGCCATACATCGATTTTGACATGGTCTCCAATGACAAGACGGCCTACGTGGAAACCAATACGTTCTTTAAAAAATTCCTTTTTGAAAAACAACAGGGCGCATTGAGCCAGAATCCGCTGGAAAAGATGTTCAATTACTGGAAAACCAGCTATGCCAAAAGCCGCTCATTCCACCTGAACGAGTATGCCAACGCCATTAATTCCAAGAAGGAATACCTGGAACAACTGCTGATCGATATGGCCGACGACGGTTTTATCTATTACAACCGCGAGACTGATTCGATCTATATGCGCGACAAGATCTTTAACTGGGTCTCCAACAACACCGGAGGAAAAGATTATGACGTACTGCGGTTTGGCAGTGTCATAGCAGGACGCCCCAACATCACATACAACCTCCAGACGCATGATCTTAAAATGGAGGGTGTACGAAGGTTTACTTTCAGCGATTCCCAGAATGTGCTCACCATTCCCAAAGACCAGGTTTTAACTATACAGAAAAACAAGACGCTGCAGTTTGCAGGAATGATCAGGGCGGGTCGTATTGATTTTTATTCAAAGGATTTCACATTTAATTATGCGGGGTTCCAGATCAATAATACTACCATTGACAGCATGGTGATTTACTATCCGGACGTCAACACCAATTCCCTGCGCAAGGTTGAAAGCGTACTCTCCAATACATATGGGCGGATTCTGATAGATAAGTCGAATAATAAATCGGGATTGAAGGATTATCCCGAATACCCGATTTTTATTGCGGAGCGCGGATCGGAGATAAATTACGACAGGGCGCAGACACACAACCATGCGTATAAAGCCGACAAGTTCAAATTCGAGATCGATCCGTTCACGATAGACAGTCTTGACAACTTTACGATAGCCGGTTTCGGTTTCGGGGGCACGCTTGTTTCCGACGGCATATTCCCGGACATTAAGAATACGGCGAAAATCCAGCCGGATTTCTCCCTTGGATTTGTAGATAAGGTAAGCCTCCCGATGTATGGTGGCAAAGGTAAGGGTGACCTCGTGATCAACCTCAGCAACAGGGGTTTCTACGGCAAAGGTGATCTCATTTATGAAACATCCGTTTCACGGTCGCCCGAATACCTGTTGCTGCCCGATGCAACGGTTGGGAACAGCTCGAGCTTTGATTTGCCGGAAAGCGCCAAATACCCCCTGGTTGTGGGATTCAATGTGAGGACCGAATGGTATCCCAAGCAGGACAAGATGTTCCAGACAAAACTTGACAGCAATTTCAAGGTGTTTAAAACCGCTTACGATTTTGACGGCAAGCTGACGCTTTCACCTCAGGACCTCAGGGGCGACGGCAAATTGCTATGGAACGAGGCGGCATTCGCAAGTACCGAGATGGTGTTTGGCAGGAACAAGACCAAAGCCGACGTATCAAGCATACAGATATATGCGGTTGATCCTGCCAAATTTGCCTTTGAAAGCAATAACGTGAGGGGTGACCTGGATTTTGACAAACGTGAAGGCCGTTTTTATACCAACGTGATCGGCACCTATACCCATTTTCCATTCAACAATTATTCCAGCAACATGAATGATTACAAATGGGATATGAATAAAAAGACCATGGAAATAAAACCAGGTACAGCCATGGCAGGCCTGAAACCAATATTCGTGGGATTGCCTCCGAATGTGAAGGACAGCGTCAAGTTTGAATGTGGATATGCCAAGTTCGACCTGGTGAAGAATGTCCTGTTCATGGAGAAAATACCATATATAGATGTAGCTGACAGCAGGCTGTACCCGTTTGAAGGCAAGGCCATAGTCAGGGAAAAAGCCATCATGGACAGGCTCGACAGTTCACGGATCGAAGCAAACAGGATCGATAAATTCCATGAGATCAAGAATTGCCGCGCTCATATCCTGGGCGGTAATTCACTTTCAGCCACCGGTTATTACAGGTATATAGACAAGTATAAAGTGGAGCAGCCGCTTTATGTCGACAGCATCAGGATAGATACAGCCAATCACCTGGTTGGATATGGCAGGATAGCAGATGACAAGAATTTCAGGCTGGATAAAAAGATCGGTTTCAAGGGGCTGTTTGAAATCATCAGCACCAGGAGGCCTATTGAATTCATAGGATATGTCAGGCCGGTTCATTCGTTTGCACGCATGGAAACACAGTGGCTGAGATACAAGAATGTGGTGGATCCGCAGAATGTGATCATTGATGTCAGGGATCCCCGCGAGAAAGACAATAAAAAGCTTTCAGTCGGTCTCTATTTTGCCAATGACAGCAACCACGTATATCCTATCATGTTTGACTTTAAAAGACGGTACAGTGACCCCGAATTACAATCGGATACCGGCATCATGTATTATGATGCTGCGAAAGATGCGTTCTTTATGGGAAATGAAGACAAACTGCTCAGGAACGGACAGAAAGGAAATTATATTCAGTTCAATGAAAAAGACAGCAGCGTGTATTCTGAAGGAAGGTATGATTTTAACATCAACGATCCCAAGATTCAATTCCAGACTGCCGGAACAGCCGTTCATTCAGGAACTGATTCCACATACAGGTTTAACCTGATGATGTGGCTTGACTTCCCCCTGCCTGCGGAAATAAAGACCAAACTGACCAAGGTACTTACGGCAGAGGGTGCCGGTACGGCTCCGGGTTCACAAAAGACCGAGGAGAACAGACTGGGCATTCACGAACTCATAGCTGACGAAAAAGTGGCAGCGAGGATGATCAAGTCTCTTGAATCAAGCGGAACCATGCCTCCTGACGGTGAGTTCAAGTCGGGTTTTGTATTCTCCGATGTGGATATTGCCTTTGAAAAGAAAAAGAGGAAGTTCCTGGCTACGGGTTCTGTTGTCATGCCGTTGTATAATGGCGTTATTGTCAACAAGACGTTCAGCACCACGATCGGCATTGAAAAGAAAAGGACAGGCGACAAGATCTATTTGTATGTCATGACGGATAACGGCGACTGGTTCTATATGGAATATATCAAAGGCAGCATAATCATCGCCACAAATAATGCTGAGCTTGCTACGGCTGTTTCAAATGAATCGAATAAAATGGCAGATGACCAGTTCCTTATCAGGGTCGGTTCAGAGAAAACAAAAGACAATTTCCTTAAGCGCAACGAGGCTGATCCTGATGAATAACCAGCCATTGAAGTTATTGACAATCATCACGTTAGCTAAAAACCAGTTGTATAAATAGAAAAATAGACATATCTTTGCCTTTTTAACCAGGAAAAACGTACTTATAAAAAATGGAATTGATCTTAATTATTTCAGGTATTATCGTCTCTTATCTTATAGGATCTATGCCTACAGCCCTATGGTTTGGAAAGGCTTTTTACGGGATCGACATACGTGAACATGGCAGCGGAAATTCAGGCGCCACCAATACATTCAGAGTGTTGGGCAAAAAGGCGGGAATGATCGTATTGCTGATCGATGTTTTGAAAGGCCTTACAGCAGCCAGCCTGGTGAGATATTTATATTTCGTGGATCCGGGTTCCGTACGCTTTGTCAACCTGCAGTTACTGTTCGGACTGGTCTCTGTCATCGGGCATATTTTCCCTATATATGCCAATTTCAAAGGCGGCAAAGGCATTGCCACCCTCCTGGGAATGGTTATCGGCATTCACTACCTGTCGGCCCTTGTCTGCTTTGCATTGTTCCTGGTGATCTTGTTTTCCACCAGATATGTATCGCTCAGCAGCATACTTTCGGCCATTGCCTTCCCGCTGATCGCCATTATTATTTATAAGAACGAGGAGCCGTTTTTTGTGGCTTTCGGAATAGCTGCGGCAGTCATGGTTGTGCTCACCCACCAGAAGAATATTGTCAGGTTGGTGGCAGGAAGCGAAAACAAGGCAAAGCTGCTTAAAAAACACAGGAGATAAGGAAAATCAACATGATCACAAATACAGGATATCACGAAGAATCTGACATTGACGTGCTGCTGAAATCCACAGATGACGCAGCCTATGAACTGGTATTATACAATGATGACCATAACACATTCGAGCATGTTATCAATTGCCTTGTGAAGTATTGCAGGCATGATATATATCAGGCTGAACAATGCGCCTGGATCGTGCACTCCAAAGGCAAATGCTCTGTAAAGTCTGGCGAGTATGCTTTTCTTGAACCCCTCTGCACCGCGCTTTGCGACCAGGGTCTGAGCGCCCAGGTGGAATTGATTTAATATTTTTGACTGTATATTTGCAGTCAATTCCACTTAACTATGAAAAAGATTCTATTCATTATTTCTGTTTTTTTCCTGATAAATTCATGCACAAGAGTACCTATTACCGGTCGTAAGCAAAGTGCCTGGGGAAGTGAAACCGAACTCGCTAAAATGAGCGAAACAGAATACCGGAAGTTCCTTTCCGAACATAAGCTGACCAGCAACACCCAGCAAAGCGAGATGGTAAGGAGGGTCGGGAACAACATAGCCACAGCCATCACGAATTTTTTCAAGACCTACCATAATGGAAAATATTATGATCAGATAGCTTCCTATAAATGGGAGTTCAACACCATTGAGGATCCGACCATGAACGCCTGGTGCATGCCCGGCGGGAAGGTGGTCGTGTATACAGGTCTGCTTAATGTCACACAGGATGAAACGGCACTTGCCGTCGTTATGGGGCATGAAATCGCTCACGCCGTGGCGAAGCATGGCAATGAACGCATGACCCAGCAAATGAAAGCCCAGGGAATAGGCACAGTCCTGTCTGTGGCCCTTTCGGGAAGCCCGCAGGCCACGCAGGAGATATTTTCTGTTGCTTATGGGGTCGCCGGTAATCTTACCATTTTAAGTTATTCTCGCAAGCATGAAACGGAGGCTGATAAGCTTGGTCTTGTTTTCATGGCTTTGGGTGGCTATGATCCCGGTCAGGCCATACCGTTCTGGGAACGGATGAGCAAGATGTCGGCCAATGCCGCCAAACCCCCGGTTTTTCTGAGTACGCATCCAAGCGACGATCAGCGCATAAAAGATCTGAAAGACTGGCTGCCTGAGGCGATGACCTATTATAAGAAAAAATCCTGATTTCATCCGATTTGCAACACGTTTTGTATTCACACCGGGCAAACCTTCAGCAGGTGCCGGAAATTGCGGATAATATTCTGAAACATATCAGCAAGGCAAACATTCTGTTGCTGGAAGGGGATTTGGGGACCGGGAAAACAACCCTCGTTAAAATTATTCTCAAAAAACTGGGCGTGAATTCTGAGGTTACCAGCCCGACCTTTAACCTTGTCAATGAATACAGAATTGAGGGTGGACAAGTGTTCTATCATTTTGACCTTTACAGGATCAGGCATATAGACGAACTTGAAGAGATCGGCTTCCGGGAATACCTTGATTCCGGGAATTTATGCCTTGTTGAATGGCCGGAAATTGCTGAACCCCTTATCCACGACAAGGCGCTTAAACTTAAGATTGTGCATCAGGAAGACGAAAGGCTTTATGATTTGAGCATTATCGGCGACTGACCATATTCCTCACTCGATTTTCCAAAGTTCGGCGCCATGCAATACATCGTCGACGGCAAAATACAGTCTCCCTCCTATCACAGTCAGGTTAGCAGGAGGCAGGCTGTTGGAATCGGAATATGGTCCCTCTACCATCCCGGTATTAGCTCCCTTGCCTCCCGATTTCCATAACTCAGGATTCCTGTCTTCATCTGCAGCTATAAAATAGAGGGTATTATTGACATTTCTCAACTGGCGGCAACCTGATCCCATCTGGCCTTTTTTGATATCCTTTACAAGTCCCGTGCCTTTTGCACTACCGTCTGTTTTCCAAAGTTCGACGCCTTCCCCTGAGGTTTCAGCGGTAAACATCACCGTTCCCCCGATCTCGGTCAGTTCACCGGGGTTGCTGTCCTCCGGCCCTTCATAAATATCCTTAACAATTCTGGTTCCTGAAACAGTTCCATCCGTTAGCCAAAGCTCCATGCCGTGTTTGCCATCGTTTGCGGCAAAATACACATTACCCCCGGACATGGTGAATTCACCCGGATCCGAACTTTCCTCTCCGGGATATATATCGGCCAGCATGACCGTCCCGGAAGTAGTCCCGTCACTTTTCCACAACTCATGACCATGCTCACCGTCCGTGGCCGAAAAATACAGCGTATTGCCAAGCACTTTCAGGTTTACCGGTTCCGAGCTACCCGCGCCTAGAAATACATCTTTCAGCCTGACGGTGCCTTTTGCCGTTCCATCACTTTTCCAGATTTCAATGCCATTGTTATAATCTGCGGCAATGAAATACAGATAGCCATTCATGGCCACTAAACCCTGCGGATCGGACGATTCCTCCCCTGCGTAAATATCTTTCACCATGACGGTTCCGTTTGCTGTGCCATCACTTTTCCAGAGCTCATAACCGTTCTCATATGTCCTTGCATTAAAAAACAGGGTGCCGTTAACATTTACCAATGACTGGGAAAGGGCTCTTGCCATGGGCTTTTTCTTTTTTCCCGGGCGGGATTCCCCCGGCGCAACAGAGGGAGGACTTGACCGGATTGTCTTGACCATTAAGGTACCTTTGGCGGTTCCGTCGCTTTTCCATAACTGAAGCTCCTCTGAACCGTCATCAACCAGGAAGTACAAAACCCCTTTCACGTTTACCAGGTTCTCCAGAACCAGTTCATCCGTTTTCAGGGGAACCTCCATAATCAGCACCGTACCTGATGATGAACCGTCGCTTTTCCATAATCCTGCAACTGAATGCGGGCTGTGGGTCACAAAGAATATTGAACCGTTCACTTCCGTCATGTGGTAAGGATATGAACTTAATCCTTTTGTCAGGATATCTTTTATTAAAACCGTTTCAGCACCTTTGCCGCTGCTGCTCCATAACTCATTACCATGCGCACCGTCATTGGCCGTAAAGAACACTCTCCCGTTAAGCTGTACCAATGACAATGGATCTGGATTCGGGACAGCTGGAGAAGCTCCGATTTCCTTAACCCGCTGGGTGCCTGCGGAAGTGCCGTCACTCCGGAACAGTTCGAGATCGATACCGGCCGACCTGACACCGAGTATCACTTGTCCCTGCAAGGAAGTAAGATTTATAACAGGTTCGTTACCGGCATAATCCATCGACTTTAACAACGTACATTTTCCCTTAGCCTCATCTATCATGTACAGTTCAACAAGGCTGCCATTCAGCCTGCCACCTGCCCGCTCCGCACAAAAAAACAGGTTTGACCCGGCTGCGCAGAACTGTAAAGTTTGGAGCACCGGAAGATCAGGTGCATTAATCTTCAGGCTTATTGTCCCTTTAGCCGTCCCGTCTGTCTTCCATAATTCGGGGCGGCCAAGCTGGTTATAAGCGACAAAATACGTAAAGCCACTGGAATAATACAGGTATGAAGGGGATGAAGACGGGAGATCGGAACTTTTGTCTTTTGATTCCTTCACTATGTCCTTGATCAACATGGTGCCACCAACGGTGCCGTCACTTTTCCATAACTCCCTGCCCGACTCTTTATCATATGCTGAAAACAGCAGATCAGTTCCTGCCGCGGTCATTTCAGATATGGCCGGCTTATCGTGTCTTGACATGAATTTTTTAAGCCCTGAAGTTCCTTGTGCAGACCCATCGGAAACCCACAGTTCATATGTCTTTTCCCTGTGATCAACCATAAAGAACAATTTGTCTTTTGCTGCGACGAGGCGGGTGATCGATGCGTTTACAGGCAGCTTTCCGCTCTCAGTCATTAATTTGGTGCCAGCTTCCGTGCCGTCGCTTTTCCACAACTGATGTCCGTGGACCTTATCCTTAATGACAAAAAACAGGGACCCATTGCAGGCTGTCAGCATCTCAGGCCTGTAGGCCGCAGTGCCTTTGTTGAGGTCTTTAACCATGACAGTTCCCTTATCCGTTCCATCCGTTTTCCATAGCTCATTGCCGTGCTTGTCATCGTTAGCGACAAAAAACACCTGGGAATTAACAGCGGTTATTTCCCGGGGATTTGAACTATATTTTTCAAAAGCAATATTCTTAACCAATGAGGTGCCTGCAAGTGTCCCATCCGTTTTCCATAATTCGCCCCCGTGAATACTGTCATCTGCCGCAAAGTACAGGTGGCGGCCCATAACGGTAAGGCCTGTAGGATTCGAGCCTTTATTGCCCGGAGAACAGTCTTTTACAAGCACCGGTTTCTGGGCTGCTGCAGGATAATAAGAACAAAACAAAAGAACGCACAGGCCCAACAGCCTGGAGGTCAGGATACGAGAGAAAAGCATTTAAAATAAAAGATATATGTATGCAATAATACATTTTTTCGGCCAGAATGTAAAGAGGACATTTTGCAATAAAAAGTCCCGGGTCCGTTATGGGCCCGGGACCTTTCCCCTATATGTTTTCAGAGTTCGTCTTAGCGTTTAACGCGATACGGTTACCATGGCGGTAGTGGAATATTTACCAGTCACCACCTGGATGGTGTATACGCCCGAAGCATAATCTGAAAGATCTACAACAGCGTTTCCTTCACTTACGGTCTGAGTCTTTACAAGTTCACCGAGAGCATTATATGCGTTGACAGTCATGCCTTCCATATTTCCGCCGGCCAGAGACACCGTGAACACACCGGTGTTCGGGTTCGGATAGACAAGAGCCCGGTGATTTTCCAGCTCCTCAAGCCCCGTTGTAAGTTTTACGCATTTGGTAGCGCTGCACTCACAACCGGCAATATTGCGTGCTACCATAGTTACACAGTATTTACCATGCAGCTTGTACTTGTATGTTGCACCTGTACCATTCGAAGTGATGGAATTGCCGTCACCTGTCAACCAGCGATAAGAAATGCCTGTTGAAGAACCGCCGGTTGGAACAAAGTTCAATGGCAACACTTTACTTGCGTTAGGATTGCCTACAATGTCAAAGTTACAGGTTGTCGGTAATGCCTGAATGGTGACTGTTTTGCTGAATGAATCCGCGCATCCTCCTGCAATATTAGCTTTCAGCTTAACAGTATAGGTTTGAGACACTACAGAGCTGTATGCATGCACCGGAGCGCTTTCAACTGAAGAATTACCGTCGCCGAAAGTCCAGAGATACGTAATGTTGCCCTGGGTATATGTTGTGGTGTTGGTAAAAGGAACCTCATGACCTGCACAACGATCTTCCACTTCAAAGCTCACATCGGGCTGAACGCCAACGACTACTTCTTTAGTCATTTCAGAAGAACAACCGTTTGCAAGGGTGGTTTTCAGTGTAACGAGCCTTGGACCGATTGAAAACCAGTTCTTAACAGGACTTGTAGCGCTGGATGTAAAACCGTCACCGAAATCCCACTGATAGATCTGGAGCGCTTCTCCATTCAGGTTGGTTGTATTATTGAACGGTGTTGGAGTTCTGCTGCAGGCAAACGGGAAGGTAAAATCAGTGGTTGGAGTTTGCCTCACAACGATGGCCTGTGTAATTGAATCCGTGCAACCGAATTCGGATATGACCCTTAATTGAATGTTCTTCACGCCCGAAGTAACAAAATAGTATTTAGGATCTTTTTCTGTTGCTCTATTGCCTACATCGTCAAAATTCCACAAGCTTCCGAACTGACCGAGCGCGATGGTTGACGTATTCCTGAAGTTAAACTCGGAATTGAGGCATGACCCGCTGAGCTTTGTAAATGAAGGGACAGGTTTTGCAAAAAGGTATGCATTCTTTACCAATTTAGACACACATCCGTTGGCTGTGGCCAGGAGTGTTACCTGATAAGCTCCAGGGCTGCTGTATAAATGGGTCGGATTGGTGGAAGTACTGGTCGGCGTGCCGTCGCCAAAGTCCCATACATAGGTCAGTATGCCATTGCCAATGGTGGTCTGGTTCTGAAAGGTAACGGGCAATCCCTGGCATTGGTTATTCACCTTGAACCTGGCATCAGGCACCTCCCCTATGTCAACTGTAATAGTGGTATCATGCAACACATTCCATGGAAAGCTCTTGGCCACAAGTTTGACAAAGTACAGGCCGGCCGCATTGTATTCATACACGGGGCTATGACTGTCCGAGCTGTCGCCGTTTCCGAAATACCACATGTAAGTGGCATTTCCTGAATGTATGAACGTGCTGTTATCAAACAATATCTCATCTCCGAGACAAATGGTGGAAGGCACTATAAAATTAGGCCGGGGCGTTGGCGCTACAACCACTGTGCGGGTAACGGTCGAATCGCAGAAATACGGTCCCAGGTCGGCAAACGACACAGAGAATGTAATAAAGCTGTCAAGCCATTTTGATTTTGGAGTGAAGGTTACGGTGCCCGGACCGCTGCCTGAAGGGGGTACGGTTATATAATCGGTTGATGGAACGATGGTGCCATACCTGGTTTTTGCAACTATTCCGCTTACAAACCATGTGGTTCCATGGCCCGCATTGGTATAACCGGTAGGTGGTACCAGTTCGTACACAATTGTTTTTCCTACTTCGGATACATCCGGAGTGGTCATATCGCCAATCCTGAACTGGCCTTTAAAGGTGCTGCCTTTTGCTACAGTGGCGCCTATAGGGCGGGGTTTTACGGTAACTGTCAGCATGGTACGGCTTGGATTTGAGCACTGCTTGCTATACATGAACTCCATATAGGCCCTGTAATTGGCCAGAACCTGCGTACCTCCGAAAAGACCGATGATAACGGATCCGGCAGGGAGTACGCTCATTTCGGCAGTTGTAGCCAAGGTACCCGGATTAATGGTATAGAGGGAGTTTCCGGCGCCGCCTGATCCGATGTCAACCGTATAATATATGCCGTACGTCTGAGAGCCCGCCAGGAGCAATGACTTGGCAGATACCCTTGCATAATACTGGGTGCCTATGTTGAAGAACCTCGCTCTTCCTGAATTGATCAGGGTCCATGCATTCGGATTGGTTTCTGAGCCAACATATGTTCCTGTCTTATAATACAGCCTGAAATCGGATGGAGAAGCGTTGTACCATAACCTGACAGTAATGCTGTCCAGCACGATATCCATATTGGTGGTAATGTTCATCATACCGCCATAATAATTTGATTGCGTGATATTTACTCCCGTGGTAGCGCCTCCATTTACCAGGTTTACCTTGGTTCCGATTTTCATTGCCTGGGCATAAAAATCAGAGGTTTTGGTTATATACGGGCCTGTGATCGTCTTACCTATCCCCAACAGGGTTCCACCCGTCGGAGCCGAAAACCATAGGATAGAGTCAGCCGCAGAGAACGGTGTCGCACTCAGCATAGGTCTTCCGTTACCGCACTGGATAAAGTTAGTGACCGTAGGCGGAGTCGGGTTTCCAAAGAAATTCACTGTAACGGTCATTTCATCATTGCCCGGGGTCGAGTCTGTCTGGCCGTTCGGCATAAAGGTCCATGCCTTGATCGTATAAGTCGTATTGGCTGTAAAGGCATACGAGGATTTGAGTATGATGGTTGTATCAATGCCTGTAAGCAATCCGGATTTGAAATAATTGACTGACTGAAGTACATTATTGACAGACCAGTACAATCTGAAACTGTCAAGTCTCTTTTTACCCGCATTGCTGACCTTGGCTACAATCTGCTGATTGTACGTGCAGATATCGGGGCTCGTCAGGAAAGTTACGGCGGCATCGTTATTCACATTCGGACCGAATATCTCGATCTCCCTGAAATTGGGGTTTGAGAGCTGCCCTGTACCCTGCATCAGAAAGCCGGTCACCCTGAACCTCCTGGTGCTGGTTGTGGGAATATTTATGGTATTGATGCACTGCATAGGGAGATTGGTGAACGTGGATACAGTAACCCATGCAGTTCCGTTCCAATTCTGGAATGTTCCACCTGTAAGGAACCTGGCATTATTCTGGGCATGATGTATCACCATTTTATTGATCGTTTTCACACTGGTCCAGTTCCATTCTATCCAGTTAACACCAAGCGTAGGATCCGGTGGTGTCGAGGTGGCGATCCAGACTTCCTGGGTTCCGCATGTACCATAATTCAGGTTATTGAATGAGGCGCACGTTCCTGTATTACAGGTGCTTGCAGTAACCGTTGCTGAAGGTGCAAGATTTACCTGGGCATCAATCCCCTCAAAATAAAAGAAGAATAAAAAGGCAATTGTAAGGAATTTGTAGAATTTACTCATATTTATATTGTTTTGTTGTTAAGGTCGTATTCCTATTCCGGAAACGTTTTTGCTGGATACGGAGATACAAAATACTATGCGAAGTTAATTCGTATTTTTTAACAAGCAAGCTTTTATTTCATAAATTCATCATGAAACTGTCAAAATTTTGCCTTGCGGAGTAATAAAAATGCCTGCCGGAGGCGGGCGGTTTTTTTGTTTATCTTATCAGGTTTTTACAAAAAAAATCCCGGAACCTGATGTTCCGGGATTCAAAATTATTAATATAAATCAGCTTTTATTTAGTAACTGTGATCTTCTTGGTAGCGATCTGGTTGTCGGCTATCACTTTCACTGTGTACACACCTGAAGCGA
>CALMKH010000166.1 GCA_937867025.1 uncultured Bacteroidota bacterium | reverse complement strand
ACTGGTGGACGACACGTCAAAAATATAGATCACTATCCGTGCTTCTTCTATTTTTTTCAGGGCTTTTTCTATCCCTATGCGCTCAATTTTGTCTTCGGTGTCGCGTATGCCCGCTGTATCAATAAAACGGAAGGAAATGCCCTGTATATGTATTTCTTCCTCAATGGTATCCCTCGTAGTCCCGGCAATCTCGGATACGATGGCCCTGTCGTCGTTGAGCAGGCGGTTCAGCAAGGACGATTTGCCGGCATTGGGCCGTCCTATAATGGCTACCGGTATGCCGTTCTTTATGGCATTGCCGTACTGGAATGAGTCGATGATGGGCCGTATATAACCAATGATATCCCGTACATTCTTTTTTAACTGCGACCTGTCGGCAAACTCGACGTCTTCTTCTCCGAAATCCAGTTCGAGCTCTATTAGTGATACAAAGTTCAGCAGTTGTTCGCGCAGCACTTTCAGGTCGGACGACAAACCACCACGCATCTGTTTCATCGCTATGTCGAGCTGCGACTGGTTTTGTGAGGCGATCAGATCACCCACGGCCTCGGCCTGAGAAAGATCTATCCTTCCATGCATATAAGCCCTTAACGTAAATTCCCCCGGTTCCGCCAGCCTGGCGCCGTTTCTTACAAGCAATGCGATGACCTGCTGCTGGATGTAGGACGACCCGTGGCAGTTGATCTCCACACTGTCTTCCGTGGTAAAACTTCTTGGAGCCCTGAACACACTGACCATCACTTCATCGACTATGGCGACCCCATCCATGATATGCCCGTAATGTATGGTGTGCGAATCCTGCTTTGTCAGGTCTGCGCCCCGGAACACACTGCTGCAGATGCTGAAGGCCGCATCACCCGACACCCTGATGACGCCTATGGCTCCAATCCCCTGGGGGGTGGCAAGCGCTACAATGGTATCTTCGGGGTTACTGAGTCGTGTGTACATGGGTGCAAAGATAAACGATGTGGCGGGGTATTCAATAACTGGTGGCGTGAGTGATGCCCGGTGCATGATCTGCCGGACATGGATGGCAATAAAAAAGCCCCGGCTGTATGGCCGGGGCTTCATATGCGAATGGTGTTATTAACGTATCAGCTTGACTACTCCGTTGAGAACCGGCTCATCCTTATCAATACCTTTGTAGCGGTAATTCAGGATGTAGTAGTAGGTGCCTGCAGGACAGATGGCTCCGTCGTTGTTCACCTTACCGTTCCAGTCGATGTTCTTGTCTTTTGACGAGAACACTTTTACTCCCCAGCGGTCGAAGATCACGAGGTCGTATTTCTCTTCACCCTCAATCACGATGTTGAAGACGTCGTTACCTGGTTTTCCATCAGGGTCCAGAGCGGCGAATCCATCTGCATTGAGCGGTGTGAACACGTTCGGAGGAAGTATGGTCGCCTTGAAGTTGTTCCATATCTTCTTACAGATGGTATCTGTACATCCGAGATCATTCTTGGCTTCGAGACATACCCAGTATGATCCGAGCGAGTCGCGGTAATCGTTGCATATCTGCGGCTTGTC
>CALMKH010000165.1 GCA_937867025.1 uncultured Bacteroidota bacterium | reverse complement strand
TTCAAAAAACTTTCCTCCTGGAGGCGGGTCTCCGTTTATTCATCCAGGGATATCTTATTGAGTTTAAAAAGAACTCTGTTGGATTTTCAGATAAGGCCTTAAGAGATCCGAATATAGTATTCCAGTGTCTGCGGAATTCAGCTGCCAGGCATCCCGATCACCTTAAGATAAAGATTAGTGCCCTGATTCCCGTGGATGATGAGCGCAGAATCAAACTGGTAAAAAAGAGGGTGAATAAGATATCTAAACTGCTGCAGAAAAACTATGGCATTAAGGAAGATGTAATAAAGATTGAATTTGAAACTCATCCCGGTTACTGGAAAGGACCTAAAGACCAGGTAACAGTTTCCATGTTCTATGAAACGGCAATTCCCGTACGCAGCATCCCTGATCATTGAGCCGTTTTCTGAATCATATCCGTGTGTTGCTTTACAGATTGCATTCGCCAATCAACAGTTACGGCCTTATATTTTTTATGAGTAACACATCCTTAACCTGGCAAGGCTTAACTTCTGCTCCTGCTGCGCCCCGGATGGTAGCGGCAGCCCCTGCGGCGGCATGCCATGCACCTGCCTTCAGGCAGGGGCGAGGGGAATGAGCCCCCTGAATGAAGCCATCGCAGGTGCCGGCAGAGGCTGCAGGGCTATAGCGGACAGACGGTGTTCCCGGCGCCACGCAAATGGTTTTGCTTCCTTCTTTGCGAATTAAAAATCGCGTTTTAAATCTCCAAAAAATGCGTAGTTTTGCAGTTTAATTAGAACATATGGCGCAATTCGAACTGATCATGCCTAAAATGGGCGAAAGTATAGCGGAAGCAACAATTACAAGATGGCTGAAAAACGAGGGTGACTCCATTAAGCTGGACGAACCCGTAGTTGAAATCGCGACAGATAAGGTGGATTCTGAAGTTCCTTCCACCAACGAAGGCATACTGATCAGGAAATTGTGGAATGAAGGCGATGTGGTACCGGTAGGCTCCCCAATTGCCATTATAGGATCCGATGCTTCGGCTACCGCTTCGGCACCGGCTCCGGCAGCTGCACCCCAGCCTAAAAGGGAACAGCCTGACGAAACCGTTATCCATGCGGCCAAGCTTGCACAGCAGCCGCTTGCCTCCGCACCCGTTTCGTCTGACGGAGAAGCCGGAAGGTTTTATTCACCGCTTGTGCTGAACATTGCGCGCACCGAAGGTATCAGCATGTCAGAACTCGAGCAGATACAGGGAACAGGAAAAGAAAATCGCGTCACCAAGGGCGATATACTCAAATATATAGAGAACGGAAGACAGTCGCAGTCAGCCGCTGCAAGTCCAAGCCTTGCACAGGTTAAGCCCGCAGATACAGCTAAGGCTCCTGAAGCAAGACCACAGGCGTCTAAAGTCAGCCTGATGCCGGGGGATGAGATCATGGAAATGGACAGGATGCGCAGGATTATAGCCGACCACATGGTGATGAGCAAATCTACCAGCCCCCATGTCACCTCTTTTGTCGAAGCCGACGTGACCAACCTGGTGATGTGGCGCGAAAAGATCAAGGGCAAGTTCGAAAAGAAAGAAGGAGAAAAGATAACGTTTACACCGATATTCGTTGAAGCCGTTGTAAAAGCCATAAAGGATTTCCCGATGATCAACATATCGCTTGACGGCAATAATATTATCAAGCGCAAGAACATCAATATCGGTATGGCCGCAGCCCTGCCTTCAGGCAACCTGATCGTTCCGGTGATAAAAAATGCGGACACCAAGAATCTGCTCGGACTTGTAAAGGATGTGAACGATCTCGCCAGGAGGGCCAGGGAAAACAAATTGCAGCCTGACGAAATACAGGGTGGCACATATACCATTACCAATGTTGGCACTTTCGGCAATGTGATGGGCACGCCAATCATCAACCAGCCCCAGGTGGCTATTCTGGCCGTTGGAGCTATCCGGAAAAGGCCTGCGGTTCTTGAAACAGAGCATGGAGATGTGATCGCCATCAGGCATATGATGTTCCTTAGCCACAGTTACGACCACCGTGTGGTGGACGGTGCATTGGGTGGAGCTTTCGTAAGGAAGGTGGCCGATTACCTGGAGCAGTGGGACGTGAACAGGGAGGTGTAAACCACCGCTTATTCAAGCCTGAATAGGATAGGTATCGCGCAGGTCATCCGGTAAGGAACGCCGTTCCGGCTGGCCGGTATCCAGCGTTTATTCATCAGTTTTATCACCCTTTTGGCTTCCCTGATCAGGATATCCTGTTTCCCGCTTAAGACCTCGATATCTGAAATGGTGCTGTCGGTATTGACAGTGAACCTGAGTATCAGCCGCTCCTCAATTCCATTCTCCCTAGCGGCTAAAGGATAACGGATATTGGCCATGATAAAGGAATCGATATTGCCGATGAATGATGCCATGGATACTTTGGCGGAGTCGCCGTTTACAGCTGGTTCAATCGGATTTTCCTGAGCATGTGAAAAACTAAGGAAGAATATAAAAAGGATAAACATGCTTTGCTTCATAAACAGTATGCCTGGTAAGTAAATGCTTACGAATCTACGATTTCCTTTTTACTTTTCAATTCAAATTCCCTTATAAACCCCTCTTTTCAGCGTTACGGCCGGCCAGATAATATTATAAATCAACCACTTATTGAGCAAAGTCATTTTTTTATGACCATTCTATGGTTGCCTGATTGGAAATAATCTCTATTTTTGTGACGTAAACTTGTTGTAACAAATGAATAAATTTCTTGTTTTGTCCGGCTTAGCCCTGTTTTTTTTTCTCGGTTGTGAAACGGATTCAGGAGAAAGGCTTTATCCTTCTCCAGTAGCCTGCGATACCGGCAATATCAAATATTCAGCTAATGTCCAACCCATACTGCAGGCCAACTGCATGAGCCAGGGCTGCCATATCAACGGCAATGCCAACGGGGGATTTCAGTTTGACACATACGACAACTTCAAGATGACTATTACAAGCGGCAAACTGCTCAATGCCATCAGGTATACTGCCGGGGGCAGCAAGAATATGCCGCCGGTGGGCAAATTGAACGATTGCGATATAAAGAAGATCGAGGCCTGGGTGGCGCGCGGCTACCCCAACAATTAACAATCATAACATAAAACCAAATGAAAAAGATCATTATCTGGATCATCATCACAGGCGCTTTGGTAGCCTTTGGAATCTATTATTATGTGTTCCATTATGCGGCAAAGCATGCGGATCCCCTTGAATCCAAAAACAAGGTGGAAATTACAGCTGAAAAGCTGTTTGCCGACTATAAGGAGAATTCTGCCATGGCGGATAGCCTGTATATCGACAAAACCATCAGTATCAGGGGCAGGGTGAACCAGATTGAAATGAATGATAACAGGTATACAATTACCTTTGATACGAAGGACAGTACTGGCGCTGTTATTTGTGAAATGGATACGGTTGAAAATGCGGCGCTGAAGTCTGTACAACCGGGTGCAGAGATCCACGTGGTAGGGTTCTGTAACGGTTATAACCTGGATGTGGAGCTGGACCGCGGAAAATTGGCAAAATAATTGTAATAAATTAATATAAAAATAAACCCATTATGAAAAAAAGTGTTTTATCCCTGATCGCCGTATTGTTAGCCTTTCATATCAATGCCCAGCAATACATTACCAAAACAGGCACCATTAAATTTTCCTCACATACGGATCTGGAAGATATAAAAGCGGAAAACCGAAAGGTTGTAAGCGCCCTTGACAGCAAAACCGGTGCTCTCGAATTTTCGCTCCTGATGAAAGGTTTCGATTTTCCGAATGACCTGATGGAACAGCATTTTAATGAGAGTTACGTCGAAAGCAGCAAGTATCCGAAAGCCACGTTCAAAGGTACTGTAACGGATATTTCAAATGTTAACTTTGCAAAGGACGGCACCTATAAAGTGAAGTACACAGGTAAACTGACCATTAAGAATGTCACCAGGGACGTGACCGGCGATGCCACCATAACTGTAAAAGGCGACAAGGTAACCGCCACTTCCAATCAGAAGATCAAGCCCGCCGATTATAATATTTCCATCCCGGCCCCGGTAGCCGGCAAGATTGCTGAAGTGATCAACGTTGACATCAACATGGACTATAAGAAAAAATGAAAATAGTCCTGAGTCTTGCATTTATCTTCCTGGCCCTGGCATCACAGGCCCAGGTCGATACGCTTAAGGCAGTGTCGGACACCCCCGGCTTTCAAGCGGATACATCCAGCATGCTGGAGGGTCTTGACGATGAGGAAGAGCCTGATTTTGTTCAGAACACCTTTAAGGCAACAAGGATCATCAATTCACATAGTACGGAATTGCTCGGTAAGCACAACCTCGATTACCGTATCAGCCACAGGTTCGGTTATCTGAATACCGGCGCGTATGAGTTTTTTGGTCTCGACCAGGCACTGATGCGTATGAGCTTTACATATGGTCTTACCGATCTGATCAATATCGAGGTTGGACGGAGCTCGGTCAACAAGGTTTACGACGCCAGTCTGAAATGGAAACTGATGCGGCAGGCAAACAATGATAAAAAACGCTTCGCCAGCATTGTATATGTTGCCAATATGGCTGTGCAAACGCTGAAGAATAACAACCCCCAGTACACACCTTACTATTTCACGCACAGGTTGTATTATACGCACCAGGTATTGATTGCCAGGAAGATTACGGACAAGCTTTCATTACAGGTTATGCCTACCCTGGTGCACCGCAATTTCATAGATTCGGTGAAATACAAAAACGATGTCATCAGCATCGGTGTGGGAGGCAGATATCTTATAAGCAGGAAAACTGCCATTACAGCAGATTATTTTTATGTACTGCCAAACCAGATCAAACCTGTTTACCATAACTCCCTGTCGGTGGGCTTTGATATTGAAACGGGCGGTCACGTGTTTCAGTTGCACTTTACCAACAGCACCGGCATGAATGAAAAAGGATTCATAGCGGAGACTGACGGCGACTGGCTGAATGGCGATATTCATTTCGGATTCAATATTTCCAGGGTGTTTTACATCGGCAGGAAGTAATTCATCTGGTTAAGGATAGTAGGTAAATCAGGCAAAACGCTGGTGTTCCTTGGTCTTTGGATTTAAAGAATAGCCGGTATTGCATAGTCTTTTTCAGCGGATCACTATCTAAAGTATTATTACGTTCCATCAGGACCACTCTGTTTTGTTTGTAAATTTATACATTCGATGAAGGGTGTTCACAACTCCGTTTCTTTCCCTTCTTTTTTAATGATATTTTTGATGTTGGAATAAATCCATACATCGAAAA
>CALMKH010000164.1 GCA_937867025.1 uncultured Bacteroidota bacterium | reverse complement strand
CGGTTGACGAAGTCCATTCTTGGATGGAAAAATGTGTTCTCCGAATTGAGATGAATTTTCCAATACCTGAAACGTTTTGGTATGGCATCGATAAATTGCTGAAGGAACTCCGTACTTATCTTTTTATCAGAAAAAAGTCCCAGCTGCTGACATAAATACGGCTGGTAAAGGTAGGCAATTCCGAATTTCCTGTTCCAAGGCAACGGAAAAACCGCTTCATAATCCCCATAAATCAGGGCATCCCAGCGTTTGCCGGTCATATGGTTCAGCATAAAGGCATAAGCATACACCAGGCCATTATAACTCTGGTCAATGGCTTTATCCCATTTCTCCTGGTCTATTTCCTTATGCCTGCAATACCTGAGCTCAGCCATTCAGCCAGAATTTAAATACATTTCTCCAACCCTGCCAACCCCTGTGTTCACTTAGGGATTCATTGTGAAAAACAAAAAAGAAAGGGGCTCCGAGGGACTTTAGCGTTTCTATCATACCCTTTGATTTTTCAATGGTTTCGTCTGCATCCACTTTGCCAAACTGCTTGTAGGCGACATCCATCATGCAAAAAGGAATGATGCGAAGTTCTGTTGTTTTGTTCTGTTCAATATCAAACCAGTAAAAGGGAAATGCTGTGCCCGCTTTAAAGCCGTTGACTTCAGAATAACCCATCGAATAATCTTCCCGTATCCCGCATTCAATAAGGCTTCTGTATGTTTTAGGAAGCTCGACCCTTAAAAAATGCTGTCTTGAGGTAGTTACCTCCGTTTGAAGTATGCCTTCCAGGATATCTTTTTCAACTTTTATGCTGGCAGGATCACCATTGGATTGGTAGCTTGGATGCAGGCCTATGGAGTGACCTGCAGCCTTTATTTTCAGGATGGTATTGATAAAATCTTTATTTCCGGGATGGATATTTTTATCGTAAGGGCCATAGGGTCCTACCTGGAAAAAATAATGTGCCTGGATGCCTTTTTCACTGAGAGCCTGCAACTGAAAATCAAAATTGTCATTGGGGTCCTGTTCCCCCAGCCATATAACCCTTAACCTTTTAGCTATTTCACCAAACTGCAGTAAGGCAAGGTTACGGCAAATACCGGTTAAATGCCTTAAAAAAGGCCGGCCCCTGTAGGCAAATACAGAATCGATATCGAGGGTTGGTTTTACCGTAAAACGGTTTTGCGCGAAGGAGTCGCGGCTGAGACCAAAATCTTCGATAAGCACGGTTTTGAATTTACTGACCCAGATATCCACCAATGGGAGGTGAAGGCATGAGCCGCGGAATAAACTTGAATCTTCATGACGGAATCGGTGATGCTTGTCTTTAGGGAACATCAGGTATTCTTCGTATCTGGAAACAAGATAAAAAATGGCGGAAAATATATCGAAATGAAGCCGGTTTTCCGATTTATCGAGAAGACTAGCCATACTGTCGTCCTGATCGCTCAGGTCGAAGACAAGGTATCTCACAGAAGACTCTGACAATATCCCCTGTGGAATGATCTGGAGGCTTCCCGGAATGACTTCTTCGGAATAGTTGATGCGTAAGCCTCCGGTATTTTCAAGGTTTTCTGTATCGGTGGACAAGGTGAAGGGAATGCCAAAACGTTCCTTAAAAACATAATTTAATATATAATTTAACCTCTCTGAACTATGTGTACTGTAGATTTGAACCAAAATATCCTTACTTTTGCTTTTTTTTTGGCAAATTAACACTAAAATAAATGAAAGAATAAATGAAAGTTGCACTAATAACAGGAATCACGGGTCAGGACGGCGCTTACCTGGCAGAGTTTTTACTCAAGAAGGGCTACATCGTTCACGGCATAAAAAGAAGGACTTCACTGTTCAATACCGACCGTATTGATCATCTGTATGAGGATCCACATGTTCCAAATGCACATTTCAAACTGCATTACGGCGACCTGACGGACAGTACCAACCTGATCAGGATCATCCAGGAAACGCAGCCGGATGAGATCTATAACCTGGCTGCTCAAAGCCACGTGCACGTGAGTTTCGAAACTCCGGAATATACTGCAAACGCCGACGGCGTAGGCACTCTCAGGCTGCTTGAAGCCATACGCATCTGCGGACTGACGGCCAAGACACGGATATACCAGGCGTCCACTTCAGAGCTTTACGGACTTGTTCAGGAAGTGCCCCAATCGGAAAAAACCCCTTTTTATCCGCGTTCACCTTATGCCGTAGCTAAAATGTATGCTTACTGGATCACCGTAAATTACCGGGAAGCTTATAATATGTATGCATGCAACGGTATTCTGTTCAACCATGAATCACCAATAAGGGGTGAGACTTTCGTTACAAGGAAAATCACCAGGGCTGCAGCCAAGATAGCGCTGGGCCTGCAGGACAAAATGTACCTGGGCAACCTCAACAGCAAGCGCGATTGGGGTCATGCCAAGGATTACATTGAAGCGATGTACCTGATATTGCAGCAGCCGCAGGCGGAAGATTATGTTATTGCTACAGGCGTTACCACGGAAATAAGGGAATTTGCACGGATGGCTTTCGGCTATCTCGGCATTCAGCTGGCTTTTGAAGGAAAAGAGGTTGCCGAAAAAGGGATCATTGCGGGCGTCGATAAGGCAAGGGCCGAAGAGCTTAAACTCAACCAGAATGCGATTGCAGTCGGAAAAGAAGTGATCAGTGTCGATCCCAAGTATTTCAGGCCCACAGAAGTTGATCTGCTGATAGGCGATGCCACAAAATCAAGGCAAAAACTGGGATGGACTCCCAAGCATAACCTGTCCGACCTGGTGAATGACATGATGGAATCCGATCTGCACCTGATGAAAAAGGACGAATACCTTAAAGCCGGCGGCTTTAAAACCATGAGCTATTTTGAATAGAGTTAACGGTTAACCGGAGCGATCAGGTAATTTAATAGTTCCATAACGGATAACTTTCTTTTTCCAATATTGGCATAATAGATTTATTATGCATTTATTTGTGGCAGACATATGAAAAAAATATTGTGTTTTGCCATTTCCCTCATGCTGGCACAATTGGCCCAGGCCCAGGTTCAGACCATTCGCGGGCGGGTGCTTGACAAGGAATCCCAGCAGCCTTTAAAAGGTGCTGTAATCACCATTATCACCAACGGTAAAGACAGCGGTTCTGCAGCAGTTTCGGATTCTCTCGGGGATTTCCAGATACAGGGTGTTGCCGTAGGCAGGCATAACCTTCAGGCAAGCATGACCAGCTATAGGGATGTGCAACTTCAGAATATTATTGTGACATCCGCCAAGGAAGTGATACTGAATATTGAGATGCTGGAGGATGATGTAACCACTTTCGGCTCACTGAAGGCTACAGCGAAGAAAAAAAACGGCCAGGTAAATAACCAGAATGCCCTGGTGAGTGCCAGGCTGTTCAGTGTTGACGAAACCGACAGGTTTGCCGGCAGCAGGGGTGACCCGGCCAGGATGGCGAGTAATTTTGCGGGTGTGCAGGGTGCTGATGATTCCAGGAATGATATTGTCGTCAGGGGCAATAGTCCCCTGGGCGTGCTCTGGCGACTGGAAGGAATAGATATCCCGAACCCTAATCATTTCGCAGTGGCAGGCACCACCGGCGGACCTGTGTCCATCATCAACAATAAAATACTGGCCAACAGTGACTTTTTTACCGGGGCATTCCCTGCGGAATATGGTAACTCAACAGCCGGGGTGTTCGACCTGAAGCTGAGGAATGGCAACAACCGCAAGCATGAGTTCAGCACCCAGTTCGGATTTCTGGGGTGGGACCTGATGGCGGAAGGACCGATCTCCAAAAAGAACAAATCATCATTCCTGTTAACCTACAGGTATTCCACCCTGGCAATGTTCAATGCTTTGAATATCAAAATCGGAACGGATGCCGTGCCAAGATACCAGGATGCTTCCTTTAAATTGAATTTTCCCCTTGCTGGCAAAGGCAATTTGTCCTTCTTCGGAATAGGCGGAACCAGCAAGATCGATATCATGATCAGCGACCAGAAAGAAAGCAGCAGCGAGCTGTACGGTGATGACGACCGGGACCAGCATTTCGGCACTTCAATGGGCGTTGTCGGCGCTTCCCTTAACTGGAACCTCAATACCAGAAGCTATTTGAAAGCGGTGGTCGCGAAAAGTTACCAGAAGATGGAATCGGTGCACGAGCTTGTATTCAGGCATGCCGTCGACACCTTCATGCGCGACGGTTCGCAAGTCTATACCTGGCAACTGGATTCGCTGGTAAAGAACCAGTTCTACAGGTTCAGGACCAATACCACCGGAGCCAACATCTTTGTGAACACAAAAATCAACGTCAGAACCACCTTGCGCTACGGCTTGAATGTCACCCTTTACAATTACAAATTCAGGGACAGCGGGCTTAATTTCGATTTTATGGATACCGTAAATTACTGGAAATGGTTTACACGCTGGAATTCGGACGGGACGGGCCTCATGCTGCTTCCTTACATCCAGATGAAATGGCAGCCGTCCAGAAAGATCACAATCACCCCCGGCCTTACCTCTCAATTCTTCCGTATCACGGATAAGAAGAGCGGGGAAAGCCATAATAGCGTTTCTTATATACAGCCAAGGCTTGGCATGCGTTACCAGGTAAGCAGCAGGCAAGCGGTAAATTTCGGCTTCGGCATGCACAGCCAGGTCCAGCCGGCCTATACATATTTTTATATTTTACCAGGAAACAGCAAGCCTCACAACCTGGGTATGGGTCTGACCAAAAGCATTCATTATATACTTGGTTATGACCTGTTCATTGGCCAGGACAAACGTTTTAAGGCCGAAACATACTACCAGCAGCTTTACGATATACCTGTAGAAAGGAAAAGCAGTTCCTTCAGCCTGGCGAATACAGGCACAGGGTTTAACCGCTTCTTTCCGGATTCGCTTCAGAATACAGGCACCGGATTCAATTACGGCGTGGAGTTCACTTTTGAAAAATCGTTCACAAAGGGTTATTATTACCTGCTTGCACTGAGCTTGTTCGAAGCAAAATATAAAGGAAGCGATAATGTGCTGCGCAGTTCCGATTTCAACACCAATTATGCACTGAATGCGTTAATAGCCAGGGAATGGAAAGTCAGCAAGCGCGGCACACTGTGTGTCGGAGGAAAGATCACCATGGCAGGTGCAAGGAGGTATTCTCCTATGGACACTCTGGCAAGCCGGAGGGAGCGGGATTATATAGAGCAGGACGCGCAAAAAAACACCCTGAGATTCGGCAGTTCGTATTTTCGCCTTGACCTTAGACTGTCATACAAGATCAATGCGAAACGCTTGACCCATGAATTCGCCCTGGATCTCGTGAATGTCAGCAACAGCAAGAATATCCTCAAGTATTCATACACCAGCGAGGCGCCGTATTTCAAGGAAGAGTACCAGCTGGGCTTTCTGCCGTTGTTCTATTACAAGCTGGATTTCTAAGTAAAGTTGGCAATAACCAGATCAGAAACCATTGACACTAACTACTCCTTGTCGTGTGAACCTGATTAATATTTTATAATTTTATACTCCTTTAAGTTCCAGAAAGCGGAGTCAGCCTCGTTTGTGACCGCATGGCGATTGCCATATTTTATGGAAATGAGCCCAATGCCTTCCGCCCAGTAATAACTGCCCGGGACCGGAGTTAAAAAATCAATTTTGGATTTATCCCACAGGGGCAGGGTCGGGTCATTGTTCATATCAAATCTGTATACCTGGTAATATGTCGCCGTATCGATTTTATAACTTGGAAAATATGTTGCCGAAGGATGGCTATTCCAGGGTATGGAAAAGACTTTGTCGGGATGGCTGTTACGCATTATGCCGATTGTGGTGTCTTCCCCCGGGCAATTACAGGGCCTGGAAGACTTATAGGTGATAAAACCCTTGGGATTATGACTGGTCTTAATCGTCCAGTCAATTGTTTCTGCAGTGAACCGCCTTTTAAAACTGACGGTTTCAAAGAAAAAAGTGGAAGTGTCGCGTTTTATATCCATTAAAGTGCAAGTGTCCAATTCCCCGGTTCGCTTATTTTCGTAGATCCAGAATGAGCCGGGTTTAAACCAGAAATAATTCCCGTATCCCTTAAAATACGCGGGACCAAAGTGTTGTTCTGTTTTCGGATGCTGGTTGCGTTTACAGGCAAAGAGCAATAATGCAAGCAGGATAATGGATTGAATCTTCATTTGTTAATCAATGAATATGCACCTTTGTACACCGGTACGCAACACGGTATCACTGCATGCGGATGAACGGATGCAACAACAAGACTTCCAATGGAATGTTTCATAATGCTGTAACGGAATTATCAGTAAAAAATTGCGGCAAAACCACTGACTAACACTATCCGGTAAAAGAGGAAGGCGAGGTTGCCTGCAATCCGGGATGCAATAACCCGGCAACTAATAACTTTTTTGCTTAATTTTGCAGGAACTTTTACTATGGAGAAATCATCTAAAATTTATGTGGCCGGACACCGCGGCATGGTGGGCAGTGCGGTTAAGAGAGCCCTTGAAAAGGCAGGCTACACACATATAATTACCCGTACTTCTGCGGAACTCGACCTGAGAAACCAGGCTGCTGTAACGGAATTTTTTACAACTGAAAAACCCGAATACGTATTTCTGGCAGCCGCCAAGGTCGGAGGCATAGTGGCCAACAACACGTACAGGGCCGAATTTCTTCATGACAACCTGTGCATACAGAACAATATCATACACCAGTCGTACCTGAACGGGGTAAAAAAACTGATGTTTTTCGGAAGCAGCTGCATATATCCCAAAATGGCGCCTCAGCCGCTAAAGGAAGATTATCTGCTGAGCGGTCCCCTGGAACAGACGAACGAACCTTACGCCATTGCCAAGATAGCCGGAATCAAGATGTGTGAAGCCTACCGCGATCAGTACGGATGCAACTATATCAGTGTGATGCCTACCAACCTGTATGGCCTGAATGATAATTATCATCCGCAGAATTCACATGTTCTTCCCGCATTGATCCGCAAATTCCACGAAGCGAAAGTGAACGGCACTTCATATGTCGAAATATGGGGCACCGGCACACCGATGCGTGAGTTCCTGTTTGCCGACGACCTGGCAGATGCCGCCCTTTTCCTGATGCTAAACTACAATGGTAAAAAATTTGTGAACATCGGCAGCAATACGGATATCAGTATTAAAGACCTGGCCGAAATGATCAGGAAGATTATCGGTTTTGAAGGCGAGTTGAGGTTTGATACCTCAAAACCTGACGGCACGCCTAAAAAGCTGATGGATTCATCGTATCTCAACAGCCTTGGCTGGACTTACAGGATCGGACTGGAAGAAGGTATCGGGATCGCTTACCAGGATTTTCTCAGCAAGCAGGGCCAGGTCTCCTGATTCTTCATTTCAGAAGGTTTAACCGTTCCGGCAGTATCACCAGCTGTATAAAATTCACTTCAAGCTGGTCGAAAGGCACAGGCCCTCCGCCGGGCATAATGACCCGCATATTCGGGAAATAGCGGATATTCGTCCGCAAGTACCACGAAAGTATGCGGTTTGGCCTGATGTCCCATCCACATGTGATACCTGGTTTAAAACCCCGGAATGATCCGTTTTCGGACACCGCGCCTTCGGATTCTTTGACGACTAGGTGTTCATAACTGATTGCAGGCCCGATAAAAGGGCAAAAACCATGATAGTCCGCAAAAAATTTATAAATTTCAAGGGTTATAGCCCGCCTTTTTGCAAGTTGTGAAGCACCGAAGGCAGATATATGGCTATTGGAAGACCTGTATGCCAGGTTAACCTGCAAATCAGGGGAATGCATGTAATAGCCCAACCCCAGGTCCAGCAATGTATTGGTAACCTTGTGATCATCGAGGTATGGCTTTTTGTTCCGGTTATACGAAGAAGGCTTAAGAAAAAATGAAGCTGAAGGACCGGCAGCCAAGGTGAAGCCGTTTAAACGCTTTTGTTTTGCCAGGGTGTCCGTAAGTCGTCCGATGTGCCCGTTTAACCATTCCCGTTCACCTGAAACGGTTGTTTCAAGCATCAGTTTATAACCCAGATTTAAAGAATATGAAGGCATATTGACTGTTATAACCTGCGAGGGGTCGATAAAATAATCCATATTGTTATGATGAACATACCCACCGCTGAATTCTACCAGATGCCGGCCGTGATTGAATATAAAACCCGCCTGCAGCGGATACCGGAACCTTATCGCGGAAGCGCCTTCACCTTGCCGGTATATGACAGGCAGGTGGGACAGTCCAAAGAATGGCCTTAATTTGTCGTGTTGTATCCTCAGGGGAATATACCTGAACCCTGTTTCAACAGTGCTGTAGAAGTCAGGCCGGCCGTAATTGACTACCGGCAACGCAATATAAAAATCTGCATGTCCCCAGAAATGCGTGCCGCCGATGATCAGACGGGATTGCAAACTATTGTCAAGGGGCATGGACTTCAATGCGTTATTTTGCCAGACCACAGTCGATGTCCGGTGCGACAGGTGCATTTTATGATCGGTACCAAGCGTAAGCTGGGCGAAACGATGACGGGTTTTAGCTCTCATGTAAGGCTGGGCATCGCTGACAAATGGTATCATAAGAATCAGCAGGATAAAAGTTCTGAATACCCCGGAATTTCTTTTGACCGAATAAATAAAATACACGATCAGTGGTGTGCCGATAAGGGTTGGCAAAAGCCATGGAATCCACGGCATGCCGGAATGCAGGTTAACCACCAGGAATGCGGTTGTGGCGGCAATATAGGCCCCTGTCATACGCCCTATGTGGCGAAACAGCCAGGACAGGGGATGTATGGTTTTACCCCTGTGAACCCTGTAAAACAGGCGGGCGTCGGTAAGGGTGAAAAAGCCCTGTAACACGCCAAATACTAACAGAAAGGTCTGAAATGAGGATATCATGAAGACCGCATTGACCAGCGATACGAGAAGAAAAAAAATGTCCCAGGCATCGGGTTTAAGCGCTTTATTCCTGATCGATCTCCTGCCTGTGTAATTCATGTAGAACGTGAAGACAGACAAATGGAAAAGAAAGGCATTCTGTTTAGCCAGCGAAAGGATCAAGGCTGAAACAACGCCTATGGTCATGGAATAGTAGAATACATTGCCCACGCGTTTGTGTTTGCTGCTTCCTTTTTTCAGGAACAGGGCAAGAGGGGCTGCAATAAAAGCGGTGTAACCGGCGATGACGTGAATAATAACGAATGATAAAAGAATGTGCTGCATAATAACCACCGCAAAACTGGGGAAGAACGCTTGGCCGTTCAAGCGGAAAGGGATGTTATGCACATTGTGGGGGCATTTGCATCCGGAAAGGGACCAACCGCAAGGCTCAGGGGTGAACGGTAAGCCGTTCCCTGATGGTCCGTGTATGGTTCCTCGACACCGGAACCTCTTCATTTGTGTAATTCAGATGAAGTTTAAGCCCCTGGGCGTTACCTGAAACCCGTTGTACATGGTCGAGGTTGACCAGGTAACTTTTATGGCACCGGAAAAAGCAGGGAAATCCGGCTAAAGCGCTTTCCATGTCCCTGAGAGAGGTCCTGAGCATTTTTTGTTTTACAAGGCCGTTTTCAATGAAGAACACTTCAGCGTAATTATCGGCAGCCCGTACAAATAAAAGGTCGTTGCTGTTGAGTGTCAGATGACCTGAATAATCCGAACGCAATTCAATACCCTTGCTTAAGGCTGAAGGCTGACCCGGATTATCATGGGGCATAACGGAATTGATGGTTTCCGATGCAGACCGGAACTCTTTTTCAAGCTTTTCCTTTTTGAGCAGTACGCCCATGCTTACCGGTATGACACCTATCAGGAATGTATAGACCTCAAACATGATGATACCTTTCAGGCCAAGGGCAAACATGCCCAGGTATGAGGAATACAAGGCGTTGGCCAGTCCGATAAGCCCTATATTGATCAGGGTCCAGAAGATTTCACGTCCGCTGGTCCAGCTCCTTTCATTAAAATATCCGGGAAATGAGCGGGGCACGGCTATATTCAGGATAATCATGGTAAGCGTGCAGATCAGTCCATAACCTGCAATGACGGATATAAAGTCCTGCTTTACCTGGCTAAGCCCGAAAGGCTGAAACAGCAGGAGAAAAAGAAAGACAAATAAACCGAACAGTATGCTGCGTATCAACATGGCGCGCACCGAGCTGACGGCCGGATAGGGCGATCGCAGGAAGGCCAGGATATTATTCATGTCTTACTGCAATATTACAAGGATTCCGGAGAATTACAAGCGGACACCGGCCAGCGAAATAAGCAGCGAAGCGGGGATGTATTCCCCCATCAATATGTTTTATATCACTGATTTTGTGAGCCAACTACCATTACTTCATACTCTTACTTTATATTTTTTGCATTAAATTTGCATATTAACCATATATATGAAAAAATTCCTCAAGATCACCGGTATTGTTATTTTGGTTTTGGTGCTGGCCCTTATCTCAGTTCCATTCCTGTTCAAAGGTAAGATCATAGACAGGGTAAAGCTCGAAGCGAACAAAAAACTGAATGCTACCGTCAATTTCTCCAACGATATCGGGATCAGCATCTTCAAAAGCTTTCCGAAGCTGACAGTTACCATGAAGGACGTCAGCATCGTGGGAAAGGATACCTTTGCCGGCGACACACTCATGTATTTGCCGGATATGTCCGTATCACTGGATGTCATGAGTGTGATTAAAGGCGATAAAATGGAGATCAGACGCATCAGTCTCAAAAAGCCTTATATCAATATCATGGTGCTTGAGAACGGCCTGGCCAATTATGATATCGCCAAACCGGACAGCGCAGTGACAAGCCCCGAGGACACGTCCGCATCAAGTTTCAAAATGAGCCTGGAAAAGCTGGAGATTGAGGATGGCCGGCTTGTGTATGAGGATAAATCCCTGCCTTTTTATACTTCCATGACTCATTTCGATCATGAACTAAAAGGTGACTTTACCGAAGATAATTTCCTGCTCGAAACCATTACAAAAGCCCGTGAATTCACCCTGGGTTACGGCGGGGTCAACTATATTTACAAGGTGGCAACCGATGTGAAGGCTAACCTGGATATGGACATGAAGAACATGAAGTTCACTTTTAAGGATAATGACATTCTCCTCAACCAGCTTAATATCGG
>CALMKH010000163.1 GCA_937867025.1 uncultured Bacteroidota bacterium | reverse complement strand
TTATGAACATGCAGAAAGACGCGATCAACTGGGTGGAGATACCCGTATCGGATTTTGAGAGGGCTAAAAAATTCTACAGCCATATCTACAACTACGAGATGCCCGAGATGGTAATGGGCCCTCAACGGATGGGATTCCTGCTTTACGACCAGCAAAACGGCGGCATCGGAGCAGCCATCGTGCACGGTGAAGGCTATGTGCCGTCGGCCAATGGTCCCAGGGTATACCTGAATGGAGGGAATGATCTCTCGGTGATACTTGACAGGGTGGAGGCAGCCGGGGGAAAAGTGGTTGTGCCTAAAACCAATATTACGCCTGAACTGGGCAATTTCGCCGCGTTTATGGATTCTGAAGGCAATTTTATTTCATTGCATTCAGCCAATTAAATACCAGCATTCGTTTTGAAAAGGGGGTTAAATTGATTAATCCCCTTTTTCGTTTCCGTATTGTCCGGAAAATCATTTTTCATATAACTGTTTGGCTCCCCTCGATTGCCCGCTTACCTGTTTTAATAAAAAAATGTTTTAAGAAATGGCGCAAAACTATCTAATTATCAATTCTTAGCGTACCTGTAAAAACAAACTGTAAACAAGAAATCCCTATAGGTGGTTTTCCTGTAAAAATACATGTTTTTTTCGTACCTTTGCGCCACAATTAAAAAACCCCATAGTTAATGAAATTATATACAGGTCAGACCGACCATTTTATGAACCGCCACAACGGTGCGGTAGCTAAGGATGACATCCAGGCCATGTTGAAAGTGATAGGAGTTTCTTCCGTTGAGGAGCTTATCGACAAGACAGTTCCGAAAGACATCCGCATGCAGGCGGACCTGGACATCAGCTCTGAAGTTTCCGAACAGCAATTGCTGAGGAACCTGAAGAAAACTGCCGCCAAAAATAAGGTCTTCAGGTCTTACATTGGTATGGGGTATTACAATTGTTTCACTCCGGGCGTTATTCTCAGGAATATTATGGAAAACCCCGGATGGTATACGCAGTACACGCCTTACCAGGCCGAAATATCCCAGGGCCGGCTGGAAGCACTGCTCAATTACCAGACAATGATAATCGACCTGACCGGTCTGCCTATTGCCAATGCCAGTCTTCTTGACGAAGGGACCGCTGCTGCCGAAGCCATGGCCATGTTCAGGAGCGTTCACAAGCACGAACACGCTGTCAGGTTCTTTGCCGATCAGAACACATTCCCGCAGACCCTCGATATTCTTAAAACCAGGTCAGAGCCTATGGGTATTGAGCTGGTGATCGGCGATTACAGGACATTTGAATTCACTGAGGAATATTTCGGCGCATTTGTCCAATACCCGAATAACGAAGGCAGCATAGAAGATTATAAGGCTTTCTGCGACAGGGCCC
This sequence comes from uncultured Bacteroidota bacterium, assembly GCA_937867025.1. Taxonomy (GTDB): domain Bacteria; phylum Bacteroidota; class Bacteroidia; order NS11-12g; family UBA955; genus JABMMZ01. The sequence continues at coordinate 15,704 of CALMKH010000163.1, read as the reverse complement.
ATGCAGTGCATGCCCAGGTGTGTGCAGGCGCCGATCTGATGGCTCTCGCTATGCTGACACCTCCGGGTGAATGGGGCGCAGACTGCGTGATAGGTTCGTCACAAAGATTCGGTGTTCCGCTGGGTTATGGCGGTCCGCACGCAGGATACTTTGCTACAAAGGACGAGTACAAGCGCCAGCTGCCAGGCCGTATTATCGGGGTCAGCGTCGACAGGCATGGCAACAGCGCCTTGCGTATGGCGTTGCAGACCCGCGAACAGCATATCCGCAGGCAGAATGCCACCAGCAATATCTGCACAGCCCAGGTGTTGCTGTCTATTATGGCAGGCATGTACGGGGCTTATCACGGCCCGCAGGGCGTGAAGAAGATTGCGGTTAAGATACACGGACTGGCCAAGGCGTTGGAAGCGGCATTGAAACAACTTGGATTTGCCCAGATCAACAAGCATTATTTCGATACGCTGCTGGTGGATGGAAATGGTTTGAGCAATAAGATCAAGACAATCTCCGAAGAGCATAAAATCAATTTCAGGTATTTCGGCAACGGCAATATCGGTATTTCCATTGACGAGACCTGCGAAGCCGAAGATATCTTCCACATTGCTGAATGCTTCGCGAAAGCGGCCGGAAAAACAATAGAGGGTGAGGACGTTGAGAAGCTTGCAAATGCACAGGAACTCTCATGGCCTGAGAACTACGTGCGCAAAAGCAACTTCATGACGCACCCGGTATTCAACAATTACCACAGCGAGCATGAAATGCTGCGCTATATCAAGAAGCTGGAAAATAAGGACCTTTCATTATGCCACAGCATGATATCCCTCGGAAGTTGCACGATGAAACTGAACGCCACCAGTGAAATGATACCGGTAACCTGGCCTGAGTTCAACCAGATACATCCGTTCGTTCCTGTTGAACAGGCTCAGGGTTATGCCGACGTTATTGAAGAATTGTCTAAAGACCTGCAGGAAATAACCGGTTTCGAAGGAATAAGCCTGCAGCCGAACTCAGGCGCTCAGGGCGAATATGCCGGACTGATGGTGATAAGGGCTTACCTGAACGATATAGGACAGGGACACAGGAATGTAGCGCTTATACCTGAATCCGCACACGGTACCAATCCTGCCAGCGCAGCGATGGCGGCCATGAAAATCGTTATTGTTAAGAACACGCCAAACGGAAATATTGATATTGAAGACCTGAAACTGAAAGCTGCAGAGCATGCAAATGACCTGGCTGTATTTATGGTGACCTATCCGTCAACTTACGGTGTTTATGAGTCGGGTATCCGCGAGATCACCGACATCATTCACAAGCACGGAGGCCAGGTGTATATGGATGGAGCCAACATGAATGCCCAGGTAGGACTTACAAGCCCCGGACTTATTGGTGCGGATGTATGCCACCTGAACCTGCACAAAACCTTCTGCATCCCGCATGGCGGCGGCGGTCCCGGAATGGGCCCTATCGGCGTGGCCAAACACCTGGTGCCTTTTCTTCCCGGTCATCCCGTGATAAAAACAGGAGGCGACAAAGCCATTCATGCTGTTTCTGCTGCACCATGGGGAAGCGCCAGCATATTGCTGATATCTTATATCTATATCAAGATGATGGGAGCGAAGGGACTCAAAAGGGCTACGGAAGTGGCCATACTGAATGCCAATTATATCAAGTCTAGGCTCGAAAAGCATTATCCGATACTCTTTGTTGGAGAGAACGGCACCTGCGCTCACGAAATGATCCTGGATACCCGTTCCCTGAAACAGAGCGCCGGAATTGAAGCGGAAGACCTGGCCAAACGTATGATGGATTACGGTTACCATGCGCCTACTTTGTCATTCCCCGTGGCCGGCACCCTGATGATAGAGCCAACGGAAAGTGAAAGCCTCATCGAGCTCGACAGGTTCTGCGATACCCTTATAGCGATCAGGAATGAAGTGTCTGAAGTGGAAAACGGAACAGCCGACAGGGAAGACAACGTGTTGAAGAATGCCCCTCACACCGCTATGGAAATAAGTACCGATCAATGGTCGCACAAATACAGCAGGGATAAGGCAGCCTTCCCGTTGCCGTTTGTTGCTGCCAAAAAGTTCTGGCCAAGCGTTGCAAGGGTGAATAATACGTATGGCGACAGGAACCTGGTTTGCGCTTGTCTTCCTATTGAAGCATACGTGCAGGAGCCTGCGGCAAGCAAGTAAATTCAGCATGGATTGGCTTGGCACTGAGAGCAATGCATGTGAACTGACGGATTTTGTTGATCAGTAGAGATGTCCTATGACGGTCTTTAATTGCTTGATTTATAGCTGGTTGTAATCCGGGCATATAATTTTTTCGCATTCGGCGCAAAAAAAGTCTTGTTTAGGACTCATTTATTCATATTATTGTGCCGTTAACAACATATTTTTTATGAAGACTTTAACCACCACACTATTTGCAGTTTTACTGTACACAGGCCTCAGCGCCCAGGCTTTTGAAGAAGGACGCTCTTATCTTAGTCTTGGTTATGGATTCGGTAACCTGACCCAAGCTGTTATCAAGGAAGCTGTAGCCGAATCAGATGTTAAATACTCCAGTTTTGGCCCTGCATTCCTGAAATACGAATACGCAATCGCCGAAAAAGTGGGGATAGGTGCCAATCTGGCCTACCTTAGCGCCAAGGTATCGGCAACTGACGCCTATACGGATATCAATAACAATGAAATTAAGTACACCGAGACCGTAAAATTTTCAACCTTCAGCGTTTTGGGAAGGGTTAATTTTCATTTTGGTGATAACGATAATATCGACCCTTATTTTGGAGTAGGAATGGGTTACCGTACGGCTAATTGGAATTACACTTCCACAGATCCAAACGCACCGGAGAACGAGGACATCAAGAGCCTGTCACCGTTTGGTATGGACATGACTTTCGGCACAAGGTTCCTTTTCACCGATAATGTCGGAGCCTATGTAGAAGTGGGAATGGCAAAGGCTGTATTTCAATTGGGCCTTGTGGCAAAACTCTGACGCTTCAGCCGCCTAATACTAACCGGAAGAAGAGTTATGCGCTGATCAGTGGTCAGTTCGTACTTTCTTATATAGAAATCATTATTTGCAGATTTGCATGTAAATCGCCCCGGAAGATTCCGGGGCGATTTCGTTGTCGCTCATCAGATCGCGGACGCTAGCATGATTATCATAGGGATATTGAGGCCGCCGGAACTGCAAGGGTTTTCAATTTGTTTTTCATGGGATTATTGTCAATCGGCATTATGCGGATGCTGTTTTTTTGAGGACAGATAATCTTTTCGGAGGCACGATTTTTATTTTGTCCACACACTTTATTTATTAGAATTAATAGGCTAATTTTGCCAAATTTTATTCTTTTACAAAAACATGCCCAAAGATCCATCCATTAAGTCAGTATTAATCATAGGTAGCGGTCCAATCATTATCGGACAGGCTTGCGAGTTCGACTATTCAGGAAGCCAGGCGTCACGCTCATTGCGTGAAGAAGGCATAGAAGTGTCGCTGATCAACAGCAACCCTGCTACAATTATGACTGACAAGGTGACTGCGGATCATGTATATCTCTGGCCTCTTACATGCCAGTCAATTGAAAAGATACTTCAGGAAAGGCAAATCGATGCCGTATTGCCGACAATGGGAGGACAGACAGCGCTTAACCTTTGCATAGAAGCTGAAGACCTGGGCATCTGGGCAAAATATAATGTGCGCATCATTGGTGTCGATACCGCTGCTATACAGAAAACCGAGAACAGGGAACTGTTCAGGCAGCTAATGATAGATATCGGTGTAAATGTCGCTACCAGCGGCACAGCCAATTCCTTTCTGGAAGGCAAGGAAATAGCGCAGCGGATAGGATATCCCCTGGTGATCCGTCCATCCTTTACTCTGGGAGGTACCGGCGGAGGTTTTGTCAACAATAAAAGTGAACTGGATGAAAAGCTGAGAATAGGTCTTGAAGCCTCGCCTACACACGAAGTGCTGGTGGAACAGGCTGTGCTCGGCTGGAAAGAATATGAGCTGGAGCTTTTGAGGGACAACAAGAATGATATAGCGGTGATCTGCACCATCGAAAACCTGGATCCGATGGGCATTCATACCGGAGATAGCATTACCATAGCTCCTGCCATGACTCTCAGTGATACCTGTTACCAGCATATGCGCGACCTCGCATTCAGAATGATGCGCAGCATAGGGAATTTCGCCGGAGGGTGCAATGTGCAGTTCGCTGTAAATCCTGAAAATGAAGATATCATTGCCATCGAGATAAACCCCAGGGTGTCGCGTTCTTCAGCGCTGGCGAGTAAGGCGACAGGGTATCCGATCGCAAAAATAGCGGCGAAACTGGCCATAGGCTATAACCTGGATGAACTGAAAAATCCCGTTACAAAAACCACCTCTGCGTTCTTTGAACCTGCAATCGATTATGTCATTATCAAGGTGCCGCGTTGGAATTTCGATAAGTTCAAAGGGGCGGATAAAAGTCTCGGCCTGCAGATGAAGTCTGTCGGTGAAGTGATGGCGATAGGGCGCAGCTTCCAGGAAGCCCTGCAGAAAGCCTGCCAGTCGCTAGAGATCAGGAGACATGGCCTTGGTGCCGACGGAACAGGTATCCGCAACCTCGAAGAAATAGCCTATAGCCTCGAGCACCCCAGCTGGGACAGGTTGTTTCACCTGAAGGATGCCATAGATATGGGCGTGCCGCTGACAACCATTCAGAAACTGACAAGGATAGACAGGTGGTTCCTCGAACAGATATCCGACCTTGTTAATACGGAAAAGGAAATCAGGAGGTTCACACTTGACACACTTCCCGAAGAACTCATCCGCACAGCCAAGCGCAAAGGTTACAGCGATTACCAGATTGCGTGGCTGCTGAGGAACTGCACGGAAGATGAAGTGTACGAAAAAAGAAAAAAACTCGGAATTACCAGGACCTATAAAATGGTAGATACATGCGCGGCTGAATTCCCTTCGCCGACCAACTATTTCTATTCCTGCTTTGAAGGCGAGAACGAAAGCATAGTAACAGATAAGAAAAAGATTGTAGTTCTTGGAAGCGGTCCGAACAGGATCGGTCAGGGCATTGAGTTCGACTACAGCTGTGTGCACGGCTTGCTGGCGGCTAAGGAAGCAGGCTTTGAAGCCATCATGCTCAACTGTAATCCTGAAACCGTAAGTACCGACTTCGATATGGCCAACAAACTGTATTTCGAACCTGTTTATTGGGAGCACCTGCGGGAAATACTCGACCTGGAGAAGCCCGAGGGAGTGATCGTACAGCTGGGAGGACAGACTGCCCTTAAGCTGGCTGAAAAATTGCATGAGAAAGGCATTAAGATCATCGGGACAAGCTTCTCCGATATGGATATGAGCGAAGACAGGGGATTGTTCAGCGACCTGCTTAAAAAGCTTGATATTCCCTATCCGCGCTACGGTGTGACGGAAACAGCTGAAGAGGCGGTTAAGATAGCTAACGAAGTAGGTTATCCCGTGCTTGTAAGACCTAGTTATGTACTCGGGGGACAAGGTATGAAGATCGTTATCAATGACGAGGATCTTGAGGCGGCTGTTATCGGGTTGCTGGGTGATCTTCCGGGCAACCGCGTGCTGATAGACCATTTCCTCGACAGGGCCGAAGAAGCCGAGTGCGATGTGATATGCGACGGAGAGGATTACCATGTCATCGGCATGATGGAGCATATCGAACCCGCAGGTATACATAGCGGCGACAGCAGTGCAGTGTTGCCTCCTTTCAGCCTCAGCGCGAATGTGATGAAACTGATGGAAGAGTATAGCAAAAAACTTGCTTTTGCCATGAACATTAGGGGACTTCTGAACATTCAATTTGCCATCAAGGATGAAAAAGTGTATGTCATCGAAGCCAATCCGAGGGCAAGCCGTACAGTGCCTTTTATATGCAAAGCGTATGATGTGCCGTATATAAATATAGCTACCAAAATCATGCTAGGGGTCAACAAGCTGAAAGATTTCAATATCGTTCAGAAGAAAGAGGGTTATGCAATCAAATTGCCCGTTTTCTCTTTCAATAAATTTCCTAACGTGAACAGGGAGCTTGGTCCTGAAATGAAAAGCACCGGGGAGGCCATACTGTTTGTCAAGGACACGAAAGATCCTGAATTCCGTGAAATATACAGCAAAAAGAGCATGTACCTGAGCAAGTAGGAATGGAAGGTCATGTGTCAGTGTTCTTCCTGATATCTGTCAGACGGCAGATATTAATAATGTCCGGGAATAACTCCTGATTATTATTTTATAAACTGTAAATGTTAACGGTAATGCATCTGCAGTATTTTTTTATTTTAGTCTTGATATTTCGACTAATAGTAGTTCCTTTGTTCTTAAAATCCCGGAAATATGAAAAATGCATGTATTGTTTTACTGTGCCTTACAACCCTGCTGCTTTGTGGTTGTCCTGTCGGATCAGGTTATCCGCTGGAGGTGAAAGAAAATGGAACGGTTGACAAAAGCCTTGTCGGGACCTGGGTGAATACCGATAGCAGCGCGGAAGTCATCAGCGCCAGAATAAGCATGGATGATGATGCTTACTATAAAGTGGAAGTGCTTGAGAAAGGAGAAAATTTTCTGATCGATGCCACGGTGTTCAAAGGATGGCTTACGGCGCTTGGGGACAGGAAATTTCTTGTACTGCAGGAAATAATGGATGGAACGCCTGCAGAAACGTATTATGTCTATGATATCGCCATAGGAGAGGACGCTATAACAACTCACGATATTTCACTGAAAGTGGGTGGAGCTTCCGCCATCACCTCGGTAAGCGCGTATCAGAATGAAGTCAAAGGTTCTATGGGTTTCAGTGATTTCCTGTCAGGACCTATCACATGGAAAAAAACCGAATAAAGGGATTATTGAATTAGGATTTTATCAGCCTGTTTGCCGGAAACAAGTAGGTAAATGCCCGGCGCAAAGCCCCTGATATCGATCCTGTTCCCGCCTTCTTCCAGATACATATCCATGACAACCGTTCCTCTCATATCTATAAGCCTGAAGGGGCCTTCGTGCAATACTGGCACATTCAGTTCACCCCGGGCAGGATTCGGATATGCCGTCATGAATTTTAGATCATGCTCTTCTATCCCCGTTTCCCCCTCCGAAAAATATTTATCCTGCAGATGGTATTTCCATTCGCTGTTGTTCTGATCCCAGTTCAGGTAATAATCAATAATGTCCTGGCATCCGCTGTTGGTGTACCCGTAAGTTTCAAAAGCGCTGTTGACCCAGTTGTTCGAATTCCAGTTCTGGATCGCGGAATTCTTAATAAATCCATTGCCGAAGTATTCATTCAAACGCCTGAGGGAATTTTTCCAGGAACCCTGCCAAACCTGTACAACTTCAGATATTTCCTTGCCCGCATCATACGTGTAGGTGTACTTTGTAACGCTGTCCCATGCACTGTTGTTCCAGGCAGACCGGATACTGTATAACTTGACGGTATTGCCCGCGTCATACGTGTTATCCGTTTTCGATGAATTCACCCATTGATTGTTTTCCCATATCTGGAACAAAGTCAACAGTACGAGTTGATTGCCGTTATAAGTATGGCTTGTCTTATCCGTGTTCATCCAGGTTTTTGACATAGTATCCCACACCTGGCTGGTCTTGTCATCAAGCAAGCCGTTTGTGCCGTAATTGTTCAGGAAACGCCTGTCGTTCTTCCAGGTTAGGCCAGTTGCATCCCACACCTGCATAACGGTGGTGGTGTTCTTTCCACTTATATCGTTGGTGTAAAAATTCTGGGTGTTATTCATCCATATCCCGGTCGACTCATCCAGGTAATAATTCAATTCCGAAATAAGATAACCATTGGCATCGTAGGACTTGTAGGTCTTCCCTGTAAGTTTTTTCAACGTGCTGTCGTTGAATGTATAGGTGTAAATGGAATCGACCCGGCACGCTGCAAAAGACTGTTGCCAGATACATCCCAGAATAAAAAGAGAAAATACGGTAAAAATACGTAGCATATGAGTAAGTGTTCTCTACAAATATAGCAGATTTAGCTTAGAAATATGCTGTGAAACTTAAACCTTTGGAAATAAATTAGATATGAGAATTGTTTTGTTTTTTTGATTTAATCATTTGTTTAAATCGATTTAATAATATTACCTTTGCTGTGTCGAAAGGGAAGATAAAATGGCAAAGAAAGTTCCGGTAATCGAAGATCATTCAACGGAGGATAAAATCAAGAACGCCGCAAGAAAGGTGTTTACACAAAAAGGTTTTGCTGCCGCCAGGACCAGGGATATTGCCGAAGAGGCGGGCATCAACCTCGCGCTTCTTAACTATTATTTCAGGAGCAAGGAAAAGCTTTTTGATATTGTCATGAAAGAAACGATGCAGCAATTTGTTGTTGCGATGAAAGATGTTTTCAATAACGAAAATACATCCCTGATTGAGAAAGTTGAAGCGATGGTGGAGAATTATATAGCCTTGTTTAAAGCTCAACCCAATATCCCCTTGTTTGTTCTCAGCGAAATGAGAACCCGCCCGGATAAATTCGCCTCAACCATCGGGATTAAAGAAGTATTGCTGACTTCGCATTTTTTCAGGCAAATCGTACAGGTAACCAAGGGCAGGATCAATCCCCTCCATTTCGTGATCAACCTTATTGGCCTGACAGTATTTCCATTCATTGCAAGTCCTTTGCTGAAAAATATAGGGGATATGGATTCCACCCAGTTCGATGCACTCATGCAGGAAAGGAAAAAGTTGATTCCGGAATGGATCCAAGCCATTATCAAAACAATGTAAATTTTTTTCAACCCCTATTAAACAGATGATTAAAACAGTTTGCAAAAATAAAACATGATTAAAATGAAAAACATAATATGTATGCTGTGCATGACCTGGGGTCTTTCCCCGCTGTTGTTGCGGGCCCAGGAAATTGTGAGGCTTGACAGTTGTTATAACTGGGCCAGGCAAAACTACCCGATGGTCAGGCAACTGAATCTTCTCGCACTGACAATGGAGTATACGGTCGAGAATGCATCAAAAGCCTATTATCCGCAGTTGACGGTTAACGGGCAGGCCACATATCAATCCGATGTGACACAGGTACCGGTCAATTTGCCGAATGTTCAGCCTATCAGCAAAGATCAGTATAAACTGTATGCCGAACTCAGCCAGATGCTGTACGATGGAGGAACTGTCAGGCTTCAGAAAGATATGCTGAAGGCCGGCGCGGAACTTGAAATGCAAAATGTGGAAGTGGAGCTCTACAAGCTTAAGGAAAGAATTAATCAGGTGTTTTTCGGTGTATTGCTGATTGATGCGCAGATTGAACAGTCTGCACTGTTAAAAAAAGATATGCAGTCGGGGCTCGACCGGGTCAATGCTTCCATTATCAATGGAGCGGCCCTTCAATCGCAGGCAGATGTGATACAGGCTGAAATGTTGAAGGTGGATCAGCAGGTTACTGCACTGCGGACGGGCCGTAAGGCTTATATAGATGTATTGAAACTGATGACGGGTAAAAATATTGAAACGGCAACGTTTGAAAAACCTGTGTTGCCTGAACTGCTTGCGCCATCAGTCAGTATCAAAAGACCCGAGCTGCTGTATTTTGATAACAGGAATAAACTTGTGGATATTCAGAGAAAACTGGTGGATGCCCGCATGAAACCGAGGATCGGTCTGTTTGCGCAAGGCGGATACGGACGCCCCGCTCTTAATATGCTGAACAATGAATTCGATTTTTACTATATAGGAGGTATCCGTCTGAGCTGGTCGTTGGCGGGTCTGTACACTTCAGGATATGAAAAGGCCTTGCTGGATGTGAATTACCGTCTGCAGGAAATACAGCGGGAAACATTTCTGCTTAATACGGACGTAAGCCTGCAACAGCAAAACTCTGAAATACGGAAATATGAAGAATTGCTTAAGACAGACGAGCAGATCATTGTGCTAAGAAGCAGGATCAGTGACGTCACTAAAGCGCAATTCGAGAACGGGGTCATCAATGCCCATGACTATCTCAGGGAGTTGACCGCAGAGGACCTCGCCCGGCAGAACAGGCTGCTGCACGACATGCAATTGCTGATGAGCCGGTATCAGCAGAAAACAATCACAGGCAATTAATACATATTATGAAAAGAACATTATATTTAATGCTTATCCTGGCGCTGTCATCATGCAGCGGCAATAGGGATGAGGCTGATGCATCAGGAACATTTGAAAGTACCGAAACCATTATTTCTGCAGGTGCATCCGGCGTGATAAAGGAATTTAATATTAAGGAAGGCCAGGAACTCGCAGCGGGAGCATACCTGGGTTATATAGACACTCTTCAGCTTCACCTGAAAAAAAAGCAATTGCTCGCCCAGGTGAGGGCAACGCTTGTCCAGAAACCCGATGCAGAAGCACAGACAGCGGCCCTGAGGGTCCAGCTGGCGGCCCTGGAAAAAGAGCAGGCCAGGATTTCAAATCTTGTGAAAGCAAACGCAGCTACACAGAAACAACTGGATGACGTGAATGCCCAGATACAGGTACTCCATAAGCAGATCGCCGCCCAGGCATCATCATTGCATATTGCTTCCAGCGGTATTTCAAGGCAGGCTGAACCATTGCTGGTCCAGGTCGAAGAAGTGAACAGGAATATCCGCGAAAGCCTGATCGTTAATCCTTCCAGAGGAACGGTACTGACAAAGTATGCAGAGGTTAACGAAATGACCGCTATGTCGAAGCCGCTATACAGGATTGCCGATCTGAGTTCCATGGTGTTAAGGGCGTATGTAAGCGGTGAAAACTATGCTGCAGTCAGGTTGGGTCAGAAAGTGAAAGTGATGGCTGACGACGGAAAAGGCGGCCAGAGGTCGTATGACGGAACTGTTGAGTGGATAAGCGATAAAGCTGAATTTACCCCAAAAACCATTCAGACCAGGGATGAAAGGGCCAACCTGGTGTATGCGGTCAGGATCAGGGTAAAAAATGACGGATTGTTGAAGATAGGTATGTATGCCGATGTAAAATTCTGATGATGGAAGCTATTGTCCTTGATCATATCACAAAAACTTACGGAAAGGAGAAGATACCGGCAGTGAATGATGTGTCCCTGACTGTAAAAAGCGGCGAGCTGTTCGGATTGATAGGTCCGGACGGAGCGGGGAAAACCAGTATATTCCGCATGCTTACAACCCTGTTGCTTCCCGATAAGGGCAGCGCGTCTGTCAATGGTCATGACATTGTTCGAGACTACAGGCAAATCAGGAATACTGTCGGGTATATGCCAGGAAAGTTTTCGCTTTACCAGGATCTGAGCGTGGAAGAAAACCTGAAGTTTTTCGCTACCGTTTTCGGAACTACGGTGGAAAAGAATTACGACCTGATCAGGGAAATTTATGTTCAGATCGAACCTTTCAGAAAACGCCGTGCGGGAAAACTATCAGGAGGCATGAAACAGAAACTGGCGCTGTGCTGTGCGCTGATTCATCAGCCTGAAGTGCTTTTCCTGGATGAACCTACTACAGGCGTTGATCCTGTTTCACGCAAGGAATTCTGGGAAATGCTGCAGCGGATCAAAAAGAAAAATATTACGATCATGGTGTCAACTCCGTATATGGATGAAGCATCCCAATGCGATCGCATTGCACTCATCCAGCACGGAAATATCCTTTCCGTTGAAACTCCTTCCGCAGTCATAAGGGCTTATCCGCAGCAGCTCTACGCCATCAGGTCGGAAGATATTTACAAGCTCATGAAATCCCTCCGGTCGAACCCGCTGGTGGATTCGTGTCATTCTTTCGGGGAGTACCTGCACATCACGCTCAGCGAACAAGGCATGAGAGCCGAAGCGGCCCTGTTGGCCGGACTTGCAGCAGAGGGACACGGGAACGTGGTATTGAAGGAAATTATTCCCGGTATAGAAGATTGTTTTATCCGCTTATTAAAGAACTGATATGGAAACTGTCATAAAAACCCATGAACTGACCAAGCGTTATGGCGATTTTATTGCGGCCAATGCTATAAGTCTCGAAGTATATAAAGGCGAGATATTCGGTTTTCTTGGCGCCAATGGGGCCGGCAAGACTACAGCCATGAGGATGCTTTGCGGATTGTCCACGCCTTCATCGGGAAGTGCTGAAATAGCAGGTTACGATATTTACAGGCAAACCGAACAGGTTAAAAAGAACATTGGCTATATGAGCCAGAAGTTTTCACTGTACGAAGATCTTACCGTGATGGAGAATATACGCTTCTTCGGAGGAATTTACGGATTGGGTTCAAAAGACATCAGGCTGAAAGGACAAGCGCTGATAAAGCAGCTGGGACTTGAATCCGAAGAAAAGAAGCTTGTTGGTTCGCTGCCGCTGGGGTGGAAACAGAAGCTGGCTTTCTCGGTGGCCATTCTTCACAGTCCGAAAATCGTATTTCTTGACGAACCGACGGGAGGTGTCGATCCATTGACCAGGCGACAGTTCTGGGACCTGATATATGAAGCAGCCGACCGGGGGATTACCATTTTTGTAACCACTCACTACATGGACGAAGCGGAGTATTGCGGCCGCCTTTCCATTATGGTCGATGGAAATGTTAAAGCGCTTGATACTCCTTCTGCCCTGAAGGAACAGTATCATGCCACTTCAATGGATGATGTGTTTTACGAATTGGCAAGAGGAGCTAAAAGAAGCGAATAACCAACAATCATAATGATCAATAATCAGTTTCTGGTATTTGTAAAAAAAGAGTTTGCGCACGTGTTGCGCGACAGGAAGACACTGCTGGTGCTTTTCGGCTTGCCGGTCATGCAGATATTGATTTTCGGCTTTGCGCTTACCAATGAGGTCAAAAACGCTTCCATTGTTGTGCTTGACCAGGCCAAGGATCATCAATCGCAGCGGTTAATAGGCCGCATCGGGGCAAGCCGTTATTTTGATATTGAAGGCGCCGTAGATGATGAAGAAGCTATTGAACAGAACCTCAGATCAGGCAAAGTGAAGATGGCACTGGTTATACCTTCCGGGTTTAGTTACGACCTGGCTCACCGTAATAAGGCCGGCCTCAGGATCATTGCTGATGCCTCAGATCCGAATACGGCAAATACGCTTAGCAACTATCTCTCATCCATTATAATGGATGAACAGGCAGAACTTAATGCCAATGTTCCCGTGCCTTACACAATCATTCCCGAAATGCGCATGCTTTATAATCCGCAGTTGAAGGGCGTTCATAATTTTGTGCCCGGGGTAATGGCACTTGTGCTGATGCTCGTGTGCGTCATGATGACCGCCATTTCAATCGTCAGGGAAAAGGAAACCGGCACCATGGAAATATTGCTGGTGTCGCCTTTCAAGCCCCTGCTGGTCATCCTTTCAAAGGCTGTTCCATACCTGCTGTTATCGCTGGTCAATGTGGGAACCATTCTCCTGCTTAGCGTGTTTGTGCTCGATCTGCCCGTTAACGGCAGCATATTGCTACTGCTTGCCGAAAGCACCATGTTTATTATCACATGTCTTTCCATAGGGTTGTTTATCTCGGTCAAGGCACAATCACAACAGACGGCCATGCTTATTTCCCTTATGGGCATGATGCTTCCTACCATCCTGTTCAGCGGTTTTATGTTCCCTATAGAGAATATGCCAAAGCCATTGCAGGCAATTACAAACATCGTTCCTTCGAGATGGTATTACATTATTGTCAAATCGATCATGATCAAGGGGCTCGGCTTTCAGGCCATATGGAAAGAAACAGCTATACTGGCCGGCATGGCTGTTTTCCTTACCCTGGTAAGTCTGAAGAATTTTAAGATACGGCTGGAATAAACCAATACGCACCATGAGAACCATAAAATATCTTTTGCAAAAAGAATTCAGGCAGATATTCAGGAACAAGGCCATACTTCCCCTTATACTTGTTGTCCCAATCGTGCAGCTTATCATATTGCCGCTGGCCGCCAATTACGAGGTGAAAAACATTAACCTGTCCATTGTCGATCACGATCATTCCGCATATTCGCGCCAGCTGATTTCCAAAATTACCGCTTCAGGCTATTTCCGGCTTATTGGCTACAATCACTCCTATGATGCCGCATTCCGGGCGGTCGAATCAGACAAGTCCGACCTGGTGCTGGAAATCCCGAACGGATTTGAAAGAAACCTCATCCGCGAACAGCACGAAAAAGTATTCATTGCAGTCAATGCCATTAACGGTGTCAAGGCAAACCTGGGAGGCGCCTACCTGAATTCAATCATCAGGGATTATAATATGGATGTGCGGACTCGACTCACGATCCCGTCAAAAACAGCTTCAGTTCCTGTTTTTGAAATCTCCGCCACCAACCGCTTTAATCCATTGATGAATTATCACCTCTTCATGGTGCCCGGCATACTGGCTTTTCTGGTCACTATGATAGGCGGTTATCTCTGCGCGTTGAACATTGTTAAGGAAAAGGAAGTGGGTACTATTGAGCAGATCAATGTAACGCCCATACGGAAATATCATTTTATTTTCGGCAAGCTGTTGCCCTTCTGGGTGATCGGCATGGTGGTGTTTAGCCTGGGACTGCTTGTATCGTGGCTGGTGTATGGTATTGTTCCGAAGGGCAGCATAGTCCTTCTGTATGGTTTCCTCGCCGTTTACCTGCTGGCCGTGCTGGGATTCGGACTTCTGGTGTCCACGTTTTGCGAGACGCAGCAGCAGGCCATGTTCATCGCTTTCTTTTTTGTCATGATCTTTATCCTCATGGGTGGACTTTTCACCTCTATCGACAGCATGCCGCAATGGGCTAAGGTCATCGCCGCCCTGAATCCTGTGACGTATATGATTGAGGTCATGCGAATGATCGTGTTGAAAGGGAGCAGGTTCGCTGATATAATCCCGCATCTTCTCAAGGTGCTGGTATTTGCCCTGGTGCTCAATAGCTGGGCAATACTCAATTACCGTAAAACCAATTAGGGCGCCCCGCATGCGGTCCCGCTATCCGCTGTAGTGCCCGCAGGCCCGCCTGTGTTTGCAGCATAGCTCAGGCTTGCTTCCGCCCGCCTTGCGCGTCTGGCAAACTACCGGTCGGCCCATGCGGTCAGCTGCCGCTCCTATCGGTGGCGCAAAACTGATATGTCTCATATTCGGAACCTGAACGCAGTGAGGTAATTTTGCATGTAAAAATCCAAGACAATGAAAACATTAAAGTTATTAGGCCTGGTAACGGCCTTATGCATGGGTGCGGCATGCAATACCCCAAACCGCCAGGATAATGATACACCCCCATCCCCAACAGCGCCGGCTCCGGCCCCTGATCCTGTTCCTTCCGAACCTAAAACAGGCGGAAAGGATAATTCCAACCGTACGGAACTGGAACTCAATGAAGATGGTGTGAACTACAGTACCAAGAAAGGTGATAATGAAACGGATGTGAAGATTAAAACCGATTCCAACAGTTTACGGATAAAAAGAAAGAGATAGACTGCAACCGTATATCACTGTATCTGCATTATTATTAACCACTGCAAAAAATGAAATTACCAGGTAATAAATTGATAGCCATAGTCCTTATAGCGCTGTTGGCTGCCTGCAACAATACGACCAATCCCGGCCAGGGTGCGGTAACACCTCCCGGAAACCCGCATGAAGACAGCAATGAAATCCGCAACCCCGATATAGACACCAACGAGCTCAACAACCCCGAATCCGGCGATCCCGAACGCGGCGTAGGCGCGGGGAGATAG
>CALMKH010000162.1 GCA_937867025.1 uncultured Bacteroidota bacterium | reverse complement strand
AAGGAGGTTGGTGAAGAACACCAACCACAAGGAATGGATGCAACAATAAAAGAGCAAACCGTCCATTACGTTACCAGCGCTGATAAGTGCAGACAATGCTTTACTCCTCGTAGCCGAATCGGATGGAAATCCTGTCGGGTGTAGTTATGAAGAGATCATGGAAAACCCCATATGGAGCATTCACAACATATATGGCTATATTGGTTTTATGTTTGTAGATGAGCTAAAATAACTGAGGCTTTCCCAATACTTATCCTTAAAAATGTCATAGGTGATATCCAAATTTGCATATTTTGCAGATATTTCGTATAATACCTTTGCCGGTTTTCGAAAATCCTTACATGCAAAAAAGATCACCCGTTCATTGTCACCAGTTTTCCTCAACACATTCAGGTATCCTTCTGAGTCCTTCAAAATCTGCATTAACTCTTCCTCCAACTCATTCATTGAATGGTACGTCACATCATCCGGCAAGCCGTTGCTTTCGTTACCGCTGTAATTAATTTCAATGCCCATGATCCATGGATGGGACATTTTCGCATCCCATTGCAGAAGGTCGGAATTCATCACCACCAATAACGGATGCCCGTTCTCCAATTGTCCCTCCATAAGGGAATAATTTTCGTCGACCGTATTGAATCTTGTTGCTTCATACTTTTCTATAAATTCTTTCTCTCTCCATACCAGGTAACCGGCAAGTTTTGCCATGGGGATTGCCTCCTTTTCTGCAACGGCAGGACTCACTACGCTAAGCCTGTCAATCAGTGTGACAGCATTCAACTCGCCTATAAGATTATCAATATAAATACACAAGCCTCTAAAAATGGCTTCAGCATCTTCCTCTTTAAAATGATCGTACACGGCAACTATGTCAATACAATCGGGTTGCTGAGGATGTTCATTGGAATAGAACCTTAAATTCTCTTCATTGAATTCATATCCTTCCATCTCTATCTGCATGCCTGAAATATCCATTGCCTGTTTATGAGCCGTAAACTTCCATCCCGGAACCTGTGGAGCCTCAGCCACTATCTCTTCAACAAAGACAAGGTTATTAATGTTCCCGTCAACCGTAAATATCAGCTCTGCCGTTTCATCGTCAACCATTCCGGCAAGAAAATAATAGCCTCTGTTCAATTGATCAAGTGCCTCTGAAAGCTCATCAAAGAAATCCCCCTCAATGTTATCCGCCTTTTGCACTGCTTTATAAAATCGTTTTTCATGTTGCTGAAACCAACGCCAGAAATCCGGATAGCTTTCAATATTGGTATCCTCCTTTTGAAAAAATTTTAAAAACCCCATAAAACAGTCCAAAATTATATTGCATTTTTCAATTTTTCCAAATTTCTCAAGGTACACTTAACAACTGGTATAATCTAACAATTGCCATACACTAAATCAATTGTTTTTAGCGAAAATCTGCTGAAGAATATTTATGAAAATAGACTGATTTAAACTGAACGCCGTTAACTGCCAACAGTCAACGTCAATTGTAATTTGTAAATTACTTGGACTGGTAACCCTTCATGATACCCCTGTCGCTGGCCTTGATAAACTGAAGTATCTCATCGCGCTCAGGTGTGGCAGGCATATTGGCCTCGATATGTGACAGCGCCTTGGCATTGTTCAGTCCGCGCACATACAGCGTACGGTATATTTCCTGGATCTCCGCGATCTTTTCCGGTGAGAAATTCCTCCTTCTGAGACCTATCGAATTAACGCCTTCGTAGCTTAGCGGCTCCCTTGCAGCCTTGGTGTACGGCGGCACGTCCTTCCTTACCAGGCTACCCCCGCTGATCATGGCGTGTTTCCCTATATGCACGAACTGGTGAACCAGGGTGGCTCCGCCCAATATGGCCGATTCGCCAATGACCACGTGGCCTGCCACCTGCGTGCTGTTGGCCAGTATCACGTTATCGCCTATCTGGCAATCGTGCGCTACGTGGCTGTATGCCATAATCAGGCAATTGCTGCCTATTTCGGTCATGCCCCTTTCCTTGGTACCCCTGTTAAGCGTAACGCATTCCCTGACGGTTGTATTATCGCCGATGATAGTAAGTGAATCTTCTCCTTCGAATTTCAGATCCTGGGGTATTGCAGAAATAATGGCCCCCGGGAATATCCTGACATTTTTTCCTATCCGAGCGCCTTCAAAAATGGTTACACCCGAACCTATCCAGGTTCCCTCTCCTATTTCTACATTTTTATGAATGGTGACAAAAGGGTCTATAACTACATTTTCGGCTACTTTGGTTTGAGGATGAACGTACGCTAAAGGCTGGATCATGTTATTTTGGTTTTTATTATTACAATATTCAGGAGTTTCACCCCCAAAAATCTATTTTTATTATTTTAATTTTACTATCTGTGCCATCATTTCTGCCTCACTTACCAGTTTTTCACCTACATACGCCCGCCCTCTCATCAGGCATATCCCCCGGCGGATGGGCTCCATCAGTTCGAGTTTCATGACCAGGGTATCGCCTGGCACCACTTTATCCTTGAATTTCGCATTATCGATCTTCAGGAACAAGGTAGCGTAATTTTCAGGATCAGGCACCTCGCTCAACACGAGTACGCCGCCAGCCTGGGCCATGGCTTCGAGTTGAAGAACGCCCGGAAAGATCGGATCGCCCGGAAAATGGCCATTAAAGAAATACTGGTCGGCCGTAATATTCTTGATTGCCAATACATGGTTAGGTGATTTTTCCAGTATTTTGTCTACCAGCAGGAATGGGTGCTTATGCGGCAGGAACCGCGAAATATCCTTGTGTTCATACAGGGCCTTCACGTTCGGATTATAGACCGGAGCATCGGTAGTGCTCTTTTTCTTCATCTTTTTGATGATGGCCTTTATTTTTTTGGCGAAGGCCACATTGCTGCCGTGACCGGGCCTGGCAGCCATGATCTGCGCTTTTATAGGCATGCCTATCAGCGCCAGGTCACCCAACAGGTCGAGGAGTTTGTGACGTGCAGGCTCATTCTGGAAACGCAGCTCCACATTGTTCAGGATGCCTTCTTTCCTGACCTCCACCTTCGGCTTGTTGAAGATTTTTGCCAGGCGTTCCATCTCATGATCTTCCACAACCCTGTCCACTATGACAATGGCATTGTTCAGGTCGCCGCCCTTGATCAGGTTATTGTTGATCATCATTTCCAGCTCGTGCAGGAAACAGAACGTCCTGCAGCTGGCTATCTGCGATTCGAATTCGCTGAGATTGGTGATCGTGGCGTGCTGGCTGCCCAATACGGGGCTGTTGTAATCCACCATCACCGTGGCCCTGTAATCATCCAGCGGCATAGCCACCATTTCCACCTTGTTGTTAGGGTCGTTGTAATGCACGTTGGTAGGCACTATAAAATATTCCCTCTCGGCGTCCTGTTCCTGTATGCCGGCTTGCAGAAGCAGGTCGACAAAAGGTTTGGAGCTCCCGTCCATAATAGGCATTTCAGGGCCGTCTATCTGCAGAAGTACATTGTCGATTTCGAGGCCGACGAGTGCGGCCAGCGCATGTTCCACGGTGCTGACCCTTGCGCCGTTCTTTTCCAGGGTGGTTCCCCTGGAAGTATCCACGACCAGGTCGCAGTCGGCGTCAATAATCGGTTTGTTTTCCAAATCTACGCGCTGGAATTTATACCAATGGTTAACCGGAGCCGGCATAAAGGTGAGCTGAACATTGGCGCCGGTATGCAAACCCACGCCCGACACCGTCACCGCTTTCTTCAATGTAGTTTGTTTCATTCGTCTATTTTCAGAGTCGTTTGTTTTATTGTTAATCCTGGGTAATTTGTTTTTTGAGCTCCTTTACCATTTGCTCAAGTTCCCTTACCCTCATTTCAAGGGCGGGAAGGTTGCGCTGCACAACCTGTACCTTGATGGAATCCTTAAGCGGGATGGCGGGTGATCCAAAATACTGGCCGTTAGGCTCCCTGATAGTTTTGGTAACCCCGCTCTGACCCCCGATCTGGGTGCCATCGGCTATATGGATGTGACCTACTATTCCCACCTGGGCGCCGAAAACACAGTTCTTTCCAACCTTAGTGCTTCCTGCTACGCCGCTAAGGCCTGCAATAACCGTATTCTCGCCAATATCCGCATTATGCGCTATCTGCACCATGTTGTCCAGTTTCACCCCCTTGCGTATGATGGTACTTCCCATCGTGGCGCGGTCCAGGCAGCAGTTGGCTCCTGTCTCTACGTTATCTTCAACGATCACATTGCCTATCTGGGGAATTTTGGCATACGTTCCGTCAGGAGTCTGCGCAAATCCGAACCCGTCCGAACCTATAGCCGTGCCTGCATGGATAATGCAGTTGTTGCCTACCATACAATCGGAATACAGGTTGACTCCGGCGTAAAGGATGGTGCTGTTACCGACCCGGGCATTCCTTCCTACAAAAACATGGGCGTAGAGCTGGGACCTGTCCCCTATCACGGCTTCTTCTTCAACCACCACGTAAGGCCCGATGTACACATCTTTTCCCACAGTGGCCTTTTCCGAAACAATGGCAGACGG
>CALMKH010000161.1 GCA_937867025.1 uncultured Bacteroidota bacterium | reverse complement strand
CACACCTATCATCATGCGGGTACAGTGGAAGTGACCCTCACGGTCTGGAACAAACAATGCAGCGATGTCATTGCCAAGCCTATCTACATTGAGGATCCAAAACCTGAGATCAGTTTCAGTGCCGACACGACCGAAGGTTGTGCGGAACTAAGGGTGAAGTTCAGGAACACGACCCTCAATGCCCACAGCTACAGGTGGATATGGGGTGACGGTTCTCCGGACTCACATGAAAAAGAACCTGTGCATGTATTCAAGTTCGCAGGGCAGTGGGATGTCACGCTTATCGCCACAGGAACCGGCGGCGTGGTTTCTTACACTGCGCCTTATTATATCAAGGTATTACCTAAGCCCGATGCCGACTTTTTTACCAATAAACGTTTCCTGAACCTGCCGAATGCGGTGTTCAAGATGCAGAACATCAGCAATAATGCCCTTAAATACGACTGGTTCGTATATGATACGTTCCAGAATGTGATCAGCGGTTCGACTCTTCGCGATCCTTCATTCCTTCTGAATGAAGTGGGGTATTATTCGGTGAAACTTATTGCCACCAATTCCTTCGGATGTACCGATACAATGACTAAAAAGGATTACATCGGAACATACAAGGAGGGATATGTTTATGTACCGACCGCATTTTCGCCAAATAAAAACGGCAGGAATGACGATTTCAAACCATCGCTTTTCAATGTAAAACCGGATAACTATGTTTTCCGTATATATACCCGCTGGGGTCAGAAAGTATTCGAAACAACGGATATGGACGCATCCTGGGACGGCACATATAACGGGGAATTATGTGCCCAGGAAACCTATGTCTGGACAGTGAACGGCGAATATATCAGCAATGATCAGTTCGCTTTGAGGGGAACCCTTACTTTATTAAGATAAAAAATTACACAACATAAATATGCAAATGGAAAACAGAAAATGGAGCAGTGGTGTCGATGACGGCCAGCTTGCACGGAGGCTGATGAATGACTGGAATCCAAGACTGGGAAAGAGCGTTTTCAAGAAAGAGGACAATGGTGGGGGAAGCTGGACGATCTGGTACAACCAGGAGGCAGAGGCAGCCAAAAAAACCATTGTGCTGGATGCCGGCAGGTTCTCCGATATGCCTTCCTTCTACAAGGAAATCGATCGTCTTTTCAGGAACAATCCTAACAGGGAGATCAGTTATAATTTAAGCACCCTCAACGACCTCCTCAGGGGCGGATCGCGTGTTGTAAAATTCCGCGAGCCGGTAAAACTGGTCTGGAAAAACAGCCGCAAGAGCATGAATGACCTCGGCCTGAAAGCCAGGAATACATGGGCTGTAAGCGAGTCTTTCTTTGATATACTGGTTGACATCATCAGCCAGCACAGTCATATCGAACTGAGCCTCGAATAATTCAGAAACAAGTAGATAAGATCATAGTTGTTGTTGTCCCATTCTTCCGGTAGTCCAATTCCGGAAGGGTGGGATACTTTTTTTCAGGCGTGTACCTGATCGCAGTTTTTCCCTTTTTTGCCAGATGCATTGTGGGCCAATTGACAAGTGTCAAGCACCTGTCCTTGTAATTCTGTACGGCTTTACCGAGCTTTGCAGGCTTGTTCCAAAAAATCGCCCTATATAACGAAATCGTCAAGGATATTGCAAAACTTGCCTTGCCCATCACCATCGGCCAGCTGGGCCTGATACTCATGGGCGTGACCGATATCATGATGCTGGGGCATTACAATACCCTCTCCGTGAGCTCTGCGGGTTTCGGCAATGCCGTGTTTTTCCTGTTCATCCTCATTGGCATGGGAACCATGTACGCAGTTAGCACCACGGTTTCCATCGCCGACGGTGAAGACAGGCCCCAGCAGGCTATCCCCATTTTCCGCTCTTCGCTCTATGTGGCATCCCTGATGTCCGTGCTGTTGATGCTGGTGAACTACCTGGTGCTCGACTTCCTTTACCTGTTCAGGCAGTCGAAAGAACTGACAGCAGGCGGAGCCGAATTCCTTGGCATAATCAATCTGTCCGTCCCGGCCCTGATGTTCTTTAATTCAGGCAAGCAGCTTATGGACGGACTTGGAAAAACCCAGCTGTCCATGTATGTGACATTCATAGGCCTCCTGCTCAACCTGGTACTGAATTATGCAATGATCTGGGGACACTTCGGGGCCCCTGAAATGGGCCTGGCAGGCTCAGCCTGGGCCACAGTGGTTTCACGGTATGTCATGGCCCTCCTCATGCTGTTATGGGCCTGGTATCATCCCCTGATCACGAAACTCAAACAGAAACACATTGAATGGAAAAGCTATTTCCTGACAATCCTGCGCATAGGTATTCCCGTAGGACTGACATTTTTTTTCGAGATAGCCGCTTTTTCCATGGCCCTTATCATGGCCGGAAGCATATCCGATATCCATTCGGCATCGCATCAGATTGCCATTAATCTGGCCTCCGTCACCTATATGTTCGTTACCGGCATCGCGGCCGGAGCCAACATACTTGTAGGGAATTTCTACGGGGCCCAGGATAAACACGGCGTCAGGCGTTCCGGTATTGCTGCCATTCTCCTGACCATAGGTGTGGAGCTGCTGTTCACCAGCGTGTTCCTCATATTCAGGGATGAATTGCCCCTGCTGTATACCGACGACAAAGCCGTACTCGCCATAGCACCGAGGCTTATCCTCCTGGCAGCATTCTTCCAGCTGGGAGACGGCATACAGGCTGTGGCTGCAGGAGCTCTCAGGGGCATAAAGGACACCAAAGTCACCAGCATCATCGCTTTTGTCTCTTACTGGATACTGATGATGCCCGGCGCATACCTGCTGTGCTTCGGATGGGGTTACGGTATCGACGGCATCTGGATTGCCTTTATCATCGGGCTTACCTTTGCCGCCATTTTGCTCACCTATCGTTTTTATACGCAAACCAGATTTCACATTATTAAATTTACCGATGAAACATAACATCATCTTGTTGACATGCCTGCTGGCCGCGTATTCGTCACACGCACAATTCAAAGACCCGTCGTTTTCCTTCGGGGTGGTCCCGACATTGGGCAACAGGCTCATCACCTACAGGACATCCGTCTCAAAGGCCTACAAGGACTCCATAAACAAAGCCGACCGCTGGAGGGATGCCATTGGCGCCAGTTGCATGTTCGGTTTCCGTACCAACATGAACAACCGCATCTTCGTGGGATTGCAGTTTCACAATTTCGGTTTCACCAGGAAAAGGGAGAACCTCCGCTTTATGGATACCATACATCCCGCCATCGGCATCATGAACGACTTGTCCCAGACAGGACCCAATTATGTCGCGTTTAACCACCGTTACATGTATGTGTCGATACCGTTCCTGGTTTCCACAAGGATAAGCGGTAAAAAAATGAAGTCGAGTACCCTTGACTT
>CALMKH010000160.1 GCA_937867025.1 uncultured Bacteroidota bacterium | reverse complement strand
GGGTTCAGCCACACTGCCCAGGTAGGACTCAGGGGTCAGGCCCTGGTATGTCATTTCCCGGATATTCATCTGCCCGACAGTCATAGTAACGAAAAACAATCACATGGCTATTTCCAGTACCGGGTGAAACCGCTGAAAAACCTGCCTGAAGGGACCAAGATCCATAATACCGCTTACATATTCTTTGACTATAACAAACCGGTGATCACAAATACCACGGTCAACACCTTTGTCGAGCCCCTTGTGACAGGTATAGGACCCGTCAGGATTTCCGGATCGTTCAAGCTGTTCCCGAATCCCGGTCCTGGAGTCTTTACCGTTGCGTATGCAGAACCTGTCCGTTCAGGTGCATCCCTTGAGGTATATGATCTGTATGGAACGCTCGTTTATACATGTCCTTTCACCGCCCAGGGCGTGCAAGTGGATATGCGGGCCTTTGCCGACGGGTTTTATATATGCAAACTCAACACCGGAAGCACGGAACTTTACCGGACATTTGTAAAGCAGTAGGGGGCTTGATGTGGGATGGATTATTGAATTTTATATTTTAGAAATGACCCGCTAGACGCCAATCTCAATCATGCAATATTCCTTGCGGCACTGCAGTCTTTCTCCTGTCCCTGAATATAAAAAATGAAACGAGGATTCCGGACAGCAGGCCATAACACATAAAAAGCGGCAGCATCAGCTTGTCGAACGGAACAGAGATGCTCATGTGTAAGGCGGTTTCCTTCTCAAGACCTCCTGTGGCCAGGTACATGATCCACTTCATGCGCAGGATGGCTCCCAGGAAAGTGAAGGCAATTATCAGCCCCGCCGACATCAGCCTTTTTATCCCGGGGGATACTGGCCAGAAATGCCAGGCCAGTGCAGTTGCTATAGGAATAAGTGCAAGAGTTCCGGCATAATAAAGCGGGTGCCTGATCATGCCTTCCATTGATGGGAAATCGAATTTGACCGTG
Organism: uncultured Bacteroidota bacterium; assembly: GCA_937867025.1. Classification (GTDB taxonomy): domain Bacteria; phylum Bacteroidota; class Bacteroidia; order NS11-12g; family UBA955; genus JABMMZ01. Next base: position 191 of record CALMKH010000160.1, on the reverse strand, counting down.
TCAACTTTTGGCAGCATCCACTCATAGAATTCCGCAGCAGTACTGAAGCCGATTATAGCCAGCGCGACTGAAAATATCAAAACGATGACTATGTCGCGGGATCTGATTGCTTTTTTATTATGGATCATTTTAGGCTTTAATGCTTTCTGCAACTTGTTTCATAAGTTTTCAAAAGTATTACTATAATAATA
>CALMKH010000159.1 GCA_937867025.1 uncultured Bacteroidota bacterium | reverse complement strand
AACAGCGGGTGTGCGCGCAAGGTTTTTCTTTTGCCTTCTTTTCTTTTTGAAGAAAAAGAAAAGAAGGTAAACATTTTTAGGGATATGGAAGATTATCTGCTTGTTAAAGTACAATTCAAAAAGAAGAATATACTCATCATAGGAAAAAATGTTTACATATCAACACATACGTTCAGTATTCCTTTAATAGATAATGTCGTAACCGGACTTTTCGGTTTCTAACCACTATATACTGTTTCCTGCGCACTAATCCTTAAATTCGCCCCATGGTCGCTATCTCTGCCTGGCTTGCGAAGTTCTTCGCCTGGTCATTCATCTGGAAGTGGACAAAACGCATCGTCCTGGGGTTTCTTATCCTGAGTGTCGGAGGCGTGTTGCTGTTCAAATGGGTTCCCGTTCCCTTTACTTTTTACATGCTTCAGCGCTGCGTTCAGCAGAAAATGGACGGCAAGGACATGAAGTTGCGGAAAGACTGGGTGAGGCTTGACGAAATATCGCCGTATATACAACTGGCCGTGGTATGCGCCGAAGACCAGAATTACCTCAGGCATAACGGATTTGATTTCGGGGCCATCGACAAGGCCATAAAGTATAATGAGAAAATGGAGGAAAAGGGGAAGGAAAAGCGCCGCGGGGCCAGTACGATCAGCCAGCAAACCGCCAAAAACGTGTTCCTGTGGCATGGCAGAAGCTGGATCCGCAAAGGATTTGAGGTTTATTTCACCTTTCTTATAGAAACATTCTGGAGCAAACAGCGTATTATGGAGGTGTACCTCAATGTCATAGAATTCGGCGACGGCGTGTACGGTGTGGAAGCTGCCGCACAGGATTATCTCGGCAAGCCGGCCTCGCAACTCCGGCCTGAAGATGCCGCGCTGATGGCCATTGTGCTGCCTGCTCCCAGGAAGTTTTCCATTGCACATCCAAGCAAGTATGTTATGGGACGACAGAAATGGTGCCTTCAGCAAATGCGTTTCTGGGGAATGAAACTCGACTACGACAAGGAAAACCGGAAGGAGGAAGCTGCTGAAACGCGGAAAAAATGATGCTTTGCCAGTCTGCTTTTTGCTCTTTTAAATCTCATTGAAAAGACCTACTTTTGCAGCATCTGAGCCTTGCAATTCAACAAACTTTCATGAAATACAAACGAATTCTCTTAAAGCTGAGCGGAGAAGCCTTGATGGGCGACCAGCAATACGGCATTGATCCCAAAGTACTTGAACAATACGCCAATGAAATAAAAGACACCGTGGCATTGGGTGTGGAAGTGGCAATAGTAATAGGAGGAGGAAACATTTTCAGGGGTGTCCAGGGGGTTCAGGGCGGAGTGGTCGACAGGGCGCAGGGTGATTATATGGGCATGCTGGCTACAGTGATCAACGCGATGGCTTTACAGGGCGCGCTTGAAAAACTGGAGGTAAAGACCCGCCTGCTTTCCGCCATCAAGATGGAACAGATCTGCGAGCCTTTTATTCGCCGCAGGGCTATAAGGCACCTTGAAAAAGGCAGGGTGGTCATATTCGGGGCCGGCACCGGCAATCCGTATTTTACGACCGACACGGCAGCGTCCCTCAGGGCGGTTGAAATAGAAGCCGACCTGATACTCAAAGGCACCCGGGTGGATGGCGTATATACAGCTGATCCGGAAAAACACACCGATGCCAAAAAATTTGACACCATTACGTTCTCGGAAGTCTACGAAAGGGGTCTCAGCATTATGGACCTCACTGCGATTACGCTTTGCCAGGAAAACAAGCTGCCTATCCTCGTGTTCGATATGAACAAAAAAGGAAATCTGAAAAAGCTGATGATGGGCGAAACAGTGGGAACCCTGGTGCATTAAACGGCTTACTTGAAAAACTTCCCGAACATCTTACCGACCGGCGAATTGATCATTTTCACCATGCTTTTGTCTATGCCGAGAAATCCGCAAATACCGTCCAGGTCTTTGGTATGACCTGATCTAAGAAAGCCTTCCCTGAATTCCTTTATAAGGAAATTGGTGGAAAACACGGATACATCCTTCAACTCCTCCGATCCGAGGATACGTCTTTCTTTCAGATCTTCCTCCAGCTTCTCTGTTGCAACCGCCTGCAACCTGCTGCCTTCAAAATCAAGTTTGCCCAGGAGAATGTTCTCCAGGTCCGATGTGCCATGCTTGATAACATATTGCTTCAAGGTCTGTGTAAGCGAATTCTGACCGGCCGCACTCAGGCTGAACAGTTTGGCCTCGTCGTATTTATATTTTTCGCGGGTGGCGTTCTTCAGTGACTCAGCCACCTGCATCATAAATTCTCTGTTCATAATATATTAATAATTTAGTGTTTACAGGTTATAATCCCCTCCCTGGAGGGCTGGGGTGGGCAATCAAAACCATGATGAATTTGTTTTTTTTCTTGTTGTCGATCTGATCCCGAGCACGCCGAGCAGTCCCCGTGCCACTTCTTTCAACACCACTTTGGTTGCGCTGTGCTCAAGTACTTTTTCTATGGTTGATTTTTCGTTTGCACGCTTCTTCCCTTCTGTTCCGGTATGCTTTCCGCCCTCTCCTGCCTCTGTGTCATTCCGGTGTTCTTCGAGTTTCCGGCTCAGCATTTCGAACGCGCTATCGCGGTCAATCTCTTCATTATATATCCCCGCAAGCTCTGAGTGGTCAACCAGGTTGTCTATTTCATCCTCGGTCAGTATATCCATACGGCTTCGCGGACTTGCCAACATCACGTGCACCAACGGTGTGGGAACGCCCTTCTCATCCAGAATTGTCACCAGGGCCTCACCAATTCCAAGGGCGGTCAGCAACTCTGAAGTCCTGTAAAAATCGCTTGGAGGGAAATTCTCCGCTATCATTTTTATGGCTTTCCGGTCCTTTTCCGTGAATGCCCTCAGCGCATGCTGCACTTTCATTCCCAGTTGCCCAAGCACCTCTTCGGGAACGTCTGTCGGATCCTGCGTTATGAAGAACAGACCTACGCCTTTGGAGCGAATGAGCTTGACAATGGTGGTAATCTGCGCCAGCAACTCTTTGGAGGCGTGGTCGAAGATCAGGTGCGCTTCGTCAATAAACAGGCATAGCCGGGGCTTATCCATATCTCCCTGTTCAGGAAACGTGTCATATATTTCCGCCAGCAGGCACAGCATGAAGGTAGAGAACAACTGGGGTTTCGACTGAAGGTCGGTAAGCCGTATGATATTGCAATATCCATGTCCCTGCGTGTCTTGACGCAGGAGGTCATTGACATCGAAGCTGCGTTCACCGAAAAATCTGTCGGCTCCCTGCTGCTCGAGTTCGAGCAGGCTTCTCATGATGGCGCCCAGGCTGGCAGTGCTTACCAGGCCGTAATCCGAACTGATCTCTTTCTTTCCTTCATCAGTCTGAAGATACTGGCACACTTTGCGCAGATCCTTGATGTCCAGCAAAGGCATCTGCCTGTCGTCACAGTATTTGAAAATCACGCTGAGGACTCCCGATTGTGTAGCGTTCAGGTCGAGCATTCTCGAAAGAAGAACCGGCCCGAACTCAGATATGGTGGCCCTGAGCCTTACGCCTTTTTCTTCCGAAATTGACAGGAACTCCACAGGACAGGCCATGGGACTCCATTCCAGGCCGATCTTCGCATGCCGTTCGTTCACCTTCTCATTTGCCACCCCGGGTCTGGCAATACCGCTCAGGTCGCCCTTGATGTCCATCAGCAGCGACGGAACCCCGTTCCTGGAAAGTTCTTCGGCCATCCGCTGCAGGGTTTTTGTTTTACCCGTACCGGTCGCCCCGGCTATAAGGCCGTGGCGGTTAAACATTTTCAGGGGAGCTTTTATCTGTGCGTCCTTCAGTACGTCATCCACAAGCTTTGCTGCGCCAAGTACAATGGCGGGACCTGAAAAATCAAAGGCAGAATGTATCGTCTGTTTTAAATCGTCGCTGTTCGGCATATATCGGAAAACAAAATTACTGAATTCACCTGATAAAATGTCCTATAAATGCAATGACGGATTGCGGATACAGGATGATGGTGAACACCAACCCGTAAACGGCTCCCGAAAAATGGGCGTCGTGACCGATATTATCCATCTGCTTTTTACCCATATAATACTCATAATACAAATAAAGGATCCCGAATATCCATGATGGTATTCCAAGGGCGAAATAGAGATAAATTTTAGAAAAGGGATCGAACATGATGCAGCTGAAAATAACTGCTGAAACAGCGCCCGACGCCCCAACGGCCGAATATGAAAAATCGTTCTTGTGCCTGAGGTAGGAATATATGCCACTGACAGCAATGGCGCTGATATAAAACAGGAGGAACGCCGCCGGGGCAAGCCCGGGCACAATGGCCCCCAGGTAAAGTTCCAGGTTGCGGCCAAAAAAATAGAGCGACAGCATATTGACAAACAGGTGCATGTAATCAATATGTATGAACCCGTTGGTCACCCAGCGCCACCATTCCCTGTTGTACCTGATCCTGTAAGGCCTGAACGAGGCCTTTTCAAATGTGCTGTAATTATTCAGCGCATAATATGACACGAGGGAGGTAAACACAATCAGGATAACGGAAAGGCTCAGGAGATCACTCATTTGTTTTTTTTTGTTGCAAATTACGAATTAATTTGCCAAAGGTGAAAAAGATATTATTGCTAAGCGATACTCATGGCTGCGCAGAGCCGGATATACTGAAACATGCCGCGAAAGCTGACGAGGTGTGGCATGCGGGCGACTGGGGCACTGCCGAACTCAGCAAGCTCTTCGAAGCGGCCGGGAAAACGGTCCGCGGGGTTTGGGGAAATATCGACGGGCAGGAGCTGAGAAATCTGTACCCCGAAAACAATCTGTTTGAATGTGAAGGCGTAAAAGTCCATATGACACATATTGGCGGATACCCGGGGAAATACAACCCTGTTGTTCTCAAGTCCTTAAAACTGTCAACACCCGGTCTTTTCATCTGCGGGCACAGTCATATCTTACGGGTAATGAGGGATAAAAACCTTAACGACATGCTGTTTATGAATCCCGGCGCCGCCGGAAGGCATGGATTTCACCATATGCGCACCATGCTGAGCTTTGACATCGGGAACGGACAGGTGAAGAATGTGGCTGTCATCGAGCTGGGAAAAAGAACGGCAGGGATTTTGCCGGATTTACAATAAATTTGCCCTCAACATGTTATTATATAAATTGAATTCCATAATGAACAAAATATATTTGCTGGCACTTGCTTTTTCCTTTTTTGCATGCGCGTCGGCCCAGCCAAAGAAAAAAAACGCCGATGTGAGTCCGGCAGATAAATATGCCGAAGAGGCATTCGTCGAATTCATGAAACCCAACGGCGACAAGAAAAAAGCGCTGGAACTTGTCAACAAAGGATTGAAAAAAGACAGCACATCACTCAAAGCCTGGCAGAATAAAGCTTATATTGAGTTTGCCATGCAGGATTACAAAGCGTCCCTGAAATCATACCAGAAACTCATAGAGCTCGAACCGGATAACCTGGGTGTATATTATTTCATAGGCAAAAGCCAGCGGCTGCTGATGCAGTTTGATGAAGCGAAGGTATCACTCAATACTTACCTCAATGCCCCGATCAGGAGAGCCAAGGAACTTGAGAACGACGCTAAAAAAATACTCAAGAATATAGATGTCGCGAAAGCCCTGTATACGAATCCCGTCGATTTCAAGCCCCAGAACCTGGGACCCAGCGTGAACACTCCCAATGGCGAATACTGGCCGGGCCTGACGCTTGACGGCAAATACTTCTATTTCACGAGAATGAATATGGACCGCGACCGTTTCTATGAAGATTTTTACAGGAGTGAAATCATCGATTCGACGTTTCAGCCATCCACAAAACTCCCCGAACCGGTCAACAGCCAGGGCAATGAAGGCACGATATCCATAACAGCCGACGGAAAAACGATTTTCTTCTCTGCAAAGGACCGGGTAAACAGCCAGGGCATGCCTATCGGGCTTGGAGGAATGGATATTTACATTTCAGGATATCACGATGGCGTCTGGTCGAAACCCACCAATATAGGACCACCGATAAATTCACCTACATGGGACGCGCAGCCGTCCATTAGCCCTGACGGATTGACATTATATTTTTCAAGCGACATGAAAGGTCCCGGAGCACAGGGAGGCGCTGATATCTGGATGTCCACCTTCAACCTGGCGGAAGGCAGGTTTATGCCCCCGGTGAATCTCGGTCCTGAAATCAATACACCCGGCGAAGAACAATCTCCTTTCATACACTACGATAACCAGACACTGTATTTCAGCTCCAGCGGTTTGCCCGGTGTGGGATCGCTGGATATATTCGTTGCCAAGAAATTAGAGAACGGAAAATTCGGGAAACCTGAAAACATCGGCTACCCTATCAATACGGAAAAAGACGAGCTGGGACTGATCGTTGACAGGCTCGGCAAATTCGGTTACCTGAGCTCGGAAAGGGATGGCGGTTACGGCGGGCTCGACATTTACAAGTTCGAGCTTCCTGCCAAACTTAAGCCGGAACCGGTCAGCTATGTGCAGGGAACTGTCTACGATGCCGTGACCATGGAAAAACTGGTGGCCAGGATCGAACTGACCGATCTCAGTACGGGCAAGGTCATTGCCAATATCGAAAGTCAGAAAGGGACCGGCAACTTTTTTATGGTGCTCAAATCCAATCGCGATTACATGATGACGATAGACCAGACCAATTACCTCTTCTATTCGGCGAATTTCTCTCTTAAACAGCACAGCAGCCTTGAACCTTACAAGCTCGATGTTCCTCTCAGGAAACCTGAAGCCAATGGTGAAGACGTGACGCTTAACAACGTGTTTTTCGATGTCGATAAATATGAATTACGCCCCGAATCCAAATTTGAACTGGACAAGCTGGTATTCCTTCTTAAAAAATTCCCTTTCATGAAGATCGAGATCGGCGGGCATACCGACAATACCGGTGATAAAGCCAAGAATAAAACCCTGTCGCAGAACCGCGCAAAAGCCGTTAAGGATTATCTTGTAAAAGAAGGCATTGACGGCACCCGTCTCAACGCGGTTGGATATGGTGACAGCAAGCCTGTCGCCGACAATAAGACAGAAGAAGGCAGGGCCAAGAACCGCCGCACGGTGTTCAAGGTACTCAGCGTGCAATAGAAATCACGGATGTCGAAGCATGGATCAAGAGTGACTGGATACCTGAATGAGAAGCCAGCCCGCCTCCACTCTCATTCTTCATTATCCATTCTTTATTGTCCCTCCCTTACATTCCGGTGTAGCTGGAAGGGCTGATATCCCTCAACCTCGCTTTTATGTCTTCGGGCACATCCAGCGTTTCGATAAAATCCTTAATCTCTTTCTCCCCGATATGCTGGTTTGTCCTGGTAAGCGCCTTTAATGCCTCGTAAGGATTCGGATAGGCTATGCTTCGCAGAACGGTCTGAATTGCTTCAGCCACCACCGCCCAGTTGTTTTCCAGGTCCCTGGCAATAGCTTCATTGTTCAGTATGAGTTTTCCGAGACCTTTCTGCAGGCTGCTGTACGATATGAGACAATGGGCCAGGGGCACGCCTATATTGCGCAGTACGGTTGAATCGGTAAGGTCGCGCTGCAACCTGGATATCGGCAGTTTGGCCGACAAGTGCTCAAACATGGCATTCGCTATGCCGAGGTTCCCTTCTGCATTTTCAAAGTCGATCGGGTTGACCTTATGGGGCATGGCGCTGCTCCCGACCTCACCTTCTTTCAGTTTTTGCTTGAAATAATCCATGGAGATGTACTGCCAGACATCCCTGCTTAAATCAATCAGTATGGTATTGATCCGCTTGAACACATCAAACAGTGCAGCCAGGTTATCGTAATGTTCGATCTGGGTGGTCGGAAAACTTCTGCTGAGGCCTAGCACCTTGTTGACAAAATTGTTTCCGAAACCCTGCCAGTCCTGATCCGGGAATGCCACCACATGCGCGTTGAAATTCCCTGTAGCCCCACCGAACTTCGCCGAAAACGGGATAGTCAGCATCTGGCTGTACTGCACTTTCAGGCGCGACACGTATACCATCACCTCTTTTCCGAGCCTGGTGGGGCTGGCGGCCTGCCCATGTGTCCTGGCCAGCATGGGCACATCGCGGTATTCTATCGAGAGGGCTTCGAGTTTCTGGATGACGGCCTGCAGGTCGGGCAGTATCACTTTCTGAAGAGCATCCTTAAGACTGAGGGGAATGGCTGTATTATTGATATCCTGACTTGTAAGCCCGAAGTGCACCCACTCCTTTATATGGCCGAGATCAAACGATTCCAGCCTGTGTTTGATGAAGTATTCAACTGCCTTGACATCATGGTTGGTGGTTCTTTCTATTTCCTTTATTCCGGATGCATCTTCCTCGGAGAAAGAGAGGTAAAGATTTCGAAGTGTTTCAACCTGCACCGGTGTAAGGACTGTTGAGAACCCTTTCAGCTTCAGGGAATTCAGGTATATCAGATATTCAATCTCCACCTGCACGCGGTACCTGATCAATCCGAATTCCGAAAAATAAGGTGCCAGCGCTTCTGTTTTCGACCTGTATCGCCCGTCAATAGGCCCGATAGCTGTAAGTTCATTTAACAACATGCGGCAAAATTATCACTTTCACCGAACAAGGTAAGCACAATTTATCATCACAGGGGATTGACCGATTAAAACAATTTTAACAGGAACTGAAGTATACCAAAGCCTAGGTTACCTGACATCCAGCAATTGCCTGTAATCCCTCCTCCCGAACCTGAGCACCGCTACATATAAACCCCTTTCGAGGTGCCCTATATCCAGGTGATCTCCACTGAAAACAACAGGTACCTCCCGTCCATCCGCGGTATACAGCCTGAGCGACTCAGCCATGTCCGGAATAGACTCATTAAGGTATACGCAACCGGAGGCAGGATTGGGGTATAATAACAGCCCTCTGCGCGACAGTTCCTCTATATCATTAAAATATGGATGGCATGAATCCCCGTTTGGCCAGACGTGAACATCGTAAGACCAATACAGGAGGGAATCATTCCGGCACAGGTGGGTAAGATGGCTCCAATGCTCGAAACCGCAGCACATGAAATGGAATATGCCGTTTTCAAGGCTTCCGATATCCTTCACAAAGGTGAACGACCTGGATCCGCTGCCCATGCCGGGCTGGCGGATAAACTGTGCCGGGTATTTATGTCCCCTGAGATTCACCTCGCCTATGCTGTCGACAATAAAGAAAAACGTATCGTCAGAGCTGAGGTAGAACTTCAGGTCGCTGATAACAAGCGTATCGCCCGCCTGAAGGGAAAAATCATAGATAAGCACCGGGCCCATGGCTGAATTCTTTGTCCAGTTGCCGTTATAGAACACTTTGTCGCCGTGGGTGATTACCCATTCGCTTCTGCTGGTTCCATCCAGGTTAAGGACCGAATAAAAACCCGTATCTGACCTGACGGAATCAAGGACGATCTTATAGGAGCTCATATTAACGCCTTCGGACGGCGTTGCCCCACCCGAAACTGTCGAATAATGAACAGCGCTGTCGAAAACAACCTGCGCCTGAAGGCTGGTTGACAATACAAAAAGGACCAGGATCTTCCCCATGCCTGGCAAATTTATTTTCATAATACAAATATATTAAGTTTTACTTGCTTAACCTGTATATCTCAAAATGTTGAGTTTTATCCTTGTATTTCATCGTTTATCGAAAAAAATGCAGATTCGCGCCTACTTCATATTTTCTTTGTGTGTTAATCAGTAACCTAAGTCAGCATGAAAGAATTTTTAAAATATACACTAGCCACTGTGGTGGGCCTGTTCATTACCTTCGTATTCCTGGGCATACTGCTCTTCTTTACGATTATGGGCCTGGTGAGTTCGGCGGGGAAGAAAACAGTGAAAGTGAAAGAAAATTCAGTTCTGGAGCTGAGAGTGGATTATGATATCCCGGAACGCACCCATATGGATTTTGCTTCCATATTCAACGAAGAAGGCGCAAATAACCTTGGTCTCGACAATATACTGGCCGTGATCGAACGCGCCAGGAACGACAAAAAGATAAAAGGCATATTCCTGAAGACCAATATCAGCGGTACAGGTTATGCCACCATGCTGGAAATTCGCAATGCCCTTATCAATTTTAAGAAAAGCGGCAAGTTTGTATACACCATCGCGCCATATTACGACGAGCGCAGTTATTACCTGGCCAGTGTGGCCGACTCGGTCTTCCTCGAACGTTCAGGCAGTGTGCTTTTCAACGGCCTGACAGCCAACATCATGTTTTTCAAAGGCGCACTGGAAAAGCTCGGCATCGAGATGCAGTACGTAAAAGTTGGCGCTTACAAAGGTGCCATCGAATCGTTTACGCGGTCTGACCTGAGTCCTGAGAACCGCCAGCAGATCATGGAGTACATTTCCGATATCTATTCTACGGTCGTTACCTCCATCAGCGAAAGCAGGCGCCTGGATACAGCATCCATCTATGCAGCCTTCAACGGTTTCAAACTGCAGACTCCCGAACAGGCCAGGGATTTTGGCCTGATCGACCGCCTCACCTACACGGATGACGTGATATCCGTAATGAAGAAAAAACTAAAAATAAAGGCCGACGGCGAGATTAACCTCGTCAAGGCCCCGGCATATGCACAGCAACCCGCCTCCAAATCCGACGAGAATACCAAAAACAAAATCGCCATTATTTACGCTGTTGGTGAAATCATAGACGGCGAAGGCAACCAGTCGGTGATCGGTTCCATTTCCATGTCGAAAGCCATTGCCAAAGCCAGGGAAGACAAAAATGTAAAGGCCATTGTACTCCGTGTGAACTCGCCCGGGGGAAGTTCGCTGGCAAGTGACGCCATTGCCAGGGAAATAGGCTTGTGCAAAGGCAAAAAACCTGTTATTGTATCGATGGGAGATGTGGCTGCCAGTGGCGGATATTACATCAGCGCACTCGCAGACAGCATCATCGCCCTGCCAAATACCATTACCGGCTCCATCGGGGTGTTCGGGCTGTTCCCGAATATGCACGAACTGCTGACAAACAAGATGGGACTGACATTCGAGAGCGTCAAAACCGGCCAGTATTCTGACTTTGCCAGGGTTGACCAGCCCCTTAGCGAAACCGACAGAATGTACCTGCAGACAATGGTAAACCGCATTTACGATGACTTTACCGGCGTTGTGGAACGCGGCCGGAAGATGGACAGCCTTACCGTGGAATCCCTCGCCCAGGGAAGAGTGTGGACAGCACAACAGGCCAAGGATAAAAACCTTATAGACGGATTCGGTGGCATCAGCGACGCTATAAAAATAGCCGCCGGGATGTCAAAACTCAAATCGTACGAGATCGTTGAATATCCCAAGATCGAAGATCCGTTTACACAATTGTTCAGGCAATCATCCAATGAAATGATGGAAAAAAAGATATCCGGAGATCTCGGCATCATGTATTCCTACTATAAAGCTTTGCAAACAAGCATCAGGACCCAGGGATTCCAGATGAGGCTTCCTTTTGAACTGCAAATCCAGTAAATTCGCATCCTTTTACAACAGACTTGACAAATATGAAGAAACTATTTTTATTGCTGCTGCTTGCCGGCAGTTTGAACCTCTTTTCCCAATCGCACCAGGCGAACTGGCACCTGAAATATATTCCGAAAGACACCATTTACGGAATAGATCTCGAAAATGCCCTGAAAAACAATCCAAAACCCGCCAACGCACAAACCGTTGTTGTGGCAATCATTGATAACGGCACCGACATCAGCCATCCCGATCTCGCAGGCCAGATATGGATAAATGAAAAAGAAATTCCGGGCAATGCGGTGGATGATGATCACAATGGATATATCGACGATATCAACGGCTGGGATTTCCTGGGAAATCTGGGCGGTGACATCCGGTATGACAACCTGGAAAAAACCAGGCTGCTCAGGGATTACCACAAAAGGTTTGAAAACAAAAGCAGCAAGGAAATTGCCAAGGCCGACAGGGCCGACTATAAAAAGTACAAAGAGCTGGAAAAGGACTTTAACAAGGAACTGGAAGAAGCAAAAAAAGGGCTTGCCAATTTTGAATGGGGAAAAAAAATGCTGGACGCCCTGGCTTCCGAACTGGACAGCACGAATATAACCCTGGCTCAGCTTGAAGCATTCGATCCGAAAAAACCTGAAGCCATGATGGGAAAAGCCTATGTGGTTGATGTCTCCACGAAGGCCTCCATGAAACCAAAGGCCGTATTTGATGAGATCAATAATGCCTACAAGTATTTTTATTCCAAGGTGCATTACCAGTTAAACCTGGAATTTGATCCCAGACCCCGCATTGGTGACGATTACCTGAATCCAAAGGATATCAATTACGGCAACAACGAGGTGAAAGGCCCGGATTCCGAACATGGAACACACGTGGCTGGAACGGTTGGAGCTGTAAGGGACAACTCACTGCCCGCGATGGGCATAGCCCCGATGGTCAAGCTGATGATACTGCGCGTAGTGCCTGACGGTGACGAAAGGGACAAGGATGTTGCCAATGCCATCAGGTATGCTGCCGACAATGGTGCCAGGGTTATCAATATGAGCTTCGGCAAAGGGTATTCGTTCAACAAGAAAATTGTTGACGATGCGGTGAAATATGCGGAAAGCAAGGATGTCCTGCTTGTGCACGGTGCAGGAAACGATGGTCAGAACAACGACAAGACTGCAAATTTCCCTAATGCGCATTATGAGGACGGCACTGCCTGCAAAACATGGATTGAGGTAGGCGCAAGCGATCGCGACCAATCTCCTGCGAGTTTCTCCAATTACGGTAAAAACTCCGTGAACGTGTTTGCACCAGGCGTTCAGATCTACAACACTTTTCCTGACGGAAAATACGAGGCGATAGACGGCACCAGTATGGCCAGTCCTGTTGTGGCAGGACTTGCAGCCCTTATCAGATCATATTATCCCGCCCTTACCGCAGCGCAGGTCAAACAGGTGATCGAATCGAGCGTAGACAAACCCCAGCAGAAAGTGAAGCGCCCCGGCAGCAAAAAGAAAAAGACAAAATACAAAAAGATAAGCACCTCCGCAGGCATAGTCAATGCCGACAAGGCCCTGAAAACAGCCGCAGCGATGAAATAAAACCCTTCCACCTTACTTTGAAAAGCCTTCCTGCTACAGGAAGGCTTTTTTATTTTGTCCGGAATGGAAAACCTGCCGCGCAACCGGTTTGTCTCCCGCGTCAAAGGCTATTCATCCTTGGCGCATACTGTTACTTTCCGATCGATATCATACCCTTCGGTTATTGCATACAATCAAAAATCACTAATATTGCATGTGAATGGCCCGCAACAAACACCATCCGCGTATTAAAAAGAACGACCGCCTCTCGGCCAAATCGGGAATGCCTGCCGAAAGCATGGTATATGTGGGCAAGGAGCGCGAAGGAAAGATGCTGGTAAAAGTGCTTGACTACAGTGAGAACCACCTGGAAGAGCTTCCCATCGAAGACCTAAGTGCCTGCGAGCATTACCTGAAAAAAGATTCCGTGACATGGATATCCGTAACAGGCGTGCATGAAGCGGAAAAAGTTGAACAGATTTGCAACATATTCAATATCCATCCGCTTGTCCAGGAAGATATACTGAACACCCAGCAAAGGACCAAGATGGAGGAGTTCGACAAATACCTGTTCGTAACGTTTAAACGCCTGTATTATTCCGATAGCCTTAAAGCCATTGACACGGAACAGGTGAGTGTGATCCTTGGCCATAATTTCCTCCTGTCATTCCAGGAAACGGAAAATTCGCTGTTCACCGATATTATTCAGCGCATACAAACCTCCAAGGGCACCATCCGGCAGAAAAAAGCGGATTATTTGCTTTACAGGATACTCGATACGGCGGTAGACCAGTATTTTGTGTTGATAGACCGTATCGGCGACCTGGTTGCAGATATCGAAGAGGAGACAATGTATTATCCCAACAGCAAAACTACATTCAGGATACAAGGCGTTAAAAAAGACCTTCAGGTACTGCACAAGCATATCCTGCCAATGAGAGAAGCCCTGAACAGGATTGAATCATTCAGCTCCCATCTCATCGACAGCAGGAACCTCAATTATTTCAGGGATGTATATGACCATACCTACCAGGCCTACGATACCATAGAAAATCACAGGAGCCTCCTGACCGACCTGATGAACATCTATTTCACCACCATCAGCAATAAACTTAACCAGGTTATGAAAGTATTGACCATTATCAGCACGATCTTCATGCCTTTAAGTTTTATCACCGGGGTGTTCGGAATGAACTTCAAATATTTCCCTTACATGGACCATCCCCATGCATACACTGCCTTCTGGCTGATCGTATTGACCGTGTTTGGGGGCATGCTGATCTATTTCCGCAGGAAAAAATGGTTCTAACAGTTACAATTTATGTGTAATCCGGCGCCCAATTGCCTTTACTCCTCTCCCCTTCCAAGCATCTTTCCGGCATCCTTCATCTGATTGGCTTTTTCCTGCTCTTCATCTTTTGTCTCTTCCACAGGCATCGCAGGCAGATCGGGTTGACCTGCATTCACCCAGCACGTGTACCAGAAACTTCCAAGCATGCGTATGGCCTCCCGCATTCTCTCTTCCACCATATTCCCCAGGGCCGAATGGTATGCTTCACAGAATTCCCTTGAGTAGGTCTTAACTGTAGCATTGCCTTTTAGTTCATAGGTATACTTCCGGTCAGCCGGAAATTTACCCGACACTGCCCTTTCCATGTCAAGCACAGAATCCACGAGACCGAAGCTCCGTTCATAAGCTTTCCACGTGGCGGTCACAGGATGTTTTTCATACATGGCGAGCCCGGTGAACAGGTCGTAATCCTCATTAAAGACCTCGGGTAACCGGCTCTCCCACAACGCATGCACCCCGCTTTGACCGGTCTTCTGCCCATTGTAATTCGATGTGGCATGCAGGGGCACATGGCAATCGCCTATGTAATGACCGAGGTCGGCACTGTATTTCAGGATTTTTTGAACATCCCTGACCCGGAAGGCCTCGGTAAGCCTGTACATCACCGTCTGAATATGCCACGGCACTATGCCATGCGCCAGTATGGAATCTTCACCGTATTTCAGGCAGGCATCCTTATAAAACCTTGGAATAGTGTCCAGGGGAAGACTTTTCTCATAATGATCACCATCGAGAAAATGTCTGCATGCCTCGGCCTCTATCATGTACCTCCTGTTATCCGCATCGGTGGCATGTGCGGTAAGGTAAACAACATTAGCCTTATAAAACGCAAACAAGGGTTTGGGCAAGGTGTAAACAGCCGTTTCATTAATCTTGCGATGGCCGTAAAAACCCCAGCCATGAAGGTTCAGGACACACGTAGTGCCACATATCAAAAACAGAAATCTCATTTATCTAGGAATAGTTCGACAGTCAATGGCAGGAACTGGTGCTCCAGCATATGTATCTTTGTTTCGATACTGTTCAGGTTGTCTTCCGGCAGTATGTCGAAACTTTTCTGGCAGATGACATCACCCCTGTCGTAGGCTTCATCCACCATATGTATGGTAATGCCGGTTTCTTTTTCGCCGGCTTCCAGGACGGCATTGTGAACATGATGTCCATACATGCCCTTTCCTCCGTATTTGGGAAGCAATGAAGGATGCAGGTTGATGATCTTCCCTTCAAACGCTTTGATGAAACTGAGCGGAACCAGCCACAGGAAACCCGCCAGCACTATAATGTCTGGGCGGTATTCCTCCACCTTGCGGATAACATGGTCGCTGTGATAAAAGTCGTTCCTGTCGAAACAAAAAACGTCAACCTGGTTGTCTATCGCTTTCTGAACAACACCCGCTTCTTTTTTATTGGAAAACACCGCCACCACTTTTGCTTTAGTTCCCTTATTAAAATACTGGATAAGGTTAAGCGCGTTGCTGCCGCTTCCCGATGCGAAGATCACAATATGTTTTGTAATGCTCTCCATGTTATTCAATATTCAGGGCAATGGATTCCACCAGGCGAAGATCGCGCTCCCCCGGATCTGTTTTACCGTTATAGATAAAGCCTTCAAATGCAAATATCAGTTTTTTTTCGGGAACCGGTATGATATATCTCAGATATGGTCCGGTCATAAAAACGCCCCTGACAGTCCACCAGCCTTTAAGCCTTAAAGCAGTCCTGTTTGCGGCATGCCAGGGTTTCAGTTGAGGTGGCGTATAGGTCTCGCTTTCGGAAGTGCCCATATAGGTGCCGGGGACAGGGCCTTTTACCAGGTACCTGCAAACGGAATCACGCCTTGAACGTATGGAAACATATGACAAATCGCTGCTGTCATTATACGGATATGCGTGAATGATAAATCCTATGCTCTTGGCATTTCCGGCTTCAACGGTATCAAGCTGGAACAGGTATGTACCGTCCATGTTTGCACGGCACTTGAATTCACCGGGTATATGAACGCCTATCCCATAACGGCTTTTCATCTCGCGGTAATATGCCTCATTTTCCGTCACCCTCCCTGACAGCTCCCTGTTCTGCAAACGAAGTTCCGACTCGACAAGCGCTTTTACAAGCTCGTCCCTGCATTTCCTGAATTTTCTTTCCAGATCGTGCCTATCCTTTCCGAACAGGTAAACAATTTGCTGGTTGTGCGCCAGAACATCCTGCTTTATGATAAATTCCGCCTTGTCAGCATTGATCATTGAAACGATCTTGTCTTCCTCAAAAACGTCCAGCAATTCTTCCATGCCATCCAGGTCGTCTGTGGTCACCATAGCGAGCACATTCCGCTGGTTGGTAAAAAACTTCATGAATTGTTCAGTTCCCGGTTTTTGCAACTCCACAAACGCGGCAGCCCCATGTTCGCCCGCCTGAATAAAAGCCGAGTCACACACGGCATTCATATGCTTATGGACAGGATCAGAAGCTACAATGGTCAGCGTGCCCAGTCTTCCGGCTGAAGAGGGTAAAGGTTCCCCGGATGGCTTACAGGAATACAGGAAGATGACTGCAAAAGCGGCGCACAGTGAATACAGGCCCTTCCGCATCAGTTGGATATCGTATAAAGTTTAATGAGTTTTCCTTTTCCAATCGGAGTGTTCGGTGTTGGCAAGCCATTCAGGCGGCTGGTCTTTTCCATATCCAGTTCGGCAAACCTTGAACAGATGTCATAGACCGATTGTGATTCATAATCCGTGATGAAGTAGAAGAATCCGCTATTGGTGGTTTTGGTGATAGGCAAAATAACCTGCCGTGTCTTGAACACCCGCAGTTTCCTGCCCGCTTTCAGTTTAACCGACCTCAGATTATTCCATTTCTTTATGCTGGCGACACTCACATTATACATATGGGCTATCTGGGTAATGGTCTGACCTTTCGACACTGTATGATAGGACAAAACTGTTTCATTCTTGATATAATCTGAAGGGTTGAACGCATTGGAGCTGATCATGTAGATACTGTCGTGCCATTCGGCCAGCTGCATAGCCTTTTTATAAGGCAGAACCACTCTTTTATCCTCAATATTGCTGGGTATGAAGCCGTTCTTGTAAACGCTGTTCCACTCCAGTTGCTCCGTTTCACTGATGTTCACCAGTGCGCATACATATTTCATGTCAACGGGACAGCAGAGGTAAACGGGCACCAGGGTTTCTTCCGCCTGGAGCATGCTTGAGCTCTCGTCTGCAGGCGGCGAAAAGGTCATCAGGAAGGCTGTGGCCAAAAACTTCGGCACATAGTTCTGTGTCTCTTTAGGAAGATAGGGCCTTATTTCCCAGAACGTTCTTTTTCCGCCGGAATGGCGGATAGCCTTATTGACATTTCCGGGACCTCCGTTATAGGCTGCGAGGGCCAGGAGCCAGTCGCCATAAGTGTTGTACATGCTTTGAAGGTAATCGCAGGCTTTTTCAGTGCTTTTATAGATATCCTTGCGCTCATCGATATTGGCATCGATGGCAAGATCCATCATCCTTCCCGTGGCCGGCATAAACTGCCAAAGGCCTGTTGCCCCGCACCAGCTTACGGCATTCGTGCTCAGCAACGATTCGACAATGGAGAGGTATTTTATCTCATCGGGCATCCCCTTTTTATCCAGTACCTGCTCAAATACCCTGAAATACAGATTTTTCCTGTTACAGGCCTTGTAAAGGAACGAACTGTTGGGATGTTTCATGTACCCTATCTGGGTCTTTACACTCTGGTCGTATTTGAAGGGAATCGAAGTCCCCATCATGCCTACAAGTTCATTAAACCTCTCTTCGGACATATCCAGCACTTCATCTGTAGAAAGGCGCATGAGAGGTTTACCGATGGTCTGTTCCATGAACTCATGTGTCAGGCTGTCGATCCTTTGAATGCTGTTTTGTGCGTTTGCACCGCTGAATGCAAAAACACAAAGCGTCATAGTGAAAGCAAATATCCTTTTCATCGCTGAATCTGTGTAACGTGTATCATGCAAAGATACGCTGAACAACGCAAAAAACAACGGTTTATTATGAAAAAATGTCTTGATTTATACAGAGAAATGAGTTAGTTTTGTGGTAACTGAGCAGAAAACACTACATTAGATATGTCAGACAACAAAAAAGGACTCATTACATTTAATGATATTGCTAAAGAGGCCTTTGCCATGCAGCCCCTCGAAATGGCTGCCCCCCTGAAGCGCAACAATACGAGTCTTTTTATCGGCATACCAAGGGAAACCACATCACAGGAAAACCGTGTTCCCCTGTCACCTTCGGCCATTGAGTTCCTTGTCCACAACGGCCATGAAATCATGATCGAGTCAAAGGCAGGCGCCGCCAGTAATTTCAGCGATGAACGTTTCAGCGAAGCCGGCGCTATCATAGCGCGGACACATGAAGAAATTTTCAAGGCCGACATCATTCTCAAGATAGAACCTCCAACCGATGCCGAAATCGAGCTGATGAGGCCTGACCAGCTGCTGATATCCGCCTTGCAGCTTGACCAGATCAATCCTGTAACACTCAACAAGTTATTATTAAAGCGGGTCAATGCCATTGCCTATGAATTCCTTCAGGACGATTCAGGTTCATTCCCCATTATCAGGGCTATGAGCGAAATGGCGGGCCACGCATCCATACTCCTTGCTTCTGAATACCTTAACAATGCGAACATAGGAAAAGGGGAGCTATTGGGCGGCTTTACCGGCATACCGCCGACGCAGATCGTGGTGATAGGTGCCGGGGCTGTCGGGGAATACGCCTGCAAGGCCGCTGTGGGACTGGGCGCCAATGTCAAGGTATTTGACAACGAACTCTACAGGCTGAGACGCCTGCAGGATAACTTAGGAGGCAAGATCTATACATCCACTATCCAGCCCAACATCCTTGCAGAAGCGCTAAGGACCTGCGATGTGGCAATAGGTGCCCTGAGGGGTGAACAGGGCCGAAGTCCTGTGGTGGTGACTGACAAGATGGTGATGCAGATGAAACCCAACAGCATTATCATTGATGTGAGCATCGACCAGGGCGGGGTATTCGAGACATCCGAAATCACCAATCACAAAAACCCGATCTTCAAAAAACACGATGTGATCCATTACTGCGTCCCCAATATCACTGCCAGGGTATCGCGCTCGGCCAGCTATGCGCTAAGCAATATTTTCACTCCCCTGCTCAACGACATGTCCAACTATGGCGGGTTTCACGACCTGGTAAAGATAGCCAAAGGATTCCGGCAGGGAGTTTACATCTATAAAGGGCATCTTGTGAATGATTCACTGGCGCTCAAGTTCGGCATGAAATACAAGGACCTGAATTTGCTGCTGAATATTTATTAGCCTCCTTTCCTTGCCTTTTCGTTCTGCTTATTCTTGTATAATCTAAAAAGTGGAACCAGATACCTGGTTTATGTATCTTGATGTTTAGTTGCCTGACTGGACTTAAAATATTTTTTTCAGCTAGAGATAAAATCCTGTGATCTCAATAATCATTTCCTCGAAAGCAATACGACCGTCCCGGCCACTTTATCGTGCAAAGCCCGCCTTTTAGGATCACTGCCTATCCAGAAAAATGTCAGCATTCCCAACAAAAACTTGACAAAGCTTCGTTTATATGCCTGCGCGATGGATATGCGGCTTATCCCGTCCTCGCGACGTATTTTCATACCCATGGTCCTGTAACCGATCGTGCCGCCGGTCATGGCCCCTATAGGGTCGTATATAAACAGGATAATAAGAAATAAAATGATCTTCAGTCCAACCAGTCTTTCTTCGTACATATCAAAGAAATTGACAAAGAGCAGCATCACTATAGCCACAATGATCCAGAAATCGAAAAACATAGCCTGCAGCCTGTTCAGCATCGAAGGATATACATCCTGACCGCCGTCTTCTTCCTCCGGACCGTTTTCCGGCCCCGAACCTGCAAATTCCCGATCTTCCATGCGTCAAATGTAGATGTACTACTCGTGCAAAACAAGTAAAATATCCAGCAATTCCACCATGCTGTCAAATTTATTCCTGCCCATCAGCGATTTATAATTCTCGCTCAGTTTATGAAGGCATTTCCTGACTTCAGTGGCCATGCGTTTGCCTTTGGCTGAAAGCAGCACCACCGAGGAACGCCTGTCTTCCTTATTTACCTGCGTTTTAAGGTAACCAAGCCCCGACATTTCTGAAACCAGCTTGCTGATGGCCTGTTTGGTGACACCGCACGCTTCAGCAATATTGACCACCGTGTCGCCATTCTTGTAAAGCAACAGGAATATGGGCAGGTAGGATGACTTGAAATTCTTCAGGCCACGGTAATATACTTCCGCTTCGATCTGCGAATCGAGTTTACGCCTCAGCTTCGACACCAGCACAATCAGGTTGTTGAAGTTCAGGTTGGGATTTTGAGGACGAGCCATAACAGTTAATTCATGGCCGCGCCCCTGGACATTAACTGTTCGATCTCCTCAGCTTCAACAGGCATGCCGGCCGCATCCATCAGGTCGACCGGACCGTTTTGCGTTATAAGGATATTATTTTCTATCCTCACCCCTATTCCTTCTTCGCGGATATAAATGCCAGGCTCGCATGTGAACAGGTTTCCTGCCTCCATAGGCTCATACCGCATGCCCACATCGTGCACGTCTATTCCCAGGAAATGACTGGTTCCGTGCATGAAATACTTTTTATAGGCAGGCCAGTCGGGATTTTCATTTTTAATATCATCCATGGTCAGCAGGCCAAGGTCCACCAGCTCTTTCTCCATCAGCTCCTTGCCCACCACCTTGTGATATTCCATCAGCAGGGTGCCGGGAACCAGCAATTTTGCAGCCGCCCTCATCACCCTCAGAACAGCATTGTAGACGTCTTTCTGCCTCTTGGTAAAACGGCCGTTAACGGGTATCACCCTGGTCATGTCGCTGGCATAATTGGCATAATCCACACCGCAGTCCACCAGCAGCAGATCGCCATCCTTGCATGGCCTGTTATTCTCAATGTAATGCAGCACACAGGCGCTCTCACCGCTGGCTACAATCGGAGAAAATGAATGACCGTTGGCCGCATTGCGGATATACTCATGGATCAGCTCCGCCTCGACCTCGTACTCCATTACCCCCGGTTTTATAAATCCGAGGATACGTTCGAAGCCTTTTTTAGAAATGCCGATGGCGTGCCTGATAAGGTCCATTTCTATGTCGCTTTTGACACTCCTCAGCCTTTGCAGAATAGGCGCTGCCCGGTGAAACGCATGAAGCGGGTATTCCCGTCGCAGGCGGTTTACAAAATCCAGGCCGCTGTAAGGCGACTTGTATGTATATCGGTCGTTCTCATTCAGTGACAGGTAGATATTTTCGGCATAGTTGATCTTCGACCTTATGGCTGTATCAAACGTATCATTCCAGAAAACAGTTTTAATCCCGGAAGTCGCGGTGGCCTCTTCCTTCGTATATTTATGCCCTTCCCAGACCGCGATCGTATCGTTGGTCTGCTTCATAAAAAGGCATTCCCTGAAAGCTTCTTCAGGAGAATCGGGGTAAAGCACCAATATGCTGTCTTCCTGATCAATTCCGCTAAGCCAGAAAAGGTCGGAATTCTGCTTGAAGTCAAGTGTGGCATCACCGTTCCTTACGAATTCATAATTGCTTGTAAAAATAGCAATGCTGTTGGGCTTCATCTGAGCCGTGAATTTTTTGCGGTTTTCAATGAACAGACGGTTATCAATGGCTTTATATTTCATAATTTCAATGGCGAAATTAATAAATTTTCAATGAAATATATAAATTGAAACAAACATTGCTACATTTGACGACATAAACAGGAATGGACCCGACGAATGACAGGCAGGCGGTTGTTTCAGTGCAAAGACTGAGGGAATTGTATCCTGTTGCCCTGGCTTTTATTCTTCATCACTGCGTGCTGGCTATTGCCTGTATCGGCCTGCCCTATTCGGTTTTTCACCCGTTTGATTTTGTCCGCTCCGACAGCGCACTTTACCTGGACATAGCGAAGAATGGCTATGAATTGTTCCGTTGTCACGAACGTTTCGAGGCATATGCAGCCACCGACATGACCTGGTGCGGTAATGCAGGATGGATGCCGCTTTACGGCTGGATACTCAGACCATTTATTTATCTTGGCGTCGATCAGTACCTGGCTGCGTTCTGCCTTTCGCGCCTATGTTATTTTATTGTCTTGTTTTTTATCTACCGGCTCTCAGCTTCACTCAGTCCCCGGGCACGGGTGGCTGTGCTTATGACCGCTGCGGTATTTCCATCGGCCATCTATTATTCAGCCGCTTTTCCAATAAGCCTCATGATGATGATGATGCTCGGCAGCTTGTATTTCTGGCAAAAGAAGCTGACAATTCCAGCCATGATTTGTGGTTTCCTGATCCCCTTGTCCTACTCTACAGGCTTTGTAAACATTGCCGTATGGGCCATTTTCAGCGCGGTTGTCTGTTTACGGCAGCGGGAGGCTTTTGTTCCTGCAGTCCTGGTCACATGTTCCGCCCTGGTGGGGTATGGTGTTTTTTTCCTCGTACAACATCTTACCACAGGCCACTGGAATGCCTTTTTCCTCATCCAGGAAAAATATGGCCATGGCATACACGATATTTTCCAACCTTTGGGAGACATGGTCAAAAGCATCTGGCTCAGCGGCATTAACCACAACTGGCAGAATATCCAGTCGCTGATGTTCATTGCGCTTATTCCTGTTGTGCTTGTTGCAAGCCTTAAAGAAAAAAACAATGCCCACGTGTTTGTCAATATTTGTTTTGTGTTATTTGCTGCCTTTCCTGTCCTTATAGGTTCGGGCCAGCTGGCACAATACAGGGCGGAATCCCTGCTATTGCCTGTGGTGCTATTCCTGGGTCAGCGAAAAAAACTCCTTCTTGTCATGATACCCGTGTTCCTGTACCTGACATTGAGTTGCACCATAGAATTTTTTATGGGACAATTAAGCTAATAAAAATGGATGCAAAAACTCATATTCCTTTAAACTTTAAGGCTGTTAAATGTGAAAGATATCCGCAGGTATACCCTTGCAATATGAAGCATCTGACGGGTAGCTATAATTTAAACATTGACAATAAACATGAGCTGACGTTTCTTTGTAAAGAATTTATGAAGGACTCCATCCAGCGATTAGTCAACTATATTGACCAACAGACATTAAAAATGATAACAAAACTTTCCATACTCCTGCTGCTCCTGGGCTGCGCCTCAGTTCAGGCACAGGATGCCTCAACATTTACCACACTGGTGGATGAAAATTATCTCGGGGCCTGGGCTTTAAAGCAGCACAACGAGATATGCTCGAAAGTACATGCATCCGTGTCCGATGGGAAACTGCAGGCTTTAACAGATATGAAAAAAGCCATGGCAAAAGAGCAAGCCTTAAAGATATTTGAAGAAAAGATTGTTTCATTCATCAGCACAGACCCGGACGATCCGACTATCGGTTACGACACAGTATATTACCTTCCGGCAGTAATGTATTATTCATCTTTTGCCATTGAGGGAAATTATGTGGTGGTTCATATAGATTCGGCCAGGAATATCAGCTTCGATAAAACAGCATTCTACCACCTGCTGACCCCTGACAATCGCTCATACCTGGACAGGTTTATCAGGAACAACCGCACATCGCTCAACAATATGGCAATAACTGCGAAAAGTATCATGACGAAGTTTAATATTACCCTTTACAAACAATGTCTTGATCCATCTGCAGAAGTTTACAGGTCGGACTCACTGAACATCCGTTACGCACATGAAGACATGAGAAAGAGAAGCTATGGTGAAACCGTAACCTTTATTTCAACTGATCGTGACGATCCTACTATCGGCAGGGATTCTGTCTACGCGGAATATAAAACCACGCCAGATACTCTCGGATTGCAGGGAATCTATTTTGTAATGAAAAGTGGTCCCGCAGACATGAACTTGAAGTTAACGGCTATTGCTTCCTCTTACCATTCCTGGGTATATTTTGTATGGCCGCAGGAATATATCCTGGCGCCGTTCGGTTTCATCAGATACGAAAAAGTTGATCCTGTTATATTACAACACAAGGATTTTCTCGAAACCCTTTTAAGGTTCACGATACGCGAAAAATTATCCCAGGATCAGAAAGATTACAAGGCGTACCTGGAGTTGTATGGAATTGGGAAAGACAAGGATTGAAAATAAAGATTTCTTTCCACTCTTAACTCTTAACTTTCAATTATCAACTATCATCCCATCTTTCATCACCAGCTTCCTGTCGGCCATATCGGCAAAATCTTCGTTGTGCGTGACAATGACGAACGTATAACCGAAATCCCGTCTCAGATCGAGGAATAACTGGTGAAGCTCATTGGCGTTCTTGCTGTCGAGGTTACCGCTGGGCTCATCTGCAAACACGACCTGCGGACTGTTCATTAATGCCCTTGCCACTGCACATCGCTGCTGCTCACCACCCGACAGCTCATTCGGCTTGTGATGATACCGGTGACCGAGGTGCAGGTAATCCAGCAGTTCCTTCGCCCGTTTTTCCGCCTCACTTTTGCTTTGACCGGCTATGAAACCGGGCATGCATACATTCTCGATGCATGAAAATTCAGGCAGCAACTGGTGAAACTGAAATATAAAACCGATATTCCGGTTCCTGAAATCGGCAAGCGGTTTCTGTTTTAAGCTGCTGACGCGTATCCCGTCGTATAGGACTTCGCCCGAGCTGGGTGAATCGAGTGTTCCGAGAATCTGCAGAAGGGTGGTTTTACCTGCTCCCGAATCCCCTACAATTGAAACGATCTCGCGTTTTGAAATCTGGAGGTTGATCCCTTTGAGAACCTGTAAAGTCCCGTAAACCTTCGTAATACCGGTAGCACTGATCATTCCCCGCGAAAATGGATTATATTTTAAATAAAACAAAACAATAAAACCAGAATATTTTTTGTATTTTCGCACCCGTTTTAACAAAAAACTTTTTTTAATAAGCAATGAATATTCACGAATACCAGGCCAAACAGATCTTGAAATCATACGGAGTTGCCATTCAGGAAGGCATCGTAGCAGATACGCCGGAAGCAGCGGTACAGGCAGCAAAGGACATACAGGCCCAGACAGGCAGCAATTGGGTGGTGATTAAAGCCCAGATCCATGCCGGCGGACGGGGTAAGGGCAAGATTGAAGGCACTGAACAGAGAGGCGTGGCATTGGCAAAAACCCTTGACGATGTCAGTACGATCTCAAAAAACCTTCTTGGCAACACGCTGGTAACCATTCAAACCGGTGCCAAAGGCAAAAAAGTGAATAAGATATTGGTTGCACAGGATGTGTTTTATCCCGGTGCAAGCGAACCCAAGGAATATTACATGAGCGTATTGCTGGACAGGGCCAGGGGTCAGAATGTGATCATCTATACAACGGAAGGCGGAATGGATATCGAGGAGGTTGCCGAACACAACCCTGAAAAACTGCACAAGGAATGGATTGATCCGAAGATCGGCTTTCAGCCTTTTCAGGCCAGGAAAATAGCCTTTACACTGGGACTTAAAGGCACCGCGCAAAAGGAGATGGAAAAATTCGTAACCGCGCTTTACAGAGCTTACGAAGAAACCGACAGCTCCATGTTTGAAATCAACCCTGTGCTCAAAACTTCCGACGACAAGATCATTGCTGTGGATGCCAAGGTCGACCTTGACGAAAATGCATTGTTCCGCCATAAGGATTATGAGGCCCTGAGGGATGAAAGCGAAGAAGATCCCACCGAAGTCGAAGCAAAGAAGTACAACCTCAACTATGTGAAACTGGATGGAAACGTGGGTTGCATGGTGAATGGCGCGGGACTGGCCATGGCCACCATGGATATCATCAAGCTGAGCGGCGGCGAACCCGCCAATTTCCTTGATGTGGGAGGAACAGCAAATGCAGAAACCGTTGAAGCCGGCTTTAAGATCATTCTCAGCGACCCTAACGTAAAAGCCATACTGATCAATATTTTCGGCGGCATTGTAAGGTGTGACAGGGTAGCCCAGGGCGTGGTGGATGCCTATAACAAGATAGGAAACATCCATGTGCCGATCATTGTAAGGCTGCAGGGCACCAATGCCGAAGAGGCCAAAAAGCTCATAGACGAAAGCGGTCTTGAGGTGAAGTCAGCCATACTTCTCAAGGAAGCGGCCGAACTGGTGAAACAGGTACTGGCCTGATATGTGCATAAGTTAGAAGCATAAACCGTTTATTTTCATTTATAATTCCCTAGAATTGTGGCATTAAACAATTCAAATTATGGGATTTATATCAGAATTCAGGGAGTTCATCAACAAGGGTAATGTTGTTGACCTGGCCGTCGCCGTGATTCTTGGCGGAGCCTTCCAGAAAATTATCGATTCGCTTGTCAATGATATGATCATGCCCGTTATTGCTACGATCGGCGACATGGAAAACATCGAAGAACTTAAGTTCGGACCATTCACGTATGGTAAGTTCATCGCTGCAAGTATCAATTTCCTTCTTATCGCGCTGGTGTTGTTTTTCATGATCAAGATCATGAACAGGACGAGGGAGCGTATAAAAAAATAGTCCGGGAATTATTCTAAATTGCCGCTCCTCAGGATACGGCAATTTTTTTTCCGCCTGAAAATTTTTTAAATACAATCACTATGAAAAAAGCATTGGTACTTTACGTCT
The DNA here is from genome assembly GCA_937867025.1 of uncultured Bacteroidota bacterium. GTDB lineage: Bacteria > Bacteroidota > Bacteroidia > NS11-12g > UBA955 > JABMMZ01. The sequence goes on along the minus strand of CALMKH010000159.1, from coordinate 15,514 downwards.
TGACGGGCTTAGCAGGCATGCTTTGCGGACAGGGTGACGAAGACCTGAAAAAGCAGGCCGCAGCTCAACCAAAGACCAAAAATTTAAGCGATACCGGCTGGATACGTGGAGGTTTCTTCTCCACCAATATCTCCAACTCCACGTTTTCAAACTGGGCCCAGGGTGGAAGCAACAACACCACGCTGATAGCCACATCGAGCCTCTTTGCCATCTACAAGAGCGAAACCGGCAAATCCATTTGGGAAAATTACCTGGACATGGCATACGGCACGACCAGGAATGGCAGGAACAGGATACCCGATCCGGCGGATCCCGCCAGGTTGATCACAAACCCATTTGTTAAAAACGAGGACAAGTTCGTACTCCTTTCGAAATACGGCAGAAAAATCAACGATATACTTAACTATTCCACGCTTTTTACCTTTAACACACAACTTTTTCCCGGATGGGGACCGAAAGACCTCCTGAAGCAGGATAACCATGTGTCGAATTTCCTGGCTCCGGCATTTGGTTACCTGTCCGTCGGGCTGGATTATAAACCATTGAAATGGATATCCGTCTATGTGTCGCCTTTAACGGCAAAATATACCATTGTCCGGGAGCAGAGGCTGGCTGACATGGGCATTTTCGGCGTCCAGGCCGCAGAATACAATGACTTTTCTGATACTATAGGGGGCAAGCCTCCGCGCATGACCAGGCGGGGCCAAAGGTTCAGGACCGAAGTGGGATGGTATGTCAACATTTCCATGATCAATGACATCGCCAAAAACATCAACCTGCAATCGCGGCTTGAATTATTCCAGAACTATAAAGCCACCGCAGTAAACCGCATTGACGTGAACTGGCAAAACACTATCAATATGAAAGTGAATAAATACATAACGGTTGTCCTGATCCACCAGATGATATGGGATTATGATATTGACACAAAGCTCGACGAGGAAGGCATGCAGAGGAACTGGCAGATAAAGAACTTTTTCGGGGTAGGCTTCTCGGCCAGGTTCGGCGATTCGCTGACCCCTTAACATACCGGAATGGACATTGTCGAGCTCTTACCTGAAAATCCTGACGACCGCAAACTGAAAACGGTGGTTGACAACCTGCAGAAGGACGCAATTATCATTTGCCCCACCGACACCCTTTATGCCTTTATGTGCAGGCTATCCAACAGGAACGGCATTGAGAGGATATGCAAACTGATCGGCAAACGTCCGGAAAAGGCCAATCTCTCCATGATCTGCGGCGATCTTAAGCACATCAGCGATTACACCCTGCAGTTCAGCAAAAGCACTTACAAGCTGATGAACAGGAACCTTCCAGGGCCGGTCACCTTTATCCTTAAAGCCAATAACAAGGTGCCGCGGCTTTTTCTCAGCAACAGGAAAACCATAGGCATCAGGGTGCCAGGCCATAAGGTGCCCCTGCATATCGTGGAACAGCTGGATGAACCCCTGGTATGCGCTTCTGTGCATCACCCCGGCGACCATTCAGTCGTATTGAGCGATCCTGAAGAGATCGGGCAGCATTACAGGCATTCGGTCGACCTGATGATAGATTGCGGAAACGGAGGCACGGCGGGCTCGGCTATTGTTGACTGTACCGGTGAAGAACCCGTTGTAATAAGGGAAGGTTCCGAGGCTGTGCGCTGATCTGCTCTGTCTTTTCCAGAAAAATGGGCAATTTCCTGTCAAATAGGTCTCAATAAGGACAAAAAGAAAAAAAATAACGCAATTCGGTAAAAAATCCTTAAAATTGCAATTGAATTAGCTAAGGTAACCAAGCAGATAAAGATAAAAACCAATGGCCGGTAACGATATATCCATTAAGATCAATGTTGGTGACAGGGTGTATCCTCTGAAAATACAGGCGACGGAAGAAGAATATGTCAGGAAAGCAGCGAAGTTATTGAATGAAAAAATGGGATTTTTTAACAGCAATTTTTCGGTAAAGGACAAAGTGGATGGTCTGGCCATGGCCGCTCTGGAATTTGCTGTGGATGCACTCAATAAATCAACTGAAAACATACAATACAAGCAACAAACGCTTGACTTTTCCCCATTGGAAGATCAACTGACAGAGATCGAGCAGATACTCAGGTCGTGATCTTTATTTCTTTATCCTCTTTATTACTTTATTCTGATTCATTTATTAATAATATATCAGAATGGAAATATTGAACATTGTTATTGGCATTGTTGGCATACTCATAGGGGTTGCCATCGGTTTTTTCGCCGGGATGCCACTTGTAAAAAAACAACAGCAGGCTGCGGCCAATTTGTTGCTCGAAGAAGCAAAATCAAAGGCTGAGGCCATCAAGCAGAGCAAGATGCTCGAATCAAAAGAGAAATTCCTGGCACTGAAAGCAGAACACGAAAAAGAAGTTCAACGCAGGAACCAGGAAGTGCAGGCTGCTGAAAACCGCATTAAACAGAAAGAACAATCGCTCGACGACAAGATCAAGACCTACAAGCATAAGGAAGAGGAGATCGAGAAGTTCAAGCAGCAGATTTCAGGGCAGCAAAGCGCCCTTGCCCGCAAAGAGCAGGAAATCGAGCAATCCAGGCAGCAGCAGATCAAAATGCTTGAAAAGGTAGCCAACCTTTCCGTGGAAGAAGCCAGGAACCAGATGATAGAAGCCGTTAAGGCCGAAGCGCATACGGATGCCATCGCCCAGTCCAAGATCATTATCGAGGAAGCTAAACTTACTGCCACCAAAGAAGCCAAACGACTGGTGCTTCAAACCATCCAGAGGACGGCAGCGGAAACAGCCATAGAAAACACCGTAACCGTTTTCAACCTGGAAAATGACGATATCAAAGGCCGTATCATTGGCCGTGAAGGAAGAAACATACGCGCACTGGAAGCTGCCACAGGGATTGAAATCATTGTGGATGACACGCCTGAAGCCATTGTATTGTCAGGTTTTGACCCGGTAAGGCGCGAGATCGCCAGGTTATCCCTTCACAGGCTTGTGGCCGACGGCAGGATACACCCTGCAAGGATTGAGGAGATAGTGGAAAAAACCCGCAAGGACATCGAACAGGAGATCATTGAAATCGGCCAGAGAACCGTTATCGATCTCGGCATAACTGGACTGCACCCCGAGCTCATAAGAATAGTCGGAAGAATGCGCTACAGATCGTCCTATGGACAGAACCTTCTCAAACACAGCCGCGAAGTGGCAAACCTGTGTGCTACCATGGCTACCGAGCTAGGATTGAACACCAAGCTTGCCAAACGCGCCGGATTGCTGCATGACATTGGCAAAGTGCCTGAAGATGATGCAGAAACCCCGCACGCCCTGTTAGGAATGAAGTGGGCTGAAAAATACGGTGAGCACCCGGAAGTATGCAATGCGATCGGTGCGCACCACGACGAGATTGAAATGACCAGCATGCTGTCGCCTATTGTACAGGCTTGCGACGCCATCAGCGGTTCAAGACCGGGCGCAAGGCGCGAGGATACTGAAAACTACATCAAGCGCCTGAAAGACCTCGAGGCTTTGGCCATGAGTTTCAAGGGTGTGGATAAGGCATTTGCCATTCAGGCGGGACGCGAACTGCGCGTAATGGTTGACAGCGAAAGGGCTACGGATGCCGAAGCAGATAACCTCAGCTTTGAAATCTCGCAGAAGATCATGAAGGAAATGATCTATCCCGGTCAGATCAAAATTACAGTCATCCGTGAAAAGAGGGCCGTTAATTTTGCCAAATAACAGCATTTTATCAGCCATGTCTTGGTAATATGGCCAACCGTTTCGGACATAGCTTAACGCTGACTTCTTTCGGAGAATCACACGGACCGTACACCGGTGCCGTACTCGACGGGCTTCCTCCGGGCATTCACATCGATGAAGCTTTCATACAAAATGAACTCGACAGGAGAAAACCCGGACATGGTGCCGGAAGCACTCAGAGAAAAGAGGATGACCGTTTTCAGATAATTTCAGGGATTTTTGAAGGCAAAACCACGGGCGCCCCTGTGGCAATTCTTATTCCGAATACCGGCCAGCGCCCTGCAGATTATGAAAAATTAAAGCATATTTACCGGCCCGGGCATGCAGATTATGTGTACGAGCAGAAATACGGCATAAGGGATTACAGGGGCGGAGGCAGGAGCAGCGCCAGGGTGACGGCAGCCTGGGTCGCGGCAGGAGCTATTGCCCGCCTATTCCTGAAGGAGCATTTCAACATTACCGTGCAATCCATTGTCAGCAGCATCCACCGGATCAGCCTGGATAATCCATTCGGGCAGGACTGGAGCCTCGCCGGACAGAATGAGGTCAGGTGTCCTGACCTGCAGACAGCGTTACAGATGATAGAGGCGGTGAAGGCCGCCACAGCAGCCGGAGACAGTCTGGGTGGCATCATCAGCACAAGGGTCAACAATTGTCCTGCCGGATTCGGGGAACCCTTGTTTGACAAGCTGAACGCGGACCTTGCCAAAGCCATGTTCAGCATCAATGCCGTCAAAGGTGTGGAATTCGGGCGAGGTTTTGAAAGCAGCAGGCTGAAAGGCAGTGAAAATAACGACCAGGCCGGAGAGAACACCAATAATGACGGAGGCATAACCGGCGGAATCAGCAACGGAAAAAACATAGAGTTCAATACGGCATTCAAGCCTGTTTCAAGCATTTCCATTGAGCAAAAGGCTTTTAACTCGGAAAATCAGATCCAGACCCTGAAAATTTCAGGTAGGCACGATTCTTGCGTTTTACCAAGAGCAGTCCCTATTACAGAGGCGATGACAGCACTTGTCATAGCCGATCATGCCCTGCAGAATTTAAAATATGTCCGGAAAATGACAGGAAAATGACAGAAATTTTACTTAATTTGCAGTCTAATAGAAAAAAACAAATACACAGTATTAACTCATAAATGAACAAGTTATTAATTATCATCGCATTATGTTTTCAGCTTAATGTTTCCGCCCAGTGTCTTACAGACCATTATTACAAAGAAGCCAAAAAGAACAACCCACAAATAGCAGAAGTAGAAAAGGTTTTTTTTGAAGAAGTTCCCAGGGCAAGCAATGCCAAAAGGGCCACGGTTTATATTATTCCTGTTGTTTTCCATGTGATCCACACGAATGGTCCTGAGAATATTTCCAAATCCCAGATCGAAAACCAAATCAAGATCCTCAACGAAGACTTCAGCCTTACCAACGCAAATAAATCAGCCATCCGTTCCGTGTTTACCAATGTGGCGGCCGATTGCCAGTTTGAGTTCAGGCTTGCAAAGATCGATCCCCAGGGCAACTGCACCGACGGCATCAACAGGGTTTACAGCCCGCTTCACAGCAATGCCAGGGATAATGTAAAAGCTATTTCAGGTGCCAGATGGCCCAATACCAAATACCTGAATATCTGGACCGTAAGCAGCATACAGGAAATCGGAACCAACGGTGGTGTCACCCTCGGATACGCCACCTTCCCTTTCTGGAACGATCCCAGCAAAGACGGTATTGTCATGCGGGCTGACTACGTAGGCGTGATCGGCACAGGAAATGTAAACGGAGCAGGCCGGACCCTCACACACGAGATCGGCCATTACCTGGGTCTGTTTCACACCTTTACCGATTCATGCGACGGTGTAACTGCCAATGAAGGCGACTTTTGCGAAGATACTCCTCCCGTGGCAGGTACATTCACCAATGCCAACTGCCCTGTAAACGGCAATTCATGCCATACGGAATTCCCTGACAAAATCGATCAGTGGGAAAACTATATGGATTATTCCAAAGGCAGCTGCCAGGCCATGTTCAGCCAGGATCAGAAGTCCATTATGCACCATACAATGGAAACCATATCCATCCGCTCAAGTCTTTCCTCGACGAATAACCTGGTGGCAACAGGCGTAAACGATGCCAACGTGGCGCCGAAAGCATATTTCTACAGCAGCACTACAACCGTATGCGCCGGCGAACCGGTGTATTTCTATGATATTTCATGCAAAGCGCAGGTTAGCTCTAAACAATGGAACTTTACAGGCGGCAGCATCACCATGACCAATAAGGACACGCCGGTGGTGACTTATAAAACCCCTGGCAAATACAAGGTAACGCTTACCGTGACCAACAGCTTCGGCAGTAACAGCCTTACAATAGACAACTATATTACAGTGAAGCCTTCCGTCGCAGTTGACAAACCTGCCATTGTGCAGGGCTTTGAAAGTCCCACCTGGAATGTAGGCACCGGCTGGACCATTCTCGACCAGAGCACAGTGAAGTTCAAAACCGAGACCACTGCGGCCTGGAAAGGCTCCAATTCGCTGGTAGCGCCTATCAGTTCATCAGTACCGCTCGGACAAAGGTTCCAGCTTGTTACTGTTCCTGTTGACCTCCGGCCATTGAAAGGCAAAACCCCGAAGATTTCCATGATGGTGGCATATCTCAGGAAAAACACCAACTCCGCTGAAGAACTGAGAATGTACTATTCCAGGGGCTGCGACAACAAGTGGACACAGTTCCTTTACAGGAACGCAGGTTTCATTGCCTATAACAGCAACCTGTACGCTCCAACGTTCATCCCGACCAGCCCTTCCCACTGGAAGCTAATTTCCTTCAACCTGGGGCCGGCGTTTGAGAATGACAGCAATATCTCGTTCATGATAGAGGTCGTAAGCGCACAGGGTAACCCTGTATATATCGATGACATCAATATCAGCCAATACACAACGGATATTACCGAAGTGGAAAAGACCATATCCCTGAATGTTTTCCCTAACCCTTCCACAGGTGAATTGAACGTGAATTATGAAAATACCGGTGGAGAAACATCGGTGTGGCTCGAAAATATTGAAGGCAAGCATGTAGCCACCCTGATGGAAAATACCAACCAGACCGGTGAAATATCCGTCAAATGGAATCACCAGGGCACTTTGACAAGCGGCATTTACGTACTAAAAATAAAATCAAATGAACAAGTTATCAATAAAAAGGTAATATTTGCAAACTGATTTTATTACGATGACAAAAAACCTGGTAATTGTAGAGTCTCCGGCAAAAGCAAAAACGATTGAAAAATTCCTTGGGAAGGATTTTACCGTGAGATCCAGTTTCGGTCATATACGGGACCTTGACAAAGGAGACGATGCAATAGATATAAAGAACGGGTTCAAACCCAACTATATTGTCTCGCCCGATAAAACCAAAGTGGTGGCGGAGTTAAAGAAACTGGTCAAGGAAAGCGAGATGGTATGGCTGGCATCGGATGAGGACCGCGAAGGAGAAGCCATCTCATGGCATCTGTTTGAAGTGCTCGGCCTGAAGGAATCCAATACAAAGCGTATCGTTTTCCATGAGATCACCAAGCCTGCCATTGAGAACGCCATAAAGAACCCACGGAAAATAGACAAGGCCCTGGTGGATGCCCAGCAGGCAAGAAGGATACTCGACAGGTTGGTGGGTTTTGAACTTTCACCGGTATTATGGCGAAAAGTTAAACCATCGCTCTCCGCAGGCCGTGTCCAATCCGTGGCAGTAAGGCTTATCGTGGAAAGGGAACGCGAGATCAACAGCTTTACAGCTGAAAGCGACTTCCGCATCACAGCCGAATTCACCAAAAAAGGCCATACAAAAACCATAAAGGCTGAACTGCCTCAACGTTTCAAAACTGAAGAACAAGCCCTGGATTTCCTGAAACTGGCGTCTGAAAGCGAGTTCCAGATATCCAATATTGAGGTGAAACCTGCCCAGAGAAAAGCAGCTGCCCCTTTTACGACCAGTACATTACAACAGGAAGCCAGCCGCAAACTCGGTTACCCTGTGGCGAAAACCATGCTATTAGCCCAGAAACTCTATGAGGCAGGGCATATCACTTACATGAGGACCGACTCTGTGAACCTTTCGCAAACCGCTATTAACGGCGCGGCAGCCGAAATAAAAAAAGCATTCGGCGAACGGTACAGCATGCCACGCAACTACACCACAAAGAATGCAAGCGCTCAGGAAGCACACGAAGCCATAAGACCTACATACTTCGAGAACCATACCGTGGATGGTGATAACCAGGAAAATAAATTGTACGAGCTAATATGGAAAAGATCGATAGCCAGCCAGATGGCGAATGCCGAGCTTGAACGCACCATCGTGGACATCAACGTCAGCAAAGCCGGCAAAAACATGAGAGCAGAAGGCGAAATCATTAAATTCGATGGTTTCCTGAAGGTGTACCTGGAAAGTTCTGACGACGATGAAGATGAAGAGAATTCAGACCTGCTGCCTCCGTTGAGCATTGGCGAAAACCTCGATCTCAACTGCATGCTGTCAGAGCAGAAATTTTCACGCCCTGCACCGAGGTACACAGAGGCCAGCCTCGTCAAGAAACTAGAAGAGCTCGGCATAGGAAGGCCATCGACCTATGCGCCTACCATCAGCACCATCCAGAAGAGAGGATATGTGCTGAAAGACAACCGCGAAGGCACGCCGAGGAATTACCAGACTGCGATTCTCAAAAAAGGCGAAATTAAACGCAAAACAGCAGTTGAAAATGTCGGCGTCGAAAAAGCCAAGCTGTTTCCTACGGATATCGGTACACTTGTAACGGATTTTCTGAATGAGCATTTCAGGCAGATCATGGATTACGGTTTCACCGCGACAGTTGAGAAAGAATTCGACGAAATAGCCCAGGGAATGATCGGTTGGGCCAAAATGATCGAATCGTTCTACAAGCCTTTTCACCAGGAAGTAGATAAGACACTGGCCAATGCCGAGCGCGTCAAAGGCGAAAGGATCATCGGCACGGATCCGGCAACCGGCAAACCTGTGTCAGGCCGTATCGGCCGTTACGGTCCGCTTGTGCAGATAGGGGACGCCGAAGACGAAGACAAGAAATTTGCCAGTCTCAGGCCGGGCCAGACCCTTGAAACCATAACACTTGAACAGGCTTTAGAACTTTTTAAACTTCCGAGACTGATTGGTGAATACCAGGGAGAAAAAGTCACTGCAGCCATTGGCCGTTTCGGGCCTTATATCAAGTTCGGAAGCCTCTTCGCTTCCATTCCAAAAGACAAGGACCTCTTTGAGATCACCATGCCTGAAGCGATTGAGCTTATTGAAGCCAAACAAAAGGCGGAATCGGAAAAGTTGATCAGGTCATTCAAGGAAGATTCCGAGCTTGAAATATTAAAAGGACGCTGGGGACCATACATTTCGCATAACAAATCAAACTTCAAAATCCCAAAGGATACCAACGTTGAAAAACTGACTTATGCAGATGTAATGGCTATTATTGAAAAGCAGGCTCCTGCCGGTAAAAAAGCAGCCAGGACAGCCCCTGCGCCGAAAGCCAAGGCGAAGGCCAAAGCGAAAGCTAAAACGAAAGCCAAGAAATAATCCCTTTCCAACGTGCTTGAACCAAATGAAATAAAGGCGTTGATATCACTCCTGGACGACCCTGAACAGGAAGTCTGGGAACCTGCACAGAATGTACTTTCCAATCTCCCTTTCGATCAGGTCGGTGAATTGATCTCTTTCCTTTACGAATCCGTTGAAAGTCCCGAACAGCGAAGCCGCCTCGAAAGGACAATTACACGCATACAGTTCCGTTACGTTGGCGACCAGCTTGCAAAATGGAAGAACGAAGGGGGTACTAACCTCCTGAAGGCAATGACCAGTATCTGCCAGCTGCGATATCCGGAAGTGACCGAGGCGATGCTGCAGGAAAAACTTGAATCCCTGAGACTTGATGCGTGGCTTGAGTTTCATTATGACCTGACATCTTTCGAAAAAGTAAAGATACTCAACTACATTCTTTTCCAGGTGCACGGCTTCAGGGGCGATGAAGAAAATTACCTTCACCACGACAACAGCTATCTCAACAAGGTTCTTGAAAATAAAAAAGGGAATCCCATTTCCTTATCGATCGTGTATATGCTGGTGGCTCAACGCCTGAATGTGCCAGTATACGGCATTAATCTCCCAAGACATTTCATTATGGCTTATGTGGAAGACGAGGAAACTGCAAGTCTCGCCAGTTTCGGCGACAAGCAGGTGATAAGTCATAAAGCCGCCGGCGAAGTGAAGTTTTATATCAATGCCTATAACGGCGGCGGTGTGTTCAACCTCGAACAGCTACGGGCCATACTGCATGAAATGGAACTTGAAGAAAAACCCGAATACATCCATCCGTGCAGCAATGAAGATATTGTCCTGAGGGTGCTGATGAACCTGTATAACAGTTATTCCTCCCAGCAAAGGCATGAAGCAGAACTGATAGAGGAAATCGTTGAAAGGTTCAGGAAGTAATGTAAATGCTTCTTATCCGGTTAATCTAAAATAACACTGCTCAAGGAATAGCGGAATAAGTCATACTGATCGCTTTCAAAATCAAATAACCCTATAAAATCCAGAGTTACCAGATACATACGAGCTCCTTTCAATTTAAGCTCATAGACCAAAACAAAGTTACTATAATATCTGAGATTTGGTACATTCTTCAAAAGCCCTTTAAGGATAAGCTCATTGTCCTTATTGTAACCCTGAACCATCATATCGGCATATCTTAACCCGGGCCGCAAAGTATCATTATAAATCCTCAGTGTGTCAAAAACCAGCCTAAAATCTTCAAAATTCTCATGTTTTTTGAAGTCAAATTCAATTTCTCTATAATTATTTTCTTTCAGGTGAGATTGAAAATTGATTTTAGCAGAATTTATTAATATGTGAGAATCAGTCATGGAATAAGAACGAATAGAATCACTAAACCCGGAATCTATTTCTATCAATGTCTTTACCGGGAGCAGTTCCGCCGAATCAATCCTTAATATGTATTTTATCCTGGCGTTTTGTTTATATAATCCTATATCTTTCTTATCCTGACTGTATAAATAATTATTACTCAATAACGCAAGGAACAGAACAAAAAAAACTAAATATCGCAGGTGGAGAATTTTAAGAATGTGATCCATGAAAAAACGGGATAATAATTTTTTTTAAAACACTATCCCTTCAGGGACAAATTTCGAATAATTGCCTTTATTAACTATAATGTCGCGCACAATGGTGCTGCTGATATTGGAATACGAGGGACTGGACAGCAGAAAGACGGTTTCGATCTCGGGAATCATTTCCTTGTTGGCATATGCAATACTCTGTTCGTATTCGAAATCACCCCCGCTTCTCAATCCTCTCAATATAAGGCCGGCACCTGCCTTTCTGCAGAATTCCACCGTTAAACCTTCATAAGAGGTCACTTCCACCCTGGCCTCATCCCTGAACACGTCTTTTATCCATGCCATCCGCTGCTCCAGGCTGAACAAAGCCTTTTTCTGCGTATTCACCCCTATCGCTATTATGATACGGTCGAACATGCCCAGTCCTTTGCGCACCACATCGACATGTCCCCTTGTAATGGGATCGAAGGAGCCTGGAAATAATGCAATATTTTCCATCGTTTCTTTTTAACTGTTTTTAAAACAACTGAAGGCCGTATCGCCGTATTGTTTCTTCAAAAATACCTCTTTTTGTTTAAAAACCAACCTGTCGACGTGCTCCAGGACAAAGAGTGCATTGCCCGAACGGAACCATTCTGAGTTCAGAACCCAACTGACAAGATCGTGCATCTTCGGGTAGTCGTATGGAGGATCGGCAAACAGAATATCAGCCTTGAGAGGATGTGATTTCAGAAATGTAAAGGCATCCTGTTTGTGGATGTGCCAATGCTCAAGATGGTGTTCCTTCTTTATCGCATTCATGTAGCGGATATTGCCGGTGTGATGATCGACAGAATAGACATTGGCCGCTCCCCGCGACAGGAATTCCAGACCGATATTACCCGTTCCGGCGAACAGGTCAATAACTTCCAGCCCTTCAAAATCAATAATGGATTCCAGACTGTTGAATATGCCCTGTTTGGCCAGGTCGGTGGTAGGCCTGGTGTTGTCTCCCTTGTAGGTGTTGAACTTCAGGCCTTTTAATGTCCCGCTGATTATACGCATAGGGACATCAGGTGGTTGGCAAAAAGCAATTCGGGAAGTTCAGGTATCAATGTATCAATACCATCATGCTCGATCGCCAGCGTTTTTACTTCCGCGAAATATGGCTTGAGAAATTCCATCAGCCTGTGATCTGCCATCAGGCTGTAATCCGTGTATAACCTGGTCTTTTCCTGGCTCAGACCATTAATTTCCATGGCGTTCAGAATAAAATAAAGAAGTTCCGTTTCATTCTCGCACCTGAAGCTGTTGGCAAACACGCAGCGTTTCGCCTGAAACGCAAAAATGGAATATATGCCGTTGAACCTGTATACATATATGGCATCTTCCCTTCGTGTGTCATGGTATTTCAGGAGACCCTCGGCAAAATGAACATGCCCTGTTTTTTTCCTGTATTCTACTTCTATATCCTGATCGGACACCCCCGCGCCCCCTGCCTCAGGTGAAAATTTTCGCGGCACCAGGTCGAACAACGTGTCGAAATCCATGTGGCACTGTTTATGGAAAGATGCGTTTACCCAGGGATCGGACGATAACCCGGGTTTTGCCAGGACCTTATACGCCTGCAGGGCCTTTGTAAGATCCGAATACACCGACAGGACACAGGTGTTTGCATATTCTGTAATGAGGAGGTTGGACAGGTTTTCCGCAATCTCCTTTTCAAAACACCTGATAGCAAGTATATCCTGTTTATTCGCCGATTCCTGTTGTAAAATCATCTTTAAGTTCCGTGCTGCCGCACGTGCGGCATTCCCTTCAAACGGAAGTGCAATGATAGCGAATATTCTGAAAAATGCGGTAAAACCAATACCGATTGGCAATAAAAAATCCCGGCAAGAACCGGGATTTAAATTTTAACAAACAAATTCAGATATGAGTAGTTATCCTTTTTTAGCTTTCAGGCGGATCCTGATAGTCAATTCATCGTTGATGGCATTGTCGCCGAGCTTTTTCAACAGGGCTGCAGGGGATGCCGATACGGAATTATACACGATTCCCCATTGAAGGCGGTTGATCACCACTTCACCCTCAGCTGAGAGATCATTGCCATTGATAGTGACTTTTACGGGGAAACTGATGTTCTTAACGGAATCCTTGATGGTCAGGTTACCTGATACCATATGCGTATTACCGGCTGTATCATTGTTCAGCATTTTTGCACCGGTGATTTCAAATTTTCCGGTTGGATATTTTTCAACGTCGAAAAAATCAGCCGAACTGAGATGCCTTACCAGTTTTCCGTTGTATCCCGTATCGGTGAGATCCAGGTCGGTAATGGTTTTCATATCAACTGTAAAAGATCCGGAAACAATATTGCCTTCCTTAATATTCAGGTTTCCGCCGCTTATTTTAACAGTGCCATTGTGTGAGCTTCCGCCCTTTTTGGTGGCTTTCCATTCAAGCAGCGAAGTGCCGGCTTCTACGGAATAATTTGCGCCTGTAGTGTCTGTGCTGACAACAGCCTGTTCGGCAGCCTGTGTAGCCTGCTGGTTGTTGCACGATGCCAATACTGTTGCAACACCAAAAGATAAAATTAGTTTTCTCATGGATGCAAAAGTAGCAACAATATTCGTTACAACATATATCTATTTCCTATCCATATATAGCGTTTGTTTATAAATTCAGTATTTGTAAACGTCGCATTTCCCGAAGGGTTTCCCCCGCTTACATGCAGATCACTGAATGCGGCGTGCTGGTTTACAAACGCCGCACCTGTAAAATTGAAAGAAACCGGTGTGAACACACCGTTCATTTCATCCTCCACCTGATGCATAAAATCCTTGTCGGTGGTATAAGCCAGGCAGGTGATAGCGCCGTGAGTACGGGCGGAATCCCTGACAATGGACAGTGACTCTTCGCGATTCGCTGTTTTTACGATGAAAATGAGGGGACCGAAACACTCCTCAAGGTATTTTCCGGATTCGCCCGCTTCAGCTGTAATAATGGTTGGTGTTTGTATCCTGGCTCCCGAGAATTCCGCATTTTCAACTTTCACATCCAGTTGAATGGCAGTGGCGCTGTTGGATCTGACCTTCTCAGCAATACGCGACATGGTCTGGTCATTCTGGATAGCTCCCAGGGTGGGGGCAGCAGCTTTCGGGTTTTCCATAAGCCCCCTGATGGATGCAGTAATCTTGTCAACGACTTCCTGGTATGTAAAATGCCGGGCCGGGGTTTTCACGCCATCCCCGGATATATAAATATTCTGCGGAGCTGTACACATTTGCCCGGAATAAAGCGACACCGAGAAAGCCAGATTCTGGGCCACGCTGTCAAGGTTTTCACATGAATCAAGTATGACTGAATTGATGCCTGCCTTTTCTGTAAAGCAAGTCTTGCCAAGTGATTCTATATAATTACCGAAATAATTACCACCGGTATAATCGATCAGTTTAATGCTGTCGTGTTCGGCCAGCTGCTTGGTAATTGGATTTTCAACGCTGTCTATAGCCAGTTGCACGATTTCGGCCGGCAGGTTGTGTGCCATGAAGACTTTCTGCATTTCTTCAATAAAGATGGCAATGGGATAAACGGCTTTAGGGTGAGGCTTTACGATAGCAGAATTTCCTGTGATCAGGTCAGCATACAGGCCGGGCACGGTATTCCAGGTCGGAAAAGTGGAGCAACCGATAACGAGACCTACGCCTTTGGCAACGGGTTTATATGTCTTCTGAAGTTTAAGATCGAACTTGCCCATGTTTTTGACCCATTCCACTTCATCCGGGAAGTATGTCAGTTGTTCGTAGGCCGTGGTCATGACTTCAAGGGCGCGGTCGCAGGCATGGGGTCCGGAAGCTTGGAAGCTCATCAGGAAGCTTTGACCGGAGGTATGCATGGTGGCATAGGCGATTTCGAAGAAGCGGTGACTTATTTTTTCAAGCGTTTCGTACAGGATATTAAACCGCTGGTCAACGCTCAGCTTTCTCCATACGTCAAAGCTTTTCTCAGCATTGGCTACAAGTGTTCCAACATCGGTTTTAGGATAATGGATACCGAGCCCTGTTTGCATGTATGGTGATATTTCTTCTCCATAGAACGCGTTATTTTTATTTTCGGCGGGAAGAGTATAGTTTGTATTGAGTTTTTTTTGAAAGAGGGTAAGGCCTTCAGCCTGGAGGTTTTCGGGATAGGCTTTAGGATTTTCGTTGAAATGGAAGAAATATTTTCTTTCGTGATTCGCTTTAATGAGTTCAGGAATATTCATGTGCAAAAATGCTTAAAAAAAAGACAAAAAAAAAGTCCCGCCGTATAGGCGGGACTTGAATAATTTTGGCAACGACATACTTTCCCAGTTTTAACACAAGTATCATCTGCGCTACGGGGCTTAACTTCTCTGTTCGGAATGGGAAGAGGTGAACACCCGTGCTATAGTTGCCATAAAGAACTTTAGTTAATTGACAAAAATTGAAAGTAAGAGAAAAAAAGTTGGTAAGTTTACGGGTAATTAGTACTACTCGACTAACATATTACTATGCTTACATCTGTAGCCTATCAACGTAGTAATCTTCTACGACCCTTATAAAGAAATCTCATCTTGAGGCAAGTTTCGCGCTTAGATGCTTTCAGCGCTTATCTTATCC